>JAHDBV010000015.1 GCA_020630195.1 Acidimicrobiales bacterium
GCCGATGGTACTTGGGACGGGAGTCCCTGGGAGAGTAGGTCGCCGCCAGATTTCTCATTGAAAGGGAGCCCTCCGGGGCTCCCTTTCGTCGTTTTCCCCTCCTAGCCTGTCCGGATGGCAGAGGACCGGCGTGGCCGTGACAGCGATCGAGGGCGCCGCGGCGCACCGTCGGGCGGCCGTTCGAGGAGCGGCGGTGCCGGCTCCGGTGATCGGCGGCGCCGTGGCCCGGGTGGGTCGGGTGACGAACGCTCGGGTCGTCCGGCCGGCGGTCGGGGACGTGGTTCGTCGAGCTCACGAGGGCGCGATGGAGACGGTTCGGGTCGTTCCGGGGATGGACGCCCCGGTGCAGGACCGCGACGCGGACGGGGGAACCCCGGCCGGAAGCCGGCCGCACCTCGAGGTGAACGTCAGGGTCAGGGACGTGGTGGTCGTGATCGTCCGGCGAACGGCCCGCGCAAGCTGGGGCGGCGGCAGTTCGACATCGACGCCGTCGATCACGGCGCCCACGACGAGGTGCAGTTCGAGCGAGTCGACGACGACGCACCGAGGCGGCCGGCGAAGAAGCGTGAACGTTCGTTCGCGCCCGAGATCGAGGCCGTGAGCTTCGGCTCCGTGGCGCCGGACACGAAGCGCAAGCTGCAGCAGCGGCTGTCGTCCGCTGCGGATGACTTCCAACGGGAACGGTTCGGTGAAGCGAAGCAGAAGCTCGCCTCGATCGAGCGGTTGGCACCCGATGTCCCCGAGGTCCTCGAGCTGAGCGGACTGACGAAGTACCGGCTCGGTGACTGGAAGGGCGCGATCGTCGACCTCGAGCGGTTCCGGCTGCTCACCGGCTCGGTGGAGCAGCACCCCGTCCTGGCCGACGCTCATCGTGCCCTCGGTCGCCACTCGCTCGTCGCCGAGCTCTGGGCCGAGCTCGGGGCCGAGTCCCCGGAGCCCGGGTTGCTCGAAGAAGGACGACTCGTCGCCGCCGGGTCGCTCGCCGACCAGGGGCGACTCCAGGACGCCATCCGGATGTTGGAGAAGGCCCCGAAGGCCGGGAAGCGACCGCAGTTCCACCACCTCCGCCGCTGGTACATGCTCGCCGACTTGTACGAACGAGCCGGCGACGTCGTGACGGCGCGTCGACGGTTCACCGCGGTGGCCGAAGCCGATCCCTCGTTCGGCGATGCCGCCGAGCGGGCGGACGCACTGGGCTGATCCCGTGCCGGACGACGCCACCATGGAGATGCGGGCGAATGTCCAGCGTCTCGGTTCCTCCCGTCGGGCGCTGTGGTTCTACCGGACGGTGCAGCGCATCGTCCGGGTGACCGTGCTGCCGTTCGTGTCGGTGCGGGTCGAAGGGCGAGAGCGACTGGCCACGCCGGGCCCGGTGCTCGTCGCTCCCGTGCACCGGAGCCACCTCGACACCGTGGTACTCGGCGGGCTCGGCGAGCGCCGCCTCCGGGCACTCGCCAAGGAATCGCTGTTCGCCAACCCCGTCTTCCGGTGGGTCATCGCCGCACTCGGCGCCTTCCCGACCCGCCGCGGCGAGGCCGACCTCGAGTCGATGCGTGCCGCGATCGACATCCTCAAGAACGACGAGATGATGATCGTGTTCCCGGAGGGGACCCGCCAGACCGGCGACGAGGTCGGGGAGTTGTTCGACGGCATCGCGTTCCTCGCCGCCAAGGCGGGAGCGAAGATCCTGCCCATCGGCATCGACGGCACCGGCAACGTGCTCGGCCCGGGTTCGTCTCGCCCCGGCCGGCATCCCGTGGCCGTGGTCGTCGGGGAACCCCTCGACCCACCGCCGACGAGCCGACGCAAGGAGCTCGGGCCCTACATGGAGCTGCTCCGAACGGAGATCCAGGGGCTCCAGGATCGGGCGATCGAGCTCAACCGCAGCCGCTGACCGCCGGACCCGGCGGAGCGGAGATCCGCCCATCTGCGGGGGCGGGATGCACCTCGGCGCTCAGCGAAGTGCGTAGCCTGCCGATGAGAGCAGTGTTGCTCCGGCATCCGTTCCACCCGCACGCATCAGAGGTTCCTGACGTGGACATCGCAAAGCTCCTCGGCGACAACGCCGCCAATCTCCTCGAGCACGAGTGCTCGGGCATCTCCGCCGACCGGCTCCATCTGCCCGGCCCCGACTTCATCGAGCGGGTCTTCGAGCAGACCGATCGCACTCCGCAGGTGCTGCGCAGCCTGCAGAGCCTGTACGACCACGGTCGCCTCGGTGGCACCGGGTACATCTCGATCCTTCCGGTCGACCAGGGCATCGAGCACTCGGCCGCGGCCTCGTTCTCGCCCAACCCGGACTACTTCGATCCGGCCAAGATCGTCGAGCTCGCCGTCGAGGGTGGCTGCAATGCCGTCGCCTCGACCTTCGGTGTGCTCGCGATGACGAGCCGTCGCTGGGCCCACCGCATCCCGTTCATCGTGAAGATCAATCACAACGAGCTGCTCACCTACCCCGAGACGCACGACCAGATCATGTTCGGTTCGGTGCAGCAGGCCTGGGATCTCGGTGCCGCCGGTATCGGCGCCACCATCTACTTCGGCTCCGAGGACTCCAACCGGCAGATCCAGGAAGTCTCCGAGGCCTTCGCCCTCGCTCACGAGCTCGGCATGTTCACCGTGCTGTGGTGCTACACCCGCAACTCGGGCTTCAAGAAGGACGGCACCGACTACCACGTGTCGGCCGACCTCACCTCGCAGGCCAACCACATCGGTGTCACGATCCAGGCCGACATCATCAAGCAGAAGCTGCCCGAGAACAACGGTGGCTACAACGCCGTCGGCTTCGGCAAGACCCACGACATGGTCTACGACACCTACACCACCGAGAACCCGATCGATCTCACCCGTTGGCAGGTCGCGAACTGCTACATGGGTCGGGCCGGGCTCATCAACTCCGGTGGCGCCTCCGGTGGTGAGAGCGATCTCGCCGAGGCCGTCACCACCGCCGTGGTCAACAAGCGGGCCGGTGGCTCGGGCCTCATCCTCGGGCGGAAGGCGTTCCAGCGTCCGGTCGGCGAGGGTGTCGAACTGCTCAACGCCGTCCAGGACGTGTACCTGGACGACGCCGTGACGATCGCCTGATCGTCTCTCTTCCACAACGCACACGTCGACGGTCGTGACCGCCTGGGTTCTCGATCTCGATGGTGTCCTCTGGCGAGGCGCCGTCGAGATCCCCGGGTCGGTTGCGGCCGTCAACGCGTTGCTGGGGCGTGGCGATCAGGTCCTGTTCGCCACGAACAACGCCTGGGCCGAACCCGGCACCCACGAAGCCCGCCTGGCGGCCATGGGCGTCGCCGACACCGAGGGCCGGGCGATCACCTCGGCCCTCGCCGCCGCGTCGCTGGTCGATGCGGGGGAGCGGGCCGTCGTGCTCGGTGGGCCGGGGCTCCGCTCCGCGGTCGCCGCTCGCGGTGCCCAGGTGCTCGAGCTGGATCGAGCGCCGTCCGTCGAGGCGGCCGACGTCTGCCTCGTCGGTCTCGACAAGGACCTCTCCTACGCCCGCCTCGGTGCCGCGGTGCGCTCCGTGTTGGCCGGCGCCCGGCTGATCGCGTCGAACACCGACCCGACGTTCCCGACCGACACCGAGCCGCTCCCCGGGGCGGGGGCGGTCGTCGCCGCCGTCGAGCGGGCGACCGCGACGCTGGCAGTCGTGGCCGGGAAGCCGAACCGCCCGATGGCCGATCTGGCCCGGGCCCGGCTCGCCGCTCGCGGCGCCGACCTCGACGACCTCGTGATGGTCGGCGACCGACGGTCGACCGACGGGCGGTTCGCCGCCGAGCTCGGCGCCCGGTTCGTCCACGTTCGCTCGGGCATCCGGGTCGACGACGGTGACCAGTCCGATGTCGCCGTGCATCGGGAGGTCGATGATCTGGCGGCGGCGGTGGCCGAACTCGGCTGAGGCTGCTCGACCGTCGTCCCGATGACGGCGGTGTCGTCGGTTCGTCACGAGCCGAGACCGATTCGTCACAGACCGTCGACGTCGCGTCGAAGCGGTGTCGGCGGACACGACGCACCACCCGGGCGGCCGAACATGGCGTCATGAACATCGTGGCGGAGTGGGATCTGGTGGACGTCGCAGCAGCCGTGGCCGGCGAGGAGTGGGCACTGGCGGCACTCGCCGCCGCGCTCTGGCCGACCGTGCAGGCGGTCTGTCGGCGCAGTGTGGAGCGCGACGCGGCTCCCGACGTCGCCCAGGACGCCATGGAGCGCATCGTCCGGTCGCTTCCCGGCTTCCGGAGTGACGGCTCGCTGGAGGGCTGGGCGCGCCGGGTCACCCGATCGGTCTGTGTCGACCACCTCCGTCGTCGACGGCGGCAGGAACGTCTGGCGGCGCGGATGGTCGGCGGCGAGGAAGGGGGCGACCTGCCGACCACGATCGGGGTCGAGAATCTGCTCGCCTGTCTCGACCCGGATCAGCGGGCGGCCTTCGCCGCCACGCAGCTGGCGGGTCTGACCTATGAGGAGGCGGCGGCCGAGGCGGGATGTGCGGTGGGCACGATCCGCTCCCGTGTCGCTCGGGCCCGCGACCGGCTCCGGTTCGAGCTCGCCGACGGCTGACGATCAGCCGGTGAAGGGCCCGTCGGTCCGGCGGAACCGGTCGCTCGGATGGGGGAGTGGACCCCGCCCGATGCCACCCGTGGAATCGAGGACGTCGACCTGGTCGGGCCGTGTCGGGCCGACTCGTTCGGGCCGGGTGACCCGGATGACGCCGGCGATGAACAGGCCGAACACGAAGCCGGCGACGTGGGCCACCCAGGCCACGCGGCTGTCGCTCCCGGTGAAGAACTGGAAGACGAACCAGACCAGGAGGTACCAGCGGGCGCGGATGTCGACGAGGGCGAACAGCGCGAAGGTGCGGATCGGCGCGTCCGGGAACCAGACCGCATAGGCGCCCATGACCGCCGCGATCGCTCCCGACGCACCGACCAGCGGGATCGTGGATGACGGCTGGACCATCACGTGGCCGAGCGTGGCCACGACGCCGCCGACCAGGTAGAAGACCGTGAAGGGGATCGCCCCGAGCCGGTCCTCGATGTTGTTGCCGAAGATCCACAGGAACCACAGATTGCCGAGCAGGTGCATCAGGCTTCCGTGGAGGAAGATCGACGTGATCGCGGCGAGCCAGACGTTCTTGTCGGCGACGAAGGGGTCGTCCCCGTCGACGCAGGTGCCCGCGCCACGCAGCGTCGAGGTGATCTCCGCCGCGCTCAGGGCTTCGCCGGTGGTGAGCTCACACGGGATCACGGCCTGTTCGAAGGTGAACGCGGTCTGCTCGTCGATCGTCGGCAACTCGCCGCCGTCCACCGTCATCGGCTCGGAGAGCCCCTGCTGGGGGCCGAACCACGCGAAGGCGCAGAGTGCCAGGATCGCGAGGGTGACGATGGGGCGGCGTGTGGTCGGGTTCTCGTCTCGGAGCGGGAACACGTCCCCACGGTAGGCGGATGCCGTGTGTGTCACAGATCACAGGTGCTAACTATTGCAAGCATCTGCGTGCATCCGTATGATGATCCACATGATCAACGCCGAAACCCTTCCCCCCGCCATCGGCTCCGCCCTCGATCAGGGTCGCAAGACCATCGACGAGTCCCGCGAGCAGTTCGAGGCGATCATCAAGCAGCTCGACGACGTCGTCCGCCCCCTCGTCGAGGCCCGCATCGCCGACGTGCAGTCGCTCCCCGCCCAGCTCGAGCAGGTCGTCGCGGATGCCCGCACCCAGGTCGCCGCCGTGCCCGGTCAGGTCGAGAAGGCCATGGCCGACGCCCGCACCCAGCTCGACGAGTTCCCGTCGCAGCTCGCGGCTGTGCCCTCGCAGCTCGCCGCTGTGCCCTCGCAGGTCGAGAAGGTCGTCGCGGACGCCCGCATCCAGCTCGTGGGGCTGACCCCGGCCACCAAGGCCGAGGTCGACGCCCTCACCGCCAAGGTCGATGCGCTCGCCTCGCCGGCCGAGAAGCCGGCCGCGAAGAAGCCCGCTGCGAAGAAGCCGGCCGCCAAGAAGGCCCCGGCCAAGAAGCCGGCCGCCAAGGCCCCCGCCGCCAAGAAGGCCCCGGCCAAGAAGGCCGCCACCACCAAGGCCTGAGCACCCCATCTCGTCGGTGTCGGTGTCGTCCCCCGCACCGGTCACCGACCACCCGGTGCCCGACCCCTCGTGGGTCGGGCACCGGCGCGTCCGGGCCCGGTTGTGGCCGAGGCCGGCACCGAGCAGGCTGGTCGCGTGACCCGTCGCCGTCTCGATGTCGAACTCGTCCGGCGTGGGCTCGCCCCGAGTCGCGAGGCGGCCCGGCGCCTGATCGAGGGCGGAGACGTGCTCGTCGGCGGATCCTCGGCGACGAAGCCGGCCCGCCAGGTCGACGGCGCCGAGGCCATCGAACTCGTCGCACCACCACCGCCGTTCGTCAGCCGGGCGGGTGGCAAGCTCGCCGCCGCGCTCGACCACTTCGGTGTCGATCCGTCCGGACGTCGGTGCCTCGACGCGGGGTCGTCGACCGGAGGGTTCACCGACTGCCTGCTCCAGCGAGGCGCCACGACCGTGCTCGCCGTCGATGTGGGAACCCACCAGCTCCACGAGCGCATCCGCGCCGACGATCGGGTCGAGGTGCGTGAACAGACCGACATCCGGCGGGTCGAGGTCGGTGAAGTCGGGCGGTTCTCGCTCACCGTGACCGACGTGTCCTTCATCTCGCTCACCAAGGTGATGGACGCGCTCACGCAGCTCACCGCTCAGGACGGCGAACTGCTCGTCCTCGTCAAGCCGCAGTTCGAGGCGGGCCGGGACGAGGCGTCGAAGGGGCGGGGCATCATCACCGACCCGACGATCTGGCGACGGGTCCTCGGCGAGGTCGAAGCCGACGCTCGACAGCGTGGGGCTGCCATGCTGGGGGTCATGGTCTCCGCCGTCCCCGGCACGAACGGCAACGTCGAGTTCGTGATGCATCTGCGCCCCGACGGGGTGGATGCGCTCGACCCCGACGAGGTGCTCGAGTCGCTCGATGCCGTGGTGGCCGAGGCCCGGGAGGTCACGCCGTGATGCAATCGCTCGGAATCACCGTGCACCACCATCGCCCGGAGGTCGTGCAGCTCGCCGCCCAGGCCATGGCCTGGGCCGGCGAGCGGAACGTCACGATCCACCTGCCCCACAGCGACGCCGAGCTGGTGGGCCGGCCCGACCTGGGTGTCGACGAGCTGGCCGTCCACGACGGTCGCCCGCTCGACGGCTGCCTCAGCCTCGGCGGCGACGGCACGATGCTGCGGACCACCGCCCTCGTCGCCGCCCACGGCGTGCCGGTCCTCGGGGTGAACGCCGGTCAGCTGGGCTACCTCACCGAGGTCGAGCCCGATCGTCTCGTCGAGACCCTCACCGCCTGGGAGGCCGGCGAGCTCCAGATCGAGGAGCGCATGCTGATCGAGGTCAGCGTCGCCTGTGCCGACGGCCCCGACCGGCGGCTCGGGCTGGCCCTCAACGAGGCCGTGGTCGAGCGTGGCGAATCCGGGCGCACCGTCCGCCTCGCCGTCGACATCGACGGCCGCTTCTCACCGACCTACCTCGCCGATGGCTTGATCATCGCCACCCCGACGGGCTCGACGGCGTACTCGATGTCGGCCGGTGGGCCCGTCGTCGCCCCCGACTTCGCCGCCCTGCTCGTCACCCCCGTCGCCGCGCACTCGGTGTTCGACCGCACCGTGGTCCTGAAGCCGGAGACCGAGGTGGGCGTGCGCGTGGAGGGGTATCGCGGCGCGGTGGTCGTGGTCGACGGTGTGGTGGTGGGCCAGGTCGAGCCGGGTGACACCGTGGTGTGCCGCCGTGCGTCGGAGACCGCCCGCTTCGTCGTCGACGGCCCGCGGAACTTCTTCGAGGTGCTCCAGGACAAGTTCGGCCTCGGCGACCGCTGAACCCCGTCCGGCCGGCTGTCGGTGGGGTTCGGTAGGTTGACGGTCTCGCCGTCACCCCGACGGCCGCGCACCCGATCCCCACCCTCCGTGGGATCCCGCCGGAGCCACACGCCATGCTGCACGAACTCGCCGTCTCGAACCTCGGCGTCATCGAACACCTCACGATCCGCCTCCCGCTCGGGATGATCGCGCTCACCGGGGAGACCGGGGCCGGCAAGACCCTCATCGTCGACGCCATCACCCTGCTCATGGGGGGACGGGCCGATCCGGGTCTGGTCCGACCCGGTGCCGAGGAGGCGGTGGTCGACGGCCGATTCGATCTCGACGGCGACGAGGTCGTCCTCACCCGGGTCGTGCCCTCCGACGGTCGGTCGCGTGCCTACGTCGACGGGCGGCCCGTCACCGCCGCCCGACTCGCCGAACTCGGTGCGCGGCTCGTCGATCTGCACGGTCAGCACGCCCACCAGTCACTGCTCGGGGTCGACGCGCAGCGGGCGGCGCTCGACGCGTTCGCCCGGGCCGATGCCGAACCGGTCGAGGCGGCACGGCGTCAGCTCGCCGCCGTCGACGCGGAGCTGGCCGAGCTGGGGGGCGACGAACGCTCCCGGGCCCGTGAGATCGATCTGCTCCGCTACCAGGTCGACGAGCTCGACGCCGCCGGTCTGGGCGCGGCCGACGAGGACGACCGTCTCGCCGAGACCGAGGACGATCTCGCCGGTGCGGTCGATCACCAGGAAGCGGCCGGCCGGGTGAACGCGGCACTCACCGAGGACGACTCCCCGCGAGACGTCGTGGCCGGCCTCGTGGCGTCGCTTCACGACGGCCGGATCTTCCAACCCGTCGTCGAGCGGCTGAATGCGGCGCTCGTCGAGCTCGACGAGGCCGCCGATGCGGCGCGGGCGCTGCTCGAGTCGATCGAGCCCGACCCCGAGGCCCTCGAGCGGGTCCAGGCCCGTCGCCGTCAGCTGCGGGAACTGTGCCGCAAGTACGGCGACGATCTGGGCGCGGTGATCACCGAGCACGCCCGTCTCCAGGCCGAGCTCGACGCCCTGCTCGGCCACGATGCCCGCGCCGCGGCCCTCGACGCCGCCCGGACCGACGCCGAGGCGGCACTGTCGGCCGCACGGGCGGTGCTCCGGGCCGAGCGGCTCGGTGCCGCCCCCGACCTCGCCGCCGCCATCCAGGCCTTCCTGCCGGATCTCGCGATGCCCCATGCCAGTGTCGGTGTCGACGTCGACGGCGCCGCGGGGGAGGAGGTCACCTTCCAGCTCGCCGCCAACCCGGGCTCCCCGCTCCAGCCGCTCAGCAAGGTGGCTTCCGGCGGCGAACTCGCCCGCACGATGCTCGCCTTGCGCAGCGTCCTGTCCGAAGCCCCGCCGATCCTCGTGTTCGACGAGGTCGATGCCGGGATCGGTGGGCAGGCCGGCATCGCCGTCGGGCGGGCACTCGCCAAGCTCGGCGACCGCCATCAGATCCTCGTCGTCACCCACCTCGCCCAGGTCGCCGCCTTCGCCGATGCGCACCTCGCGGTGGTGAAGCGTCAGGGCTCGGACGACACGGTGTCGGAGGCCCGGTTGCTGGCCGACGACGAACGGCCGGTCGAACTCGCGAGAATGCTGTCGGGCCAGCCCGACTCGACGGCGGCCCGATCCCACGCCGACGAGCTCCTCGACGAAGCGGCGGCGCTTCGGGCGGAGGTCCGGTCATGAACGTTCCCGAGCAACCCGGTCGTCTCGTCCTGGTCCGACACGGCCAGACGGAGTGGAGCCGCTCCGGCCAACACACGGGCCGCACCGACATCGGGCTCACGGAGGTCGGCCGTTCCGAGGCCGAAGCCGCCCGGCGGACGCTCGAGGGGTGGGACATCGCCCGCGTGGTCAGCTCACCCCTGCTCCGTGCCCGCACGACCGCCGAGCTCGTCGATCTCGGACCCGGGATCGAGTTCGACGACGACCTGATGGAGTGGGACTACGGCGTCTGGGAAGGCACCCGCACCCTCGACAACCGCGAGTCCGATCCCGACTGGTCGATCTGGACGACCGACGTCGCCGACGGCGAGTCGGTCGAGGAGGTCGGTGCCCGGGCGGACCGGGCCATCGCCCGGCTCGGTGTCGAACACGGTGGTGGCGATGTGGCCGTGTTCGCCCACGGCCACTTCCTGTCGATCCTCATCGCGAGATGGTGCGGCCTTCCGGCCATCGAAGGACGCCGCTTCAAGCTCGAGACCGCGACGGTGAGCCTGCTCGATCACCACCGGGAGCTCCGGGTGCTGCGGACGCTCAATCACCGTTGTGGTGACGTGCTCCGCGATCCCTCGCACTGAGCTCCGCCACCACATCGGCCACGACCCCGGTGGCCTCCGCGGCGATGAGGTCGGCCACCTCGGCCAGAGCGACGGTCGCTCGTTCGACGTCGCCCTCGACGAACGCGAGGCGGGGGCGGCGAGCGCAGATGCGTTCGAGTCGACGGGCGACGGCCTGAGCGTCGAGCCCGTCCCGCGGTGGGGTGCGACCGTCGATCCACTCGAGGTGCGCCCGCCATCGGTCCTGATGGCCGTCGGCGGCCATGTCCGAGATCCGGTCGTGGTGTGGGCGCAGCCGGGCGAAGGCGAGCTCGGTGCGGTCGAGGAACCCGGCATCGGACTCGAGGGCACCGTCGAGGAGCAGTTCGACGCCGACGTGCGCCGTCGCACGCCGGGGGCCGCGGCCCATGCCGGCCGTCCGGAGGTCGGTGGCGAGTCGCCGCTGCAGGTCGGTGAACCAACCCAGCCCATGGAACACGTCGTCGGTGCGGTGATGGAGTCGCACGCCGGTGTCGACGCCGTCGACGCCGGACACCGAGGCCAGCCGGCATCGGCCCGCCGAGGCGATGTCGGGCAGCGCCGAGCCGAGCAGCACGTCCGGATCGGCATCGAGCCGTTCGGCGACGGCCATGTGGGCGAGCAGGTTCACGGCACGAGCATGCCGCCGCTCACTCGACGATCGCCGCGTAGACGAGCTGCTTGAGCTCGTCCCGGATCGCGTAGGCCGACGACGGCATGAGCTGGGTCAGGCCGATCACGTGGAGATCCTCGACGGGGTCGATCCAGAACAACGTCGAGGCCGCACCGCCCCAGGCGAACGAGCCGGCGGGCTGGGTGAGGCCGGTGGCGGGCGGGTCGATCACCACCGAGAAGCCGAGCCCGAAGCCGATGCCGTCGTAGCGGGTCTCGGAGAACACGGGCTGTCCCATCGCCGCGAGGTCGACGTCGCCCGGCATGTGGTTGCTCGCCATGTTGGCCACGGTCAGCGGCGACAGGATCCGACGCCCGTCGAGTTCCCCGCCGTTGGCCAGCATCTGGCAGAAGCGGTGGTAGTCGCCCATGGTGCCGCAGAGACCGCCACCACCCGAGAAGAACGTCGCCGGCCGGCGATACGGCGAGGTGTCGCCGCCGCGGTCGATCTCGACGGCGTCGTCGCCGTTCGCGCCCTCGGGCACACCGAACGGGCTCAACGCCGGGACGGCGTAGTTGGCGGCGAACCGTTCGGCCTGCTCGTCGCTGACCGTGAATCCGATGTCGTGCATGCCGAGCGGCTCGAAGATCTCGGTGCGCAGGAACTCGTCGTAGGGGACGCCCGAGACGACCTCGACCAGCGCACCCACGACGTCGGTGGCCACCGAGTACGACCACTGACTGCCCGGATCGAACAGCAGGGGCATCTCCGCGAGCGCGGCCGTGAAGTCGGCGAGGGTGCCGTTCTGCGGGCTCGTGTCGACCCGGCGCCGCCGGTACAACCCGTCGACGGGATGGCGGCCCATCCACCCGTAGGTGAGCCCCGAGGTGTGGGTGAGGAGGTCCTTGACCCGCATCGGCCGTTCGGCTGTCCGGGTCCCGTAGTGCTGCGTCGTCCCGTCGACCCACACCCGCAGGTCGTTCCAACCGTCGAGGTGGGAGCCGACGTCGTCGTTGAGGGACAGCATCGCCCGCTCGGCGAGGATCATCAGCGCCACCGAGGTGATCGGCTTCGACATCGAGTAGAGCCGCACCACCGTCTCGTCGGTCCAGGGGATCGCGCCGTCGACCCGGCGATGGCCCTGGGACGACAGGTGCACCACCTCACCGCCACGGGCGACGGCGAGACCGAACCCCGGGTAGCGGCCCGTGTCGAGGTAGCGCTCCCGGATGAAGTCGTCGACTCGGGCGAGCCGGGCGGGGTCGAACCCCTGCTCGGCGGCGTCAGCGGTGATCTCGATGGCCGTCATGGACCCATCGTGGCCCGCCGCACGCCCTGCCCGCCATCTCGTCGTCGACCCGACGGGTCACCGTCGATCCGGTCACTGCTACGTTCCGGCTCGTGCTGCGTGTGCGTGATCTCGAGCGGTCGTTCGGCGACCGGACGGCGGTCGACGGACTGTCGTTCGACGTCGCTGCGGGGGAGACCTACGGACTGCTCGGGCCCAACGGCTCCGGGAAGACCACGACGATCTCGATGATCTGCGGCATCCTCCGCTCGGACTCGGGGATCGTGGAGCTGGACGGGCGGTCGATCGATCACCGCACCCGCGACGCGAAGCGGGATCTCGGGCTCGTTCCCCAGGAGCTCGCCGTCTACGCGGACCTGACCGCGCGGGAGAACCTCCGGTTCTTCGGCAGGATCCAGGGCCTCGCCGGTTCCGAACTCGACACCGCCATCGATCGGGTGCTCGAGGTGGTGGCGCTCACCGACCGTGCCGACGATCTCAGTCGGGAGTTCTCCGGTGGCATGCAGCGGCGCCTCAACATCGCCGTCGGACTCCTGCACGGCCCGAAGCTGCTGATCCTCGACGAACCCACCGTCGGCGTCGACCCGCAGAGCCGGAACCAGATCCTCGACGCCGTCGACGCCCTGGGCGGCGAAGGCCTCGCCGTGATCTACACCACGCACTACATGGAGGAAGCCGAGCGACTGTGCGATCGGATCGGGATCATCGACGCCGGACGGCTCCTCGCCGAGGGGACCCGCGCCGAACTGGTCGCCGGCCTCGGTGACGCCGCTCGTGTCCGCATCGATCTGGCGGACGGTGCGGGCGACGCCGTCGTCAGCGCCGTCCGTGGGGTCGACGGGGTCGGCTCGGCCGATCTCAGCGGTGCGACGCTCGACGTGGTCACCGAGCGTCCGAACGCCGTGATCGCCCCGGTGATCGTCGCCGCCACCGACGCCGGCGCATCGGTCGCCGGCGTCGCCGTCGATCAGGCCGACCTCGAGAGCGTGTTCCTCGATCTCACCGGTCGGGCACTCCGGGACTGATCGGATGATGCTCCGCCAGATCCTCGACGTCGCCTGGCTCGATCTGGTCCGGCGGATCCGCAACCGGTCGGCGTTCGTCGTCGGCTTCGCCGGCCCGGTCGGCCTCGCCGTGCTGTTCGGGCTGATGCTGTCCGGCGGCGGAGGCGGTGGCGTGTCCGTGGGTGTCGCCGCCGGACCGGCGACGGAGGAGTTCATCGCCCGGGCCACCGCGAACGCACCCGACGACGGTCCGGAGGTCCGCTACGAAGCCTTCGCCGACGAGGCCTCGGCGCGTCGGGCGGTCGACGACGACGAGGTCGGCGCCGCGGTCGTCCTGCGCGATCCCGTCGCCGTCGACCTCGTCGTGTTCACCCGGACCGACCGCCCGATCTCGGCCGCCGTCGCCGAGGCGGTCGGCAACGGGGTGCAGGACTCCCTGCTCGGCGAGACACCGGCGACATCGCGACCGCTCGAGCCAGAGGCCCTCGGCGGGCGGGAGCTGTCGCTCGCGGCCTACTACGGGGCGGCGATGCCGTTGCTGTTCCTCTTCTTCACGACCTCACTCGCGGCGCAGTCACTCCTCGCCGAGCGCGAAGACGGCACCCTCGCCCGACTGCTCTCGACCTCGATCTCGCCGGCCGCGCTGGTGGCCGGCAAGGTGCTGGCGGTCTTCGTGCTCTCGGTGGCCGGGTTCGCCGCCGCCTGGGTCGTCACGACCGTCATGGCGGACGCGGCCTGGGGTGCGCCGGCCGGGGTGATCGTGTTGATCCTCGCCTCCGTCGCGGCCCTGGCCGGGATCGCCACGTTCGTCGCGTCGTTCGCGTCGACGGCGCGCCAGGCCGAGACCCTGTCGTCGGTCGTCGCCTTCGGCCTCGCCCTGCTCGGCGGCAACCTCGTCAGCCCGGGAGCGATGCCCGATCGCCTCCGACAGCTGCGCCGGCTCACCCCGAACGGTTGGGCGCTCGACGGGTTCGTCCAGCTCTCGACCGACTCGGCGTCGGTCGGCTCGATCGCCGTCGTCGCTGCCGTCCTGCTCGTGTTCGCCGTCGGCTTCGGCGCCGCCGGGCTCGCTCGGGTCCAACGGGTGGTCGCACCGTGATGCGGACCGTGCTCGCGTTCGTCGCGGCGGCGTTCCGACAGCTCGCCCGCGACCGGACGGCCCTGTTCTTCACCGTGGCGCTGCCCGTGCTGCTCATCACGATCCTCGGCGTGACCTTCGGCGGATCCCGTGCGGCCGCCGTGGGTGTGGTCGAGGGCGCCGATCCGGGAGCGGTCGCCGCGCTCGACGCCGATGACCGGCTCCGCCTCGTCACCTTCGGAGACGACGATGCGCTGCGCTCGGCCGTGCGTACGCAGCGCATCGACCTCGGGCTCCGCTTCGGTGACGACCGCATCGCCACGCTGAGCCTTCCGGACTCGGCGGCCGGTCGGGCCGCCGTCGGTGTCGTGGCGGACGTGTTGGACGGCGGTGGGTCGGGCGTGCCCGTCGAGGTGGTCGCCGACGGCCGCTTCCAGGGAAACAGCGACTTCGCCCTCGTCTCCGCCCAGGAGCTCGTCCTGTTCGCGTTCATCACGGCACTCACCTCCGCGGCCACGATCGTCGTGGCACGGGAGAACGGCGTGTTGCGCCGCGTGCTCAGCGGACCCGTCGGAGGGGTCGAGATGGTGCTCGGCCTCGCCGGGACCTGGTTCGCGATCTCGTTGCTCCAGTCGGTGCTCGTGCTGGCCGTGGGAGGGATCGGCTTCGGGGTCGACTGGGGAGATCCGCTCGCCGCGCTGGCGTTGTTGCTCTCGTTCTCGGCGGTCGGCGCCGGTGCCGGCCTGCTCGGAGGCGCCGCGTTCGCCAGCCGCGATCAGGCCGACTCGGCCGCAGCACCCATCGCCCTGGTGCTCGCGGCACTCGGCGGGTGCATGGTGCCGGCGGAGATCTTCCCGGCGGGCCTCGACACCGCCAGCCGCTTCACGCCCCACCGGTGGGCGGTCGACGGTTGGCTCGACGTCGTCTTCTCGGGCGCCGGGCTCACCGACATCGGCGCGAACGTGGGGGTGCTCGTGATCTACGCCGCCGCCCTCGCCGCGCTCGGCGGGTGGTTGCTCCGGCGCCGGGTGACGGCCTGAGCCCGCCGGGCTGGCAGCCGGCGTGGCGGCGCCCCTAGGTTCCGGCCATGTTCCGTGCTCTGCTGCTCGACCGAACCGATGACGGTGTCGCCGCCGCGATCACCGATCTGGACGACGCCCGGCTTCCCGCCGGGGAGGTGACGATCGCCGTCGAGGCGTCGTCGCTCAACTACAAGGACGGGATGATCCTGCGGGGCCTGGGCCGGCTCGTGCGGGACTACCCGCACGTGCCGGGCGTCGACCTCGCCGGCGTGGTCGAGTCGTCGGACGATCCGGCCTTCTCCCCGGGGGACCGGGTGGTCTGTACCGGACGGCGGATGGGGGAGATCCACTGGGGCGGGTACGCCACGAAGGCCCGGCTTCCCGCCGAGTGGGTCGTGCCGCTGCCCGACAGCATCTCGACCCGCCAGGCCATGCAGATCGGTACGGCCGGGTTCACCGCCATGCAGGCGTTGCGTGCACTGGAACGGCGGGGCCTCGACACCGCCGAGGGACGGTCGTTGCTCGTCACCGGCGCGTCCGGAGGCGTCGGCTCGATGGCGCTCGTCTGGGGTTCGCGCGCCGGACACCATCTCACCGCCTCGACCGGGAAGCTCGACCATGCCGACGGCCTGCGGGCCCTCGGTGCGTCCGACGTCATCGATCGCAACGACATCGCCGAGGCCCCGACGCGCCCGCTCGGTGCGGAGCGGTGGGCGGGCTGCATCGATGCGGTCGGTGGCGACACGCTCGCCAACGTGCTGACGGAGATGGCCTACGACGGTGCGGTGGCCGCGTGCGGGCTCACCGCCGGGAACGGGCTCGCCACCACAGTGATCCCCTTCCTGCTCCGCGGTGTCGACCTGCTCGGCATCGACTCGGTCCTGTGTCCGAGCGACGTGCGGCTCGACACCTGGGCCGCGATGGGCACCGCCATGGACGACGACATCGCCGCCCACCTCGACGCCAACACCCGTGACGTCGGCCTCGCCGAGGTCGACGCACTCGCCGACGAGATCCTCGCCGGTCGGATCCGGGGCCGCGTCGTCGTCGATCCCGCCGGCTGAGTCCCGGACGGTCCCGTTCGCGCGGGAACCGACCCGACCCTGCGCGTCGCGCCCGATCGAGCGCGATACGTTGTGATCCCGACGTGGTGCCCCCGTCGGGCGGCGGGTGTGCCACGAGGCAGGACCAATCTGGTCCATCGATCCCGGAGGGGCACCCGTGACCAAACACATCTTCGTGACCGGGGGTGTCGTCAGCTCGCTCGGCAAGGGCCTGACCGCATCCTCTCTCGGTCGGCTGCTCAAGGCCCGGGGCCTGCGGGTGACGATGCAGAAGCTCGACCCGTATCTCAACGTCGATCCGGGGACCATGAATCCGTTCGAGCACGGTGAGGTGTTCGTCACCGACGACGGTGGTGAGACCGACCTCGACCTCGGGCACTACGAGCGGTTCATCGACGAGCCGCTCACCCGGGCCTCGAACGCCACGACCGGGTCGATCTACTCGTCGGTGATCGCGGCCGAGCGCCAGGGTGAGTACCTCGGCAAGACCGTGCAGGTCATCCCGCACATCACGAACGAGATCAAGCGCCGGATCGCCGAGCTCGCCACCGACGACGTCGATGTCGTGATCACCGAGGTCGGCGGCACCGTCGGCGACATCGAGATCCTCCCGTTCCTCGAAGCGATCCGACAGTTCCGTCTCGACGTCGGGCGCGACAACGTCTGCTATGTGCACGTGTCGCTCGTTCCGTTCATCGGACCGGCCCAGGAACAGAAGACCAAGCCGACGCAGCACTCTGTGACCGAGCTCCGCAGCCGCGGGATCCAGCCCGACATCATCGTCTGCCGCTCGGAGCGGACGCTCCCGGAGGACCTGATCGGCAAGATCAGCCGCCTCTGCGACGTCGAGGCCCGCCACGTCATCAACGCCATCGACGCACCCAGCCTCTACGAGATCCCGCTGCTCATGCACGACGAGGGTCTCGACACCTCCGTGGTCGACCTGCTCCGACTCACCGCCGCGGAGCCCGACCTCACCGAGTGGTCGGCGATGATCGCGAAGCGTGACAACGCCTGGCGCCCGATGACGATCGGCATCGTCGGCAAGTACGTCGCCCTGCCCGACGCGTACCTCTCGGTGGCGGAGTCGTTGCGTCACGCGGCGATCGCGAACGAGGTCGACCTGACCATCGAGTGGATCCCGTCGGACCACATCGAGGGCCTGCTCGTCGGGGAGAAGCTCGGCACGCTCGATGCCATGGTGCTGCCGGGCGGGTTCGGCGAGCGAGGGGTCGAGGGCAAGATCGCCGCAGCCACGTTCGCCCGCGAGCAGGGCATCCCGTGTCTCGGACTGTGCCTCGGCATGCAGGTCATGACGATCGAGTTCGCCCGCAACGTGCTCAACCTGGCCGACGCCAACTCCTCGGAGTTCGACACCGCCGATCGGGTCAGCTCGCATCCCGTGATCGACCTGATGGCCTCCCAGCGCGATGTCACCGAGAAGGGTGGCACGATGCGCCTCGGCGCCTACGTGGCCGTGCTCGACGAGGACTCCCAGGTGGCCGAGATCTACGGCGAGACCGTCATCTCCGAGCGTCACCGCCATCGCTACGAGTTCAACCCGCGGTATCGCTCCACGTTCGACGGTTCGGACCTCCGCCTGTCGGGGAACTCGCCCGACGGCCAACTCGTCGAGTTCGTCGAGCTCGAGGGGCATCCGTTCTTCATCGGGACGCAGGCCCACCCGGAGCTCAAGTCCCGTCCCAACCGACCGGCCCCGCTGTTCGACGCCCTCGTGGCCGCGGCCGTGCGACGGGTGGAGGCCGTCGACCCCGATCGGTTTCGACGCCCCACCATCGACCTGACCGACGCCCCCGAGTCGATCGACGCCGAGGTCCCCGCGGCGGGCCCGGTCTCGTGAGCGGGTTCCGCCACATCGCGGACCACCTCGTCCACCAGGGCCAGGTCGTCGGGTTCTACGACGCGGAGTTCGAGACCGACGACGGCCAGCGGTTCCTCCGCGACGTGGTCCGCCACCCCGGGGCCGTGTCGGTCGTGGCCGTCGACGGCGACGAGGTGTTGCTCGTGAAGCAGTACCGCGCCCCGATCGACGCCGATCTGCTCGAGATCCCGGCCGGCAAGCTCGACATCGCCGGTGAGGACCGTGCGGTCGCGGCGGCTCGTGAGCTGGCCGAGGAGGTCGGGATGCAGGCGGCGTCACTCGAGCCCCTGATCGACCTCTATCACTCGCCCGGCTTCTGCGACGAGCGCCAGTGGATCTACCTCGCCACGGATCTGACCCCCGTGCCGATGGCCCGCGACGGCCTCGAGGAGGAGTCGATGGAGATCGTCCGGCTGACCACGGCCGACACCGTCGCCGCCGTGCTCGACGGGCGGATCACCGATGCGAAGTCGATGGTCGGGTTGCTCGCCGCCGCCCGCCATCTGGGCTGGTGACGGCGCTCCACCTCGTCGCCCGCTTCCTGGGGTCGGTGCGTCCCGGTCCGCCGGCCGACGCCGATGTCGCCTGGCTGCACACCTTCACCACCGATGCCGAGCGGGCCCTGTTCGACCGCATGTCCAACCCGGACCGGCGCCATGCGCTCGAGGTCGCCCGACTCGTCGACGCCGAGCTCGACGGCGCCGATCGCGACACCCTCGTCGCCGCGGTGTTCCATGACGTCGGCAAGGTCGTGAGCGGGTATCGCACCCCGGCACGCGTCGTCGCCACCATCGTGTGGCTCGTCGTGCCCGACGACCGGGCGGAGGCGTGGATCGAGCGGGGTCGACCCTGGCGACGCCTCGGCGAGTACCGCCGACACCCCGAGCTCGGCGGTCGCCTCCTGGCCGAGGCCGGCGCACCCGAGCTCGCCGTGCACTGGGCCGCCGACCACCATCGCCCACCGACGGCCTGGCGCGTGGAGCCGACACTCGGCGCCGTGCTCAAGGACTGCGACGGCGACTGACCCGAGCTCGGGACGTCCGGACGGATCCCGGCCGCGATCGTTGCGCGATGCCAGGTGTTTTCCCTGCTCATCACGTTCTCGTCACTTGATGTCGGGGGCGTGAAATCCGGGGATGAACCAGCCATCGACGGGGTCGCGGCCTAGAGTTTCTGCGTTGTCGTCGCTGACGACGACATTCCTGTCAATGAACAAGAGGAGAGGCAACATGAGCGAAAAGCTCCTGAAGCTCTTGTCGATGCTGTTCGCCGTGGCGCTCGTTGCCGCAGCTTGCGGTAGCGACGCGGACGATTCCAGCGCCTCCGACGACGAGGGGACCGCCACCACGGCGGCCGCCGAGGCGGAGGAAGAGGCCATGGAAGAAGAGCCCGAAGAAGAAGCCATGGAAGAAGAAGCCATGGAAGAAGAGGCCATGGAGGAAGAGGAAGCGATGGAGGAGGAGTCCCACTCCGACACCGTCGAAGCCGCTCCCGCCTGCACCGGCGATTCCGACGGTGTCCTGCAGCTCGGTGGTCTTCTCCCCGAGACCGGCAACCTCGCCTTCCTCGGCCCGCCCGAGTTCGCCGGTGCCGAGCTCGCCGCTGCCGACATCAACGCCGCTGGCGGTGTCCTCGGCAACGACGTCGTGTGGTCGCCCGGTGACTCGTCGGACAACGGCGACGTCGCCAACCAGACCGTCGACCGTCACCTCGCCGACGGCGTGGACGCCATCATCGGCGCCGCTTCGTCCGGTGTGTCGTTCACGGTGATCGACAAGATCACCGGCGCCTGCAAGATCCACTTCTCGCCGGCCAACACCTCGCCCGACTTCACCGACTACGACGAGGACGACCTGTACTTCCGTACCGCTCCCTCCGACGTGCTCCAGGGCAAGGTGCTGTCCGACCTCATCATCGAGGAAGGCTCGACCACGGTCGGCCTGATGGCGCTCCAGGATCCCTACGGTGAGGGTCTTCTCAACTTCACGAAGCTCCCGCTCGAGGAGGCCGGTGCCGAGGTCGTCGTCGACTTCGTCTACGACCCCTCCGCTCAGAACTTCGACGCCGAGGTGGATCAGATGGTCGCCGCCGATCCGGAGGCCATCGTGGTCATCGGCTTCGACGAGACCTCCCAGATCCTGACCGGTCTCTTCGAGGCCGGCTTCACCCCCGACGTGAAGAAGATCTACCTCGTGGACGGCAACATCGGTAACGCACTCGGCGAGAAGTTCGCCGACGAGGGTGCCCTCTCGGGCATCGCCGGCACGCTGCCGACCGCTCCGTTCGACCAGGGCTTCGCCGACCGGCTCCTCGAGGTCGATCCCGACCTCGTCGACTTCTCGTACGGTCCCGAGACCTACGACGCCATCATCATCGTGGCCCTGGCCGCCGAGATGGCCGGTTCGGACGATCCGGCACAGATCGCCGCCCACATCAACGGTGTGACCCGTGACGGTGAGAAGTGCACCAGCTTCGCCGACTGCAAGGCCATCATCGAGGCCGGGGGCGACCCCGACTACGACGGTCCTTCCGGTCCGCAGGCCTTCGGCCCGGCCGGTGAGCCCACCGAGGCGTCGTTCGCCATCCTCCGCTACGGCGAGGGTTCGAACGCCATCGACGGTGACCTCACGGTCTACAAGTTCGCCGCCATCGGCTGAGTGAACTGACACGACCGCCCCGGCGGTCGTGACATCGACGGGCCGGCCCTTCGGGGCCGGCCCGTTGCGCGTCCGGGCACGGCTGGCCGGGTCGAGGAGCGACGGATCCGACGGCCGCCACCGGGGGTCGGCCTCGACACACGTCGCATGTGGCCCCGGCACACCACGCCGTCCGGCCCCGCACGCGACGATGCCGACCCGTCGAGGGGTCGGCATCGGAACCGCCGGTCGTCGCCGGCAGGAGGCTCAGTGGGCCTGAGCGAGCGTGCCGAGGTAGAGCTCGATGACCTTGGGGTCCTCGAGCAGCGCTCGGCCGGTGTTGGTGTAGGCGTTCTGGCCCTGATCGAGCACGTAGCCCCGATCGCAGATCTGCAGGCACCGGCTGGCGTTCTGCTCCACCATGATCACCGAGACCCCGGCGGTGTTGATCTGCTTGGTGTTGATGAACACCTGATCCTGCAGCGCGGGGGAGAGACCGGCGGAGGGCTCGTCGAGCAGGATCACCTTCGGCTCCATCATCAACGCCCGACCCATGGCGAGCATCTGGCGCTCACCGCCGGACAGGGCGCCGGCCCGCTGATCTCGCCGCTCGGCGAGGCGGGGGAACATCTCCGCGATCACGTCGTAGCGCTCGTTGAACTGCTCGGGACGGAGGTAGGCCCCCATCTCGAGGTTCTCGAGCACCGTCAGCGACGGGAACACGTTGTTGTTCTGCGGGACGTACGCGATGCCCCGATCGACGAGCGAGTGGGCCTTCATGCCCGTGATCTCGTCGCCCTCGTAGTAGATGTGGCCTTCGTTGACGGTCACGAGACCGAACAGGGCCTTCAGGAGCGTCGACTTGCCGGCACCGTTGGGGCCGATGATGCCGATCAGCTCACCGGGGCTGAGCTCGAGTGAGCACCCGTTGAGGATGTTGACCTCCGGGATGTAGCCGCCGTGGACCTGATCGACGTGGATCAGCAGATCGTCGCGCTTCGTCATGCGTCGGCTCCTTCGGTGTCCCCGAAATCGAGCGGGGCGTCGTGCGACGTCCCGAGGTAGGCGTCGATCACGGTCTTGTTGGCGCCGATCGCCTCGTGTGGGCCCTCGGCGATGATCGAACCCTCGGCCATGACCACGACCCAGTCGGAGATGTCCCGGACCACGTCCATGTCGTGCTCGACGAACACCACGGTGCGGCCTTCGTCACGGAGCGACTTCACGTGCCCGAGCAGCGACTGAGTGAGCGCCGGGTTCACGCCGGCCATCGGCTCGTCGAGCATGATCAGCGACGGATCGGTCATGAGGGCCCGAGCCATCTCCAGCAGCTTGCGCTGACCACCCGACAGGGTGCCGGCGAACTCCTCACGCATGTGGGCGAGCTTGAAGCGCTCGAGCAGGGCATCGGCCCGTTCCTCGATCTCGCGCTCCTGCTTGCCCCACAGCGGCTTCACGAGGCCACGGAAGAGGTTCTCGCCGACCTGGCCGGCGGCACCGAGCTTCATGTTCTCGATGACCGTGAGGCGGGACAGGGCCTTGGTCAGCTGGAAGGTGCGGACCATGCCGTTGCGGGCCACCTTGTGGGCCGGGAGCGACCCCATGGCGGTCCCGTCGAAGGCCCACGTGCCCTCGTCCGGGGTGTCGAAGCCCGTCATCAGGTTGAAGAACGTGGTCTTGCCGGCGCCGTTCGGTCCGATCAGGGCGGTGATGATGCCCCGCTGGATCTCGAGATGGTCGACGTCGACGGCGGTGAGACCGCCGAATCGCCGGACGATGCCGTCGGCGGTCAGCATCGGGTCGGGCTTGGCCGAGCCGGGCTGCTCCGCGACACCCTCGAGCGACGGGATGGTGACGGTCTGATCAGCGGACATCGAGGGCCAACTCTCGCTTGTCTCCGAAGATGCCCTGGGGCCGGAAGGCCATCAGCAGCATCAGGCCGAGGCCGAGGAGGATGAACCGGGTCTGGCCGACCTGCACGCCGTCCATGAGCCACTCCGGGATCCAGCCCTCTTCCTGGGCTCCGCGGAGGGTGAGGTCGGTGAACTGGAGCAGGGCCGAGAAGATCATCGAGCCGATCACGGGGCCCCAGAGCTTGCCGGTGCCGCCGAGGATCATGGCGACCCAGATGAAGAACGTCTTCGGTGCGCCGAGGTCCTGCGGAGTGGGCTGCACCGAGCTCTGGCCCAGCACGAACACCATGCCGCCGAGGGCCCCGAACAGGCCACCGAGAACGAGCGACTGCATCTTGACCGAGTAGGCGTTCTTGCCGAGCGCCCGGGCGGCGTCTTCGTCCTCGCGCACGGCCTTGAGCACACGCCCCCAGGGGGAGCGCATGGCCAGGTGCACGAACAGGACCGAGAGCAGCACGATGGTCCAGCCGACGAGCACGATCCAGGCGTCCTGGGCGCTGAAGTTCACGAACCAGAGGTCGACCGGGCCGTCGAACGGGTTCAGGTCCTTGAAGGGGCCGGAGAACCCGTTGATGCCGGTGGAGCCGCCCGTGTAGTTGCGGGCCTCGAACGGGCCGATCTCGGTGGCACGGAACAGGATCCGGGCGATCTCCGAGGCGGCGATCGTCACGATGGCCAGATAGTCGGCCCGGAGTCGCAGCGTCGGGACACCGAGGATGAGGGCGAAGGCGGTGGCGGCGAGCAGACCGATCGGGACGGCGGCGATGAGTGGCAGTCCCTCGTTGAGCGAGATCGCCATGCCGTAGGCCCCGATGGCCATGAACCCGGCGTGGCCGAAGTTCAGCAGGCCGGTGTAGCCGAAGTGGATGTTGAGGCCGATCGCCGCGATGGCGAAGTAGGCGGCCTGGAACCCGAAGAACTTGTTGACGGTCTCCGAGAGAATGAATCCCCAATCCATCAGCCGATCCTCTCTTTCCGTCCGAGCAGACCCTGTGGACGCACCAGCAGGATCACGCCGAGGATGAGAAGCGCCCCGACGTTCTTGATCTCACTCGACACGAACAATGTCGAGAGGTTGATGAACAGGCCCACGATGACCGAGCCGAACAGCGGGCCGTAGGCGGTGCCGAGACCACCGAGGGTCACGGCGGCGAACATGAGGAGCAGGAGCTCGAAGCCCATGTTCCAGGCGACACCCTGGTTGAGGCCGAACAGCACCCCACCGAGTCCGGCGAGGGCGCCGCCGGTGATCCACACGGTGAGGATCACCTTCTCGACGTCGATGCCGGACGACTCGGCGAGGTCCCGGTTGTCGGCGACGGCACGCATCGCCTTGCCGGTCTTGGTCCGGTTCACGGCGAAGGCGACGGCGATCAGGGTGACGAGCGAGATCACGATGATCCAGATCTCGCGGTTCACGATCCGGAAGCCCAGCAGGTCGTAGCCATCGGTCTGGAGGGCGTACTGGGCGTAGGTCTCGCGACGGCCGCCGAACAGGTAGAGGTAGATGTAGCGGGCCAGGATCGACAGGCCGATCGAGATCACCAGCATGGCGATCAGGCCGGATCCCCGCCGTCGGAGGCGGCGCCAGAGGCCGAGCTCGTTCGCCCCGCCGGCACCCGCGGACAACGCGATCGCCAGGATCGCCGCCGGGATGACGTGCAGGCCGACGTCCCGGTTGAAGAACAGGGCCACGACGGCGCCGAACGTGACCAGTTCGCCGTGGGCGAAGTTGGTGAGGCCGGTGGTGCCGAAGATGAGCGAGAGGCCGATCGAGGACATCGCGATGATCAGGCCGAAGATGAGGCCGTCCTTGACCAGGCCCGGGACCCGGTCGAGCCGGCTCTTCACGTTGGGAGCCGCCGCACCCTCCCCCTCGATGAGGGGGAACAGCACGTTGCGGTTCTGGCCCTCGGTGAGGTCGAGCTCGCGGAAGGTCTGGTCCGGGTTCTTGAGGGCGATGCCGTCGGCGAACGACCCGGTGTCGATGGTGACGACGTAGGTGCCGGCGTCGGCGACGGGCACGAACCAGGTGCCGTCGGCGCCCGAGGTCGTCTCGCCGACCTCACCGCCGTCGGGGGACGTCACGGTGATCTTCACCCCCTCGACCGGGAACTTGTCGCCCTCTTCGGGCGTGGCGGTCAGGGTGCCCTTGAAACCCGGTTCCTCCTGGGCTCCGGCGGCGGCGGGAAAGCCGAGCACCGAGAAGGCCAGGAGGACGAGCAAGGCGACGATGCCAGGTGTCCGTTTCACAGGGGCCGGAGTCTATATGCCGTGCGGCACACGCGGGCCGGCGCCGGATGTTCGTCCCGGACGTCGGTGACCGGGGCAGGACGGTCGTCGAGCCTTCGGTGCGTCAGACGAGGAGGCCGGCGGCCACCCGGGCACGTTCCATCACCGGTTCGGCGATGGCCCGGGCCTTGTCGGCCCCCAGGCGCAGGGCGTCGCGCACGTCGTCGTCGTCGAGTTCGGCGTAGCGCTGCTGGATCGGCTCGAGCGCGGCGACGACGGCCTCGGCGACGTCGCCCTTCAGCGGCCCGTACTGCTCATAGGACTCGGCGAGCTGTTCCGGGTTCGCGTCGGTGACGGCGGCGAGGATCGAGAGGAGGTTCGACACCCCGGGCTTGCCGGCGATGTCGAACCGGACCTCACCGTCGGAGTCGGTGACGGCCCGCTTGAACTTCTTCGTGATCGCCTTCGGCTCGTCGAAGAGCTCGACGGTGCCCTGGGGTGAATCGAGCGACTTCGACATCTTGCGGTCGGGGTGTTGGAGGTCCATCACCCGGGCACCGGCGGCCGGGACCCGGTGTTCGGGGATCACGAACGTGTCGCCGTAGCGGTTGTTGAATCGCTCGGCGACGTCGCGGGTCAGCTCGATGTGCTGTTTCTGATCGTCGCCCACCGGTACGACGTTCGTGTCGTAGAGCAGGATGTCGGCGGCCTGCAGGGCGGGATAGGTGAAGAGGCCGGCCGAGATGAACGAGCCGCTCCTGGTCTGGCCGGCGGCGGCCGCATCGGCCTTGTCCTTGAACTGGACCATGCGGGACAGCTCGCCGTAGGACGCCACGGTCTGCATCAACCAGCCGAGCTCGGCGTGTTCACGGACGTGGCTCTGGACGAACAGGATGCACCGCTGCGGATCGAGCCCGGCCGCGAGCAACGTGCGGGCCATCCGCATCGAGCCCTCGGCCACCTCGCCGGGCTCCTTCGGCATCGTCAGGGCGTGGAGGTCGACGATGCAGAACAGGGCGTCGGTCTCGTCCTGCATGGCCACCCAGTTCCGGATCGCGCCCAGGTAGTTCCCGAGGTGGGTGGTCCCGGTCGGCTGGATCCCGGAGAAGACACGAGGTCGGCTGGTCATGGGGCGAAAGGGTAGGACCCGCCGCCATCGACCGAGGGGCAATTCCGCGCCTCTAGGCTCGCGCCGTGGCGTACGAGGTCCAGACCGAGGTGTTCCAGGGTCCCTTCGACCTGCTGTTGAAGCTGATCCTCGACGACACCGTCGATCTCTACGAGGTGAAACTGGCCGACATCGTCGACGCCTACCTCGCCGAGCTCGCCAAGATGCAGGACACCGACCTCGAGGTGGCCACCGAGTTCCTGCTCATCGCGGCGACCCTCGTGGAGCTCAAGACCCGCCGCCTGCTCCCGATCGACGACGACGTCGACCTCGACGAGGAACTCGGGATCTGGGAGGAGCGGGACCTGCTGCTCTCCCGCCTGCTCGAGTGCAAGACGTTCAAGGACGCGGCGAAGATCATCGACCAGTTGATCGCCCACGCCTCTCGCTCGGTGCCGCGCCGGGCCGGGATCGACGAACGCTTCGTCGACCTGTCGCCCGATCTGCTCGCCGGTGTCACCCCCGAGCACCTGAAGCGGGCGTTCCTGCGAGCGGTGACCCCCAAGCCGCTGCCGGCCGTGCAGCTCACCCATGTGGCGGCGATCAAGGCGAACGTGTCGGACACGATCGTCCGGTTGCTCGACCGCCTGCCGGGAGCGGGCACGGTCTCGTTCCGCGACCTGACCGCCGGGGTCGACGACCGCATCGAGGTCGTGGTGACGTTCCTCGCGGTGCTCGAGATGTTCAAGCAGGGCCTGGTCGACATCGACCAGCCCACGGTGTTCGGTGCACTCACGGTGGCGTGGTGCGGCGACGACGTCGACCGGAGCCTCGCGCTCGCCGGCATCGACGGGTACGAAGGTTGAGGCGACGATGACCGACGACGATCAGACCCGGGACGAGACGCCGGAACCCGGCGCGGAGCCCATCGAGGCCGGGGTCGAGGTGGAGGCCGAGATGGCCGACACGGCGCCGGCGACGGACGGCGACGTGGCCGAGGGTGACGTCGAGGAGCACGCGACGGTCGAGCTCGACGACGCCGCCCTCGACCGGGCGATCGAGGCCATCGTGATGGTGGCGACCGACCCGGTGCCCGAGGACTTCCTCGCCACGCTGCTCGATCAGCCCATGAACCGCATCGCGGCCCGCTGCCGGGCGCTTTCGGCCGAGTACGGCGAGCAGCGGCGCGGGTTCGAACTCGTGCCGATCGCCGGGGGATGGCGCTTCCAGTCGCATCCGCTCCAGGCCGAGTTCGTCGAACGGTTCGTCCTGGAACCGCAGTCGAGCCGCATGTCGACCGCCGCCCTCGAGACCCTGTCGATCATCGCCTACAAGCAGCCGATCTCCCGGGCCCAGGTCTCGGCGATCCGCGGCGTCAACGTCGATGGCGTGTTGCGCACCCTCGTCACCCGTGGCTACGTCGAGGAGGTGGCACGCGACTCCGGGCCGGGCCAGGCCGTGCTCTACGGCACGACCGACGAGTTCTGCTCGCGGCTCGGGCTCGCCTCGGCCGCCGATCTGCCTCCGCTCGGTGCCTTCGTGCCCTCGGCGGAGATCGTCGAAGCCCTCGAGCAGACGCTGCGGGCCGAGCCCGACAGCCCGGCGATCGACCTCGGCGACGACGCCGGGGAGCACGCGCCGGAGTCAGCCGACGACGCCGAGATGCTGGCCGCGGCGACCGGCGACGACGCCGACCCGGCCTGACCCCGATGACGGGATTCGACGTCGAAGCCGACGGCCAACGCCTCCAGAAGGTGCTCGCCCGGATCGGCCTCGGGTCCCGCCGGGTCTGCGAAGACCTCATCGCCGAGGGCCGGGTGACGGTCAACGGCGAGGTGGCCGAGCTGGGCCGTCGGGTCGACCCCGAGGCCGACGAGATCGCCGTCGACGGCGCGGTGATGTCGACCGTGGTCGACGGTGTGACGTACCTGCTCAACAAGCCGGCCGGCGTCGTGACGACGGCGGCCGACACCCACGGGCGTCCGATCGTGACCGAGCTCGTCCCCGACGACCCCCGGGTGTTCCCCGTCGGGCGGCTCGATCTGGAGACCGAGGGTCTGCTGTTGCTCACCAACGACGGCGACCTGGCCCACCGTCTCACCCACCCGTCGTTCGGGGTCGAGAAGGAGTACCTCGCCGAGGTGCGCGGCCGGCCCAGCCGGGCCGCCGTCCGCCGGCTGCGTGAAGGTGTCGAACTCGACGACGGGTTGACCGCTCCGGCGAAGGCGTCGGTCCCGGGTGACGGCCTCGTGCGCATCACGATCCACGAAGGCCGCAACCGGCAGGTCCGGCGCATGATGGAGGCCATCGGCCATCCCCTCGAGCGCCTCGTCCGGGTCCGGATCGGCCCGCTGTCCGATCACTCGCTGAAGGCCGGCACCTGGCGTGAGGTCACCCAGGCCGAGCTGCTCGATCTGCAACGAGCCGTCCGCCGCACCGGCGACGACGAATCGGGTGGGACCGTCACGGGCGAGAAGGGTTAGCCTGCCCGCCGTGCCGTTCCGAGCGATCCGAGGGGCGACGACGATCGAAGTCGACGACGCCGAACACATCACCGCCGCCACCGTCGAGATGGTGGCCGAGGTCCTGGAGCGCAACGAGCTGCGCCCGGCCGACGTGATCTCGATCCTGTTCACCGCCACCGCGGACGTGACGGCCATGCCGCCGGCGGCCGCCGCCCGCACCCTCGGCATCACCGACGCCGCTCTGATGTGTGCCCAGGAGATGCACTACGACGGCGGGGTCGAGAAGTGCATCCGGATGATGCTGCACGCCGATGTGATGGCCGGCCGAGCGCCGCGCCACGTCTACCTCCACGGCGCCACCGTCCTCCGTCCCGACCTCGCGTCGTGAGCGATCTCGCCACGGCGGTCGCCCGGGCCGCCGCGAACGGCCCGGCGTTGCGTGTCGCGATCATCGGCACGGGGTTGATCGGCGGATCGGTCGGGATCGGACTGCGACGCCACGGCTGGCACGTCACCGCGATCGACCGCGACCCCGACGTGGCGGCCCGGGCCGCCGAGATCGGTGCGGCCGACGACGTCGCCACCCTCGACGGGCTCGACCCGGCGACCGATCTCACCGTCATCGCCACCCCGGTCGGTGACGTCGCCGCCCTGGCCCAGCACGCCCTCGGGCGGACCGACGGCGCGGTCACCGACGTGGGGTCGACCAAGCTCGACGTGTGTGTCGCCATCGACCACCCCCGTTTCGTCGGTGGGCACCCCATGGCCGGCTCCGAACAGGACGGCCTCGCCGGTGCCGACGGCGACCTCTTCTCCGGGGCGACCTGGGTCCTGACGCCGGGCGACGTGGGGGAGGGCGTGCACTTCACCCGGGTGCGCCGCATGGTGCGGGTGCTCGGGGCCGAACCGGTCACCCTCGGCCCCCGTGAACACGACCAGATGGTCGCCCTCGTCTCCCACGTGCCCCATCTCACCGCCGCCTCGCTGATGGTGCTCGCCGACGACGCCACCGATGAACACCGTGCCCTGCTGCGCCTCGCCGCCGGCGGCTTCCGGGACATGACCCGCATCTCGGCCGGCCGGCCGGGTATCTGGCCCGACATCTGCGTGTCGAACAAGACCGCCATCGTCGCCGGCCTCGATCGCCTGATCGAGGCACTCGGCCAGATGCGGACCCGGGTGGCCGACCAGGACCGCGACGGCCTGCTCGAGGTCCTCGACCGTGCCCGGGCCGCCCGGACCAACCTGCCGACCGGGTACGCCGTGTCGGACGATCTCGTGGAGATGTCGATCCCGATCCCGGATCGCCCGGGCGAGATCGCCGCCATCGCCACGCTGGCCACCGAACTCGACGTGAACCTGCTCGACCTCGAGCTCACCCACTCCGGTGAGGGACGCCGTGGCGTGCTCATCACCGTCATCGACGCGGGCATGCAGGAGCGCTTCTACGGCGCACTCGTGGCCCGTGGGTACCGACCCCGGACCCGCCCCCTCGACTGAGGGCGTCGCCCGACGACGGTGGATAGCGTGCCCGAGATGTCTGAGATCGCCGGCAACGCCACCCATCCCGCCGTGGTGGCCATCGACGGGCCGGCCGGGTCCGGCAAGTCGACGATCGCCAAGCGACTCGCCGAGGCGCTCGGCCTCGAGTACCTCGACACCGGGGCGATGTACCGGGCGGTGACCTTCGCCGTGCTCGACGGTGGCATCGACCCGGCGGACGAGACGGCCGTGGCCGCCCTGGTCGGACCCCTCGACATCGTCGTGCGGGGCTCGGGCACCGTGCTCGTCGAGGGCACGGACGCCACCGAGGCGATCCGGACGGCCGAGGTGAACCGCAACGTGTCGGTCGTGGCCGCGCAGGCCGCCGTGCGCACCGAGCTCGTCGGACGGCAGCGGGCGTGGGCCAAGGCCCGCGGTGGTGGTGTGCTCGAAGGGCGCGACATCGGCTCCGCCGTGTTCCCCGACGCCATGGCGAAGATCTACCTCACGGCCTCGCCCCAGGTCCGGGCCGAACGCCGAGCCCACCAGATCGGCCAGACCGATCCGGCGGAGATCCGGGCGATGGCCGACGAGTTGGCCCGCCGGGACGAGCTCGACTCGACCCGGGCGATCGACCCGTTGGCCCAGGCCGAGGGGGCGATCCGGTTCGACACGTCCGACCTGACGATCGACGAGGTCGTCGCCGAGCTCGCCGTGCTGGTGCGGGCCCGTGCCGCCGAGGTGGCCGCCGACGCGGGGGGCGACGGTGGCTGATCTGCGGGGGCGGGATCCTCGTGGGCCGATGAGCGCCGGCTCGGTCCGCTTCTACCGGGGCGTGCGCTGGTGCCTCCGTCGACTGTTCGGCCTGTGGTTCTCACTCGAGGTGATCGGGAGCGAGAAGGTGCCCGCCGAGGGCGGGTTCATCCTCGCCCCGGGTAGTCACCGGTCGATCCTCGACACCCCGATCGTGTCGTCGGCCACCGACCGTGTGCTGCGGTACATGGGTGCCGAGGCCTACTTCGACACGCCGGGTCTCGGCCACTTCCTACGCTCGGTCGGCGGATTCGCGGTGGAGCGTGACGCGACCGACCGCGACGCACTGCGCATCTCGGAGGAGGTGCTCCGCCGTGGCGAGCCGCTCGTGATCTTCCCCGAGGGCACCCGCCAGACCGGGCCCGAGATCGGCGAACTGAAGCAGGGTGCGGCGTTCCTCGCCCATCGGGCCGAGGTGCCGCTCGTGCCCGTCGGCATCGGTGGTGCGGCGGCGTCGATGCCGCCGGGTTCGAAGAAGATCCGTCGGGCGAAGATGGTCCTCGTCGTCGGTGACCCGATCCATCCGGGCCCCCGGGAGCCGGGGAGCCGGGTGAAGCGCTCGGCCGTGAAGGCGACCTCGGCCGCGTTGGCCTCCGCGCTCGTGGAGCTGTGGGCCGAGGCCGAGGCCCGGACCGACGCCTGACGGTTCGCGAAACACCGGCGGCGGATTCCCCACCGCCGACGTCGTTCCGGCTTGACTCGAGGCCGTGACCCGTCGTCTCGCTGTGCTGTTCCCGGTGGCCCTGCTGGTCGCTGCCTGTGGTTCCGAGGCGAGCTCCGACCCGGCGGCCGAGAGCTCCGTGCCGAGCGAGACCACCGTGACGACCACGGCGGAGTCCGACGAGTCGTCACCCACCACCCATGAGGAGGAGCCGGAGCGCCTGCCGGCCATCGACGAGGACTCGGCGATGTAGACACCGCCGCGGACGATCGCCGGGCCGACTCGGCTGAGCCGGCCCGACGGGTCGTCGACGCGTGTCAGGCGGTCATCACGGGATCGTGATGGTGAGCGTGTTGCTCACGTTGCCGAGTGAGTCGGTCACGGCGAAGCCGTAGGTGGCACCGGACTCGCCGCAGACGCTGTAGGTCACCTGACCGCTGTCGCCGGTGAATCCGATGTTCGAGTAGCCGCTGGCGTCCTCGACGCCGCTGCCGAAGTCGGCCTGGGCCGAGACGACGTCACCGTTCAGGTCGAAGAAGACGAGCTCGACGTCGAACGCCGTCGTCCCGGGGAAGTTGCTGTCGCAGAACGGCTGGTCGGTCGGGTCCGGGAAGAAGTCGATCGACTCGGCCACCGGCGGATTGCCGTTGTCGACACCCTCGTCCTCGGTCTGCGGATCCTCGGTCGTGGTGGTCGTCTCCTGTTGGGTGGTCGTGGTCTCGGGGGGCGCCGTGGTGGTCGACGCATCCGCGACGGTCGTGGTCGTCTCGGGCGGTGCCGTCGTGGTCGTGGTCCCGGGATCGTTGCTGCCGTTGTTGCCGCCGCCGAGGCAGGCGACGTAGTCGTCGAAGTCGGGGATGTCGTCGCAGTTGCCGCCGCCGGGCGGGGAGGTGGTGAGCGACGTCTTGTTGTCCTGCGGCGGCACCGTCACGACGACCGGCGGGAGGCTGGTCGACACGTTGGTGACCGGCTCGCCCGGGGTCGGCTCCGGGGGGAGGAGCGGGTTGCCGCAGCGGCAACGCACTCGGGGCACGCCGTTGGTGTCGACGAGCACGGCGGTTCCGCGCTTGAGCACCGATTGGCGGGGACTGGCCTTGTCGTTCTTGAACCCGTGGTTGGTCACCCGGTGGTCGGCGTTCAGGATCACCGGCTGCAGGGTGTCGATGTACTGCCCGATGTTCGCCGTGGTGAGCGGTTGTCCGAACAGGCGGGCCACCGCCGGGTCCTTGTTGAGCGCGTCGACCCAGGCCTGGGCTTTGGTGGCGTTGGCGGCGTCGGTGAGGAACGCCTTGATGGCGTCTGCATCGCAGACGGCGTCGTTGTTGCTGCCGCCGTAGAGCCCGGGTGTGGTGCCGTTCACGACCGGTGTCGTGGTGGCGGTCGGTGGCTTGGCCGCCAACGGGGCGGTCAGGTCGGCCGGGGTCTCCGGGGCGAAGGGGACGTCGGAGAAGGGGATGGGTCCGATGTCGTCGGCGTCTTCGACGAGGATCTCGTTGGGTGCTTCGCCGAAGACTTCGACGCCGGTGGTGTCGGTGTCGTCGGATTGGGTGAAGAACCAGGCGGCGCCGCCGCCGATGCCGAGGGCGAGCAGACCGGCGAGGATGATGGCGGCCCAGTTCCGTTTCTTGGGTGGGGGTTGTGGTGGGTGGTAGCCGCCGCCGGGTGGGTACTGGCCCGGTGGCTGACCACCGGGCGGGTAGCCGCCCTGCTGCGGGGGGTAGCCCTGCTGGGGTGGGTAGCCACCCTGCTGCGGTGGGTACTGCTGGGGCGGCTGTCCCTGTGGCGGGTAGCCACCACCCTGGGGTGGATAGTTCGTCACGGTCGGTGACGTTAACCCACGAGCTCGGGGGAGGTCGGCGGACGGGGTGTCACGCTCGGTGAGTATCTGGCTCCAGTCCTGGCACGAATTCGTCATCGGGCACCGGGGTGCGGCGTCTCGTCGACCCCGCCGGGGATCGTGAACGACAGCCGATTTCGATCGGTGTCAGAGCGTGACGAGCACGTCCGACGCGTCGACGAGACGATCCTGGATGTCGGGCCGATCGGGAACCGACCCGCCGAGCCCGAGCGTGGCGACCACATCGATCGCCTGGATCAACTGGCGGAGATTCCGGGGCGGCGGGAAGTACTCGTCTTCCTCGGTGATCCGAACCTCTTCGACACCCTCGCTCGGGGCGAGGAAGTCGATCACGGCTCGCACGACGTCCTCGGGTGCCGACGCACCGGCCGTCACACCGACCGTGCCCGACAGATCGTCGGGGAGCTCGTCGGGACCATTGACCCGGTAGACGCGTGCACAGCCGGCCTCGGTGGCGAGCTTGGCGAGGGCGGTCGTGTTGGAGGAGTTGGCGGAACCGATGACGACGACGGCATCGCAGCGCTCCGCGATCGCCGTCAGCGCCCCCTGCCGGTTCGTCGTGGCGAAGCACAGGTCGGAGCGGCCGGGCTGCCAGATGTCGGGGAAGCGATCCCGGGCGGCATCGGCGACGTCGGACCAGTCCCGATGCGACAGCGTGGTCTGGGCGAGCAGCGCGGTCGGCTCGTCGAAGTCGGGCAGCGCCGCCACGTCGTCGACCGACTCGACACGTGAGATCGAGGTGGGGGCGACCGCCATCGTGCCGACGGCCTCCTCGTGGCCCTCGTGGCCGACGTAGAGGATGCGGTAGCCCTGCTTGGCCCGCATCTTCACCTCGTGATGCACCTTCGTCACGAGCGGGCACACCGCGTCGACCACGTAGCTGCCCCGTGTGCGAGCGGCAGCGACGACCTCGGGAGCGGAGCCGTGCGCCGACAGCATGATCGGCCGCCCCTCGGGGACCTCGTCGATGTCATCGACGAAGACGACGCCACGGTCCCGGAAGCGGTCGACGACCAGCTTGTTGTGGACGATCTCGTGGTAGCAGTAGACCGGCGGCTCGAACGAGCGGACCATCCACGCGAGGGCCTTGATGGCCATCTCCACCCCGGCGCAGAAGCCGCGGGGAGCACAGAGCAGGACTCGATCGACGCTCATGGGCGGATCGTACCGAGGCCGGGGCGTGCGCCGGGGACCGGGTGCGTCAGGTCGTGGCTGGTTCGCGCTCGAGCAACACCGACACGCGGTCGCGCCGGTGCGCCCGGATGAGCTCGGCCGACCCGGCCGCCATCAGGAGCCCGCCGGCGATCTGGGGCACGGTCGGTGCCGGCATCACCGGAGAACTCGGCGCGGTGGGGAAGCGGAGCCGCTCCGTGGGTGCCGCCCATTCGCTCTCGGAGGCGATCACGGCGCCGGCGGCCGGTTGCTCGGCGCCCGCGTCGTCGTCGCCGACGACGTTGAGGACCACGACGGTCGCCAGCATCGAGAGCACGAAGATCGCGATCGGGATGACACGGGCACGCAGTTCCACCATCCCCCGGTCGGACGGCCGCACGCGGTCGTGATGGCCGATCAGGCCCAACCACGGGGGTGAAAATCCCCAAGCAGTGCGGACCGTTCGGTCCCGTGCCATCGTGAGCGGTCATGGTCGAGGTACCCGAACCGCACTTCACCCCCCGAACGCTGGGGTTTCTCAGTGATCTCGCGAAGAACAACGACAAAGCCTGGTTCGACGAGCATCGGGCTCGCTACGAGGCGGATGTCCGCGACGCCGCGTTCGAGTTCATCGAGGACATGGGCATGCGGCTCCCCGAGATCGCGCCGCACCTGACCGCACAGGCCAAGAGCGTGGGCGGGTCGCTGTTCCGCATCCACCGGGACACCCGCTTCGCGAAGGACAAGACCCCCTACAAGACCAACACCGGGGTCCACTTCCGTCACGAGCGGGCCAAGGACGTGCACGCCCCCGGGCTGTATCTCCACGTCGAGCCGGGGAGCTGTTTCATGGGCGCCGGGATCTGGCGGCCGGAGACGGCGGTGCAGTACGCCATCCGGGAACAGATCGTCGAACGCCCGGACGCATGGTCGGCCGCACTCGGCGCCGCGGCAGACGCCGGGCTGACGCTCGCCGGCGACTCACTCGTGCGGACGCCGAAAGGCATCGACCCCGAGCATCCCCTGCTCGACGATCTCAAGCGCAAGGACTTCATCCTGACGGTGGATCTGCGTGACGACGAGGTGACCGACGGGGGCTTCCTCGACGTGTTCACGGCACGGGCGGTCGCCGTGGCGCCGTTCATGCGCTTCGTGTGTGCCTCGATCGGCGTGCCGTACTGACCGGCGCCCGGGTCAGCCCGGCAGGTTCGCCGTCACGAGGCCACCCGGCTGCACCATCACACATTCGACCGTGCCACCCGTCGCCGTGTGGGTCTGGCCGTTGACGGTGAGGACCGCACCGGCGTTGACGTTCTGTGACGCGGTCTTGCCGGGCTCGATGGTGTCGGCCAGCGGGGCGGCACCGGCCTCGGCCGGCTGGATCGAGGTGGTGATCGGCGTGCCCGTGTAGTTCACCACCGTGAACCGGGTGGTGAAGGCGCCGTCGCTCGACGGCAGGCTCGCCATGCAGGGGAACAGCTCGGTCAGGTTGGCCTCGGTGGTGCCAGGCGCCCCGAACGTCTCGATGGCCCTGGGGATGAAGGAGTCGTCACCGACCACGACGGCCGACAGGGCGGCGACGCCGCCGTTCACCGGCCAGGCGACGCTGTGGATCGCCGCATTCGGGTTGCTGGAACAGCCACTGAAGATCTGGCGCTCCACGGCGATCCCGCCGAGTGTCAGCGATTCCCGGGCACCGACGGTCGGGCAGGGTCCGCTGAACAAGTTGGTGTCCTCGTCGAGCACGAGGGCGACGGTGGCCTCATCACGGACGTCGAGCCCCACGGTGAGCGCTCCGGCGTCGAACGCCGAGACGAACGCGGTCGGGCGTCCGGTCAACATGGGTTGGTTGGCGTCGCCGCTCGAAAACGAGCCCACGACGACCCAGCCGGCGGGGAACTCCGCCTGGAGTTCACCGGTCGAGTTCGCGAACAGGTTCGTGTTGGTTGCTGCCGCGGCGGCGGTGGTGGCCGGTGCCGCGGCCGTCGTCGCCGGTGCTGCGGTCGTCGTGGCCGGTGCCGCGGCGTCGTCGGATCGGCCGAGCAGGAAGAAGGCCGCTCCGGCACCGATCGCTCCCATCACGATGATGGCCAAGAGGATCTCGGCGGTGCTGGCACCCCGCTGTCCTCGGCTCCGATCAGTCGTCAGCACACCGCACTTCGCCACGGCGGGGAGGCTAGGAGCCCCGAATTGGGGTCACAAGGGGCCCCGACTCCCGAGCATTGGGAATCGGTACCCACCCGTTTCGGGTTCCACCCGGCGTGTGCACCGATGCGCGGCTGACCCGCCTCTCCCGTCGTTCGTTCCTCGCCGACCTCGGACGTGGCGGTGCCGCCGTCGCCGTGTTCGGGCTCGCCGCGTGCTCGTCTGGTGACGACACCGGGACGCCGTCCGCATCGACGTCGGCGAGCCCGACGACCTCGGCGGCCGCCCCGACGACCGCCTCGGCGTCGACCGAGACCGCCGAACCCACCGAGAACGCCCTCCAGTGGGCCGAGGTCTCCTTCGGCTTCGTGTCGGCGTTCGTGCTCGCCCGGCCCGACGGCCGGATGACCATCGTCGACACCGGCACCTCCGGTGGACTCACCATGATGACCCAGGGGGTCGAAGCCCTCGGCGGGACCTGGGCCGACGTCGACCACGTCATCGCCACGCACTCCCACGGCGACCACGTGGGGAGCCTCGTCGACGTGTTGCAGGCCGCACCCGAGTCGCTCGGCTACGCCGGCGCCGACGATCTGCCGAGCATCACCGCACCACGGGACCTCGTGGCGCTGGCCGACGGCGACGAGGTCCACGGCTTCCAGATCGTGGCCGCGCCGGGCCACACCCCGGGTTCGATCTGCGTGTACGACCCGACGACCGGACTGCTCGTCGCCGGCGACGCGGTGCTCTCGAGTGGCGGCGAGCCGACCGGACCGTCGGCGCAGTTCTCGGACGACATCACGCTCGCCAACCGCTCGGTGGCCCGTCTCGCCGAACTCCAGGTCGAGGCGCTGCTGGTCGGCCACGGTGATCCCGTGGTCGATCGGGCGGGGGAGAAGCTCGCCGCCCTGGCCCAGCGGCTGGCCTGAAGCCCGATACCCACCCGTTCCCCAGACTGCGGGGGTCGCGGTGACGCTACGGTCGCCGGCGACCCCGAGGAGCGCCCCATGTCCGTCGATCTGTCCACCGTGCCGATGCTGGCCGCACTGCCCACCGCCGAACAGGACGCGATCCTGGCCAAGGCCTCGACGGCGTGGCATCTCCCGGGCACCAAGCTCGCCGAAGCCGGTGAGCACGCCTACAAGTTCTTCGCCATCCTCAACGGCTCGGTCGACGTCGTGATCGACGGGGCGACGGTCACCACCGAAGGTGTCGGCGGCATCGTCGGCGAGATGGCCCTCGTCGGCGACGACCGACGCAACGCCGACCTCGTCGCCGGACCCGATCTCCAGATCATGTCGATCATGAGCTGGGATTTCCGCCAGCTCCGCGACTCGTGCCCCGAGTTCGCCGGTGCCATGGACGCGCTCATCGACCGGCGCACGGCCGAGCGGGCCGCTCGGGGCATCTGAGACCGGCCGATCCGGCCGGGTCGGGTCGCCCAGCTCGCACACCCCGGGAGCCCGGCCGACGGCCGTAGCCTGGGGAGATGTCCGCTCCCCGCGTCGTCGCCGTCGCCGACGGTTCGCCCGCACACGCCGCGGGTGTCTCGGTCGACGACGTCGTGGTGGCCATCAACGGCGAGGCGCCGCGTGACGTCATCCGCTGGCAGCTCATGGTCGACGGCCCCGACCCGGTGCTCGAGATCGAGCGGGGTGGGCTCGGACTCACCATCGAGATCGACAAGGACGACGGCGCCGCGCTCGGGATCGAGGTCCACTCGGCGGTGTTCGACCAGGTCCGCACCTGCGACAACCACTGCGCCTTCTGCTTCATCTACCAATTGCCCAAGGGCATGCGGAAGAGCCTCTACCTGAAGGACGACGACTTCCGGCTCTCGTTCCTCTACGGCAACTTCACGACCCTCACCCGCTTCACCGAAGCCGACCTCGAACGGGTCATCACCGAGGGCCTGACCCCGATCTACGTCTCGATCCACGCCACCGACCCCGACGTGCGTTCCGACATGTTGCGCAATCGCCGTGGTGGAACCTCGCTGCGTTGGCTGCGGGCGCTGCTCGACCACGGCGTGGAGGTCCACGGCCAGCTCGTCGTGTGTCCCGGTGTCAACGACGGCGACGTGCTCGAGTCGACCCTGATCGGACTGCTCGACGAGTACCCGGAGCTGGCCTCCGTCGCGGTCGTGCCACTCGGCATCTCCGACCACTCGAACGAACCGACGATGCGAGCCCACACCCGGGCCGAGGCCGAGACCGTGGTCGACCTCGTCGAGCGGTGGCAGACGATCTATCTCGATCGGCTCGGCCATCGGCTCGCGTTCTGCGCCGACGAGTACTACCTGCTCGCCCACCGGCCGTTCCCCTCGGCCGAGGTCTACGGCGAGTTCAACATGCACGAAGACGGCATCGGCATGGCCCGCACGTTCGAAGCCGAGTTCCGCGGCGAGGTCGACACCGCCGTCGGCGTGACCCCCGGCTTCTTCGCCTCCGTCGACGGTGCCCCCGCCGAGGGCTACCGCTCTCCCCGGCTCGCCGGCGGCGTCAACGGCGGAATGCTCGCCATCCGTCCCTCGGGACGAGCCCCCGTCGGCGTGCTCACCTCGACCTACGGCGCCCGCATCCTCGAACCACTCCTCGCCGAGATCGGGCGGGACGACGTCCGACTCGTCGTGGTCGAGAACCGCTTCTTCGGCGGCAACATCGGGGTGACGGGTCTCCTCGTCGGCGAGGACCTGCAACGCACGCTCGCCTCGGAACCCGAGGGCCACCGCTATCTCCTGCCCGACGTGTGCCTCTCCAACGGCCGCTTCCTCGACGGGCTCACCCCCGACGATCTGCCCCGCCCCGTCGAGATCCTCCCCACGGACGGTCTCGCCCTCCGTCGGGCCCTCGATCCGAACGACCGCACGAAACGAGTCGCCGCATGAGCGCGAACCACCACCTGCCCCTCGTCGCGATCGTCGGCCGACCGAACGTCGGCAAGTCGACTCTGCTCAACCGGATCGTCGGCCGCCGCGAGGCGATCGTCGAGGAGAAGTCCGGCGTCACCCGGGACCGCAAGGAGGTCACCGCCGACTGGCAGGGCCGCGAGTTCCGTCTCGTCGACACCGGCGGCTGGATGCTCGGTGGCTCCGAACTCGACCAGAAGGTGTCCCGCCAGTCCGAGGCGGCCATGAACGAGGCCGACGTCGTGCTGTTCGTCGTCGATGCCTCCATCGGGACCACCGAGGACGACGGTTCGGTCGTCCGCCATCTGCGTCGCATCGACGCCCCGGTGGTGCTCGTCGCCAACAAGATCGACGACCTCGCCCATGAGGATCGTCTCTGGGACCTGCTCCAACTCGGCATCGGCGAGCCGTTCGGCGTGTCGGCGTTGCACGGACGCGAGGTCGGGGATCTGCTCGACCGCGTGGTCGAGCTGTTGCCTCCCGAGGTCGACCCCGAGGACGAACCGGAGGCGGAACCCCGGGAGCGGATCTACTCGATCGCCCTCGTCGGCCGCCCGAACGTCGGCAAGTCGACGTTGTTCAACCGGCTGACCGGCGAAGACCGGGCGGTGGTGCACGACATGCCCGGCACGACCCGCGACACGATCGACACCGTGGTCGACACCTCCGAGGGCAAGGTCCGTTTCCTCGACACCGCCGGCATGCGTCGCCGCAGCCGCATCGACGAGGACACCGAGTACTACTCGGTGGTGCGGGCGCTCCAGGCGGTCGACAAGGCCGACGTCGCGCTGCTCGTACTCGATTCGACCGAAGGGGTCACCCAGCAGGATCAGCGCCTGGCCGAGCGGGTCGACGCGGCCGGCTGCCCGATCGTGCTCGTGTTGAACAAGTGGGAGCTGCTCTCCACCGAGGAGCGCGAGGCCTTCCCCGACACCGTCAAGCGTCGGCTCGGCTTCCTCCCCGACGTGCCCGTGCACCGGATCTCCGCCCTCGGGGGCAAGGGTGTGAACAAGCTGATGCCGTCGCTCGGCATCGCCCTCGACGCCTACGCCACCCGGGTGCCGACCCGGAAGGTGAACGACGTGATCCGCACCGCCCAGCAGGCGACCCCGGCCCCCGGCGGGGCGCGGGTGCTCTACGCCACCCAGGGCGCCACCGATCCGCCCACCTTCACACTGTTCGCCAACCGCGACATCCCCGATCACTACGTGCGGTACCTCGAGCGCTCGATCCGCGAGGCCTTCGACCTCGGCCCGACGCCGATCAAGATGCGAGTGCGGAAGCGCTCCGAGTGAGCGCCCATCGGCCCCCGAGTACGCTGTCGCCATGACCCGCGTCGTGCTCGCCCTCGCCGCGGTGGCCTGTGTGGCCGCCGCCGTGGTGTGGGTTCGGGCGACCATCGCCCGACGTGCGGTGTCGTCGCGGTTGGCCGCGGAACAGTCCGATCCGGACCTGTGGCGACTCGCCGCCGCGGACGAGCGACGCGATCTGCTGCTCTCGGTGACCTTCGTGGCCGGGGCCTGCGTGCTCGGCCTGATGTTGTTGTCCGACTCGACCGGCCAGGTGCCGGTCGTGACCGCCGCGGCGCTGGCCGTTCCGGCGGCGATGACCCTCGCCGGCCGCAAGCGCATCGAGGAGGGCACCCGCCTCGCCGGTGGTCGCAGTGAGGTCGAACAGCGTGCCCGCGAGGTGCTGACCCAGGACGAGCTGGCCCCGTTGCAGTGGGCGGCCCGGCTCGCGCCGTCGAGCCTTCCCGACCTGCCCGGCTTCGAGATCGGCCAGGCCTACCAGCCCGGCTCGGGTGCCATGGCGGGCGACTTCTACGACGTGTTCGCCGTCGACGACCATCGGGTGGCCGCCGTCATCGGCGACGTGACCGGTCACGGCATCGAGCCCTCGATCACGGCGCTCCAGGCCAAGTACCTGCTGCGGGCGTTCCTGCTCCAGTTCCGTGATCCCGGCCAGGCCCTCGAGCAGCTCAACACCCAGATGTCGGAGCTCGAACGCGGTGAGGAGTTCATCTCGCTGTGTGTGCTGGTGTTCGACACCGACGCCGAGACGCTGCGGTACGCGTCGGCGGGTCACCCGGCGGCGTTCGTGTGGCACTCCCGTGAGGTGCGCCCCCTCGGTGCCACCGGCCCGCTTCTCATGCTCGATCCACGGGGCAACTACCACTCCCGGGAGATCTCGTGGGACCTCGACGACGTGGTGGTGATGTACACCGACGGCCTCGCCGAGGCCCGCAACGGTGACGCGCTCTTCGGCGAGGACGGCGTGGCTTCGATGATCCGTCGGGATCCGACGGCCTCGCCCGACGTACTGACGAAGGGGTTGCTCGAAGCAGCTCGGGACTTCGCCGGTGGTCCGATCGCCGACGACGTCGCCGTGCTCGTGCTCCGCCGTTCCTGAACGGCGGGCCCCCGACCGCGACGTCGACGTCGCTCGGGCGTCGACCGGCGGCACACTCTCGACATGCCCTGGTGCGACGAGTGCGATCGATACCTCGCACCGAACACGGTCTCGACCGAGGGGACCTGCCCGACCTGTGACGGCGAGGTCGACGCGACCGACGTCGAGCAGCCGGCGCCGGTGCAGGCGCCCTGGCACTTCTGGGTGATGGTGGCCGCGCTCGTCGCCTATCTCGGGTGGCGGGTGATCCAGGCGTTCATCTGGGCCGCCGAGCGGTTCTGAGCCCGCGCCGCCGATTCACTCGGCGGCGAGATCGAACGAGCCGAGCGGCACGATCCGCCCGTTGAGCACCGCCTCGAGCGTGTGCGTGCCGGGATGGTGGGTCCGGGTCGAGTGCTGGGCCAGTGACACACGCTGGCGGATCTCGTGGTCGGCCCCCGGCTCGAGGGTGGCCTCGGCCCCTTTGAAGACCTTCGGCGAGATGGAGCCGTTGGCCTTCACGAATCCGATCCGGAGATCGACCAGCGCGCCGAGCGGCGTCGCGGTCGGATTGGAGACCCGCACCGAGATCTCCAGGCGGTCGCCGATCGTCGGTGCCGCCGGCGCGAGGTCGACCAGTTCGATGTCGAGCGGCGCGTCGGGCTCGAATCCGATCACCGTCAGTGCGCCGGGGTCGCCGGCCTTGATCAGCGTGCGCAGGCCGTGACGCACGAGGCGCCGGGTGTTGCGCTCGTCCGACCACCATCGGGCGGCGGTGGCGACGGCCGTCTCCGGGTGGTCCTTCGCGATGTCGTTGAGGTTGTTCGCCACCGACCGGCGGACGTACTCGCTGTCGTCGGTCACGAGGCGGTCGAGCAGGGCGATCACCGGCGTCGGATCGGCCTGGAACCCACGGAGCCGGGCCGCCCACGGCAGTCGTGGCCGGGTGCCCTCGGAGACGAGGCGCCGCACGTGCTCGGAGGCGTGGCCGGTCCACGCCTCGAGGCGGGGCATGGTCACCTCCGGTGCCCGCTCGATGAACGAGCGGATGCTGAACTCACACGTGAAGCGCTGGGTCAGTTCCTCCTGGACGTCGAGGGCGAGCTCGACGTCCGCGTGGCCGACGTCGTCGACGAGGTAGACGAGCGGCAGGTACACGAAGCCGTCCATGCCGCCGAGCTCGTCGGCGTCCGCGATCGGCGGGCCGAGCCCGGAACGGATGGCGCGCAGGACGGCGCCCGGTTCGCTCGGCAGGTGCCGCTGGAGTGCCCGGGTCACGAGCCGGGCCCGGTCGGTCAACCCCGCCGGTTCGAACGCGCCGAGTTCCGGGTCGACGGTGCCGAGGGCGTCGTCGACGAAGCCGTGACGATCGAACTCGGGAACGGCGACGCTCATCATCTCGGCGACCCGCTCGACGGCGGGGCGTGCGAACGAGTCCTTCAGCGGGGCGGCCACCACTGCAGTATGGGTGTCGCCTGTGACAGTCTCGGACGCCATGGAGGACATGACCGACACGATGCGGACCTCGATGAGCCTCGACGGCGACGTCGACAAGCTCGCCGCCCACTACCGCACCTGGGCCGACGAGTACGACGCCGACGTGGCCGGCCACGAGTACGGGCTCCCGGCGTCGATGGTGCGGACACTCGTCGAGGCGCTCGAACGGCTCGAGCCCGACGCCCCGGCCCGGGCCGACGGCGTCGCCGTGCTCGACGCCGGCTGTGGGACGGGGCTCGTGGCCGAGGCGCTCCACGCCGCCGGGTGGACCGCGCTCGACGGGGTCGACCTGTCCGAGGAAATGGTCGACAAGGCCGCCGAGCGGGGCATCTTCCGGTCGTTGCGGGGCGGGGTCGACCTCACGGTCCCGCCGGACGACACGCTCCGGCACTCGGCCGCGATCGTGACCGTGGGTGGGGTGTTCACCGTCGGGCACGTGCCGCCGAGCGCACTCGGCACGATCGCCGAGCTGGTCGAACCGGGTGGGTTGCTCGTCGCGAGCTTCCGCCGGGCCTACATCGACGGCACCGACCTCACCGCCGAGATCGAGCGCCTCGAGGCGGCCGGAACACTCGAGCCGCTCGTGCATCTCGCCGACCAGCCCTACACCATGGACTCACTCGGGGACTTCCACGCCTGGCGGGTGCCGGGCTGACCCACTCGCCCGGCCTGCGGCGATCGGTCGCCGTCAGCCGGTCCGACGCGCCCGCAGGATGACGTCGTGGGTGTGATGGGAGCCGTGGTGGTGGTCGCCGGGCCGAGGTCGTGTCTCGTGGCACTCGACGGCCCACCCGTCGCCGAGGTCGTCGACGAGATCGTCGGGCTGGGTCCAGTCGGCCGGATCGAAGTGGGCCTCGGACAGGTTCTCGGGGGGAGCGTGACCGACGACGAGCAGCGTGCCGGCCGGGGCGACGAGGGAGCGGAGGGTCGCCGAGACCCGCTCGCGGTCGCCGATCGGGAAGGCCGGGTAGTGGAGGCTGACGAGGTCGAACGGCTCGGCGGGCGGGTCGGCGAGCAGGTCGCCGGCGATCCAGGCGATGCCGTCGACGCCGCGCCGTTCCGCCTCGGTCCGACCCCGGGCCACCGCGGTCGGGGCGACATCGATCGCCGTCACCCGCCAGCCTCGCTCGGCCAGCCAGAGTGCGTCGGCGCCTTCGCCACAGCCCACGTCGAGCGCCCGGCCGGGGCCGGCGATGTGGTCGAGCTCGGCGACGAGGGAGCCGTTCACATGGCCGCTCCACATCCCGTCGCCCTCATCGGCGTACATCGCTTCCCAATCGACCGAGCTCGGGTCGATGCCGTGCGCAGCGTCGTCATGGCTGGTGTCGTGATCGTGCATGGTGCGAACGTAGAAACGCCGAGCGTCGCCTGCAAGGGGTCTTGCGGACTTCGCAAGACCGTGCGACGGTGCGGTCATGACGATCGACGACGATCCCGGTGACCTCGTGCGGCGGCGGGTCCGGGGTCTGCGGACCGCCGCCGGGCTCTCGCTCGACGAACTCGGTCGACGTGCGGGCATGAGCGCATCGAGCATCAGCCGGCTCGAGACGGGCAAGCGCAACATCGACCTCGAGGCGCTCGTGGCCCTCGCCCGTGCGCTGGAGGTCTCGGTCGACGCCCTGCTCGCCCCCGATGATCACGACGACGTCGTGATCCGGCCCGTGCCCCGGACCGGACCGGGGGTGACCACCTGGCAGCTCAGCCGGCCCACTGGTTCGACCATCGCCGTGAAACAGCGCATCGACATCGACCGGCCACCGCGGGAGCCGCAGGTCCATCCGGGCCACGACTGGTTCTTCGTGCTGAGCGGAACGGTGCGTCTCACCCTCGGCGACCGGGTGATCCTCGTGCACGCCGGTGAGGCCGCCGAGTTCGACACGATGGTGCCGCACCACTTCGAGGCCCATGGCGGCCCCACCGAGATCGTCTCGCTCTTCGACCGGGACGGCCAGCGAGCCCACCTCCACACCGCCGCGACCTGAGCGGTCCCGACGCGACGAACGCACCCGCCCCGGCCACGAAGGCCGGGGCGGATGCGTCCGGGTGTCGGCCTCGCAGGATCAGGCCGGGGCGCCCCGGGTGAGGAACCAGGACAGGTGGTGGCCGATGACCTCGCCGTCGACGCTCACCTCGCTGATGCCGGCGATGCCGGCCCAGTCGCCGGCCTCCACGTCGACGCGGGCGATGAAGTTGCTGAGGCGGCCTTCGACGACGGTGAAGCCCGCCGCCTCGACCACGCCGCTCGCGAGGTAGGCCTCGAGATCGGGCAGACGCTCCGCGGGGTAGAACCAGCGGATCTCGATGCGGCCGTCGTACGACGGCGGATCGCCGAAGTCGGCCGCACGACCCCGGCCCTCGGCCACGGTCACGAGCTCGCCGCCCTCGAGCGACGGCAGGGCGGCCGCCCAGGCCGGCTCGGGGATCTCCGTCGGGAGGGACTCGACCTCGATCTGCGTCGTCGGCTCCTCCGGGGCGGGATCCGTCCGGCCGTGGTAGACGAGGCGGTCGGTCCCGCCATCGGCGCCGTCCGCGGTGTAGAGGTCGTTGATCAGCTCCTGGCGCTGTGAGGACGAGCGGGCCCAGCGGCCCGCCGCGGCCTCCACCTCGGCGACGACGGCGTCGAAGACCGCCTCGTCGGCGGCGGGTTCGAGCCCGATGGCCCGGATCTCGTTGATGCGGATCTCGTCGGTGATGCGCAGGTCACGCTCCCAGCTGCGAGCCACCCCGTTGATCGGGTCGGCGGGGTAGGGGAAGTCGGCGTGGATCTCGAACAGGGGAGCGACCGCCTCGGGCGACAGGGGCTGGCCGAACACGGCGCCGAGCTCATCCATCCGGGCATCGAGCGTGGCGACGGGATCGGGCCCGTCCCATGTGCCGGTCGGGGCGGCGGCCTCGCTCTCGGCCGCATCGTCGGTCGCCGTCTCTTCCATGGCGGCGTCATCGGCCGTCGCGTCGGCCGTCTCGTCCGCCGTCGTCTCCTCCGCCGACTGCTCGGCGACGGTGGTGGCCGCCGCGGTGTCGTCGGTCGCCGGGTCGTCCGCGGCGTCGGATCCGCCGCAGGCGGCGAGCACGGAGGCGGCGAGGGCGAGCGCCACGATCGTGCGGAGCCGGCCGTGGCCGGCCCGGTGGGTGGGGGTGAGGGGATTCTCTTCGGGTTGCATGCCCCCAGTGACGCGGGCGAGCGCCGGCGGTTACATGCGGCGGTCCGCCCGGGAACGACGAAACCCCAGGTCAGAACCTCGAATCGAGGCTCTGACCTGGGGTTTTCTGTGTCGGGTTGGGGAGATTTGAACTCCCGACCCCCTGACCCCCAGTCAGGTGCGCTGCCAGACTGCGCCACAACCCGGTTGAGCCGGAGAGCGTAGCCCGGTCGTGCGGCAACGATGCGGCTTTCCGCCGCCGGATCAGCCGCCGAAGCGGTTGCGGTACTCGGCCGAGTCGAAGATGCCGGCGATGAGGGTGCGGATGTCGCCGGTGGCGGCGACCCGATCGGTCCAGAAGTCCTCGCCGGCCGGGTCGGCCTTGCGGCGGAGCATGCCGGAGTAGACGGTCGAGACCGAGACCCGGGCGTCGGTCGAGGCGACGAACTCGGGCGACTCGGTGAAGTTCACGACCATCGCCGAACGGGCCAGTCCGGCGTTGAGACGACCGGTCCAGAAGTCGAGGCCGGCGGCGTCGGGCTCACGGTCGAGCACCCGGAGATACACCTGGCGGGCGAACTCCCGGTTGTCGACCGTGCCGACGAGCTCGGCGAACTCGGGCGAGCCGAGGAAGCCGTCGGTGATGCTCTGCAGCGACTGGCCGGCGTTGCGACGGCCGGTCCAGAACTCGAGACCCTCGACGTCGGGCGTCCGGCCGAACAGGCCGAGGTAGAGCCGCACGATCTGGCGACGGTTGTCGAACTCGGCGGCGCCCATGAGCTGGGCGATCACGTCATCGGCGTTGCTGACATCCGCGTTGGTCCGCTCGGCCCAGAAGCGCACGCCGTCGGCGTCGCCGGTGCGGCCGAACAGGTCGAGGTACTGCTGGTTGGCGAAGTGGTAGGCGTTGTCGAACGGGCCGTAGGCACGGTTGAGCGGATCGGCCGTGGCGAGGCAGATCTCGCCGAAGCCGAGATCGGCGACACCCTGGACGGTGAGGTTGTTGCCGCCGAACCAGAAGCAGCCGTTGCCGACATCGGCGATCTCCCACACCGAACCCTCGAGCGGCATCGGGAGGAACGAGTCCTGCTGGTTGCCGGCGCCGTCGAGCTCGAGGATCACGTTGACCTCGTGGCGGCTGACGTCACGGCTGTCGACGTGGCCGTTGCCGTTGCGCTGCTGCGGGGTACCCGTCCACTTCATGTGGGTGCCGACGAAGATGCGTCCACCGACGTTGCCGATGCCCTGGTAGTCGGAGCCCTTGTAGGGCAGCGGGTCGAGGAAGTTCTCGCCGAAGAAGTAGTGGTTCATCTGCAGCGACGCCTTGTCGAGCACGATGAGCGTGTTCGCCTGGTTGGCGACGATGACCGACGTGCCGGTCTCGATGAGATCGAAGCTGTTCATCATCTCGCCCTGGAAGGCCTCGTAGTCCTCGATCACGAACCCACCGGGCGAACGGAGGTCGCCGTTGCGGCCCACGGCGGCGAACGAACGCTGCGAACCGTCGTCGTTCACCGAGGAGAACTGGCCGCCGAGGTAGATGCGATCGAGATCGTCGGAGACCTCGACGGCCCACACGGCACCGCCGAGGACCATCGGATCGAAGTTGGTGTCGAGCACACCGTCGGCCTGGCGGACCCGGGCGAGGCGCTGGCGGACCACACCGTTCACCGTGCGGAACTCGCCGCCGATGATCAGGTGCTCACCGTCGAGGTCGACGTCGTGCACGTAGTTGCGTCCGGCACCGGTGGCACCGAGGTTCGGCTGGAAGCCGGTGACGACGGAGCCGTCGAGGAAGAGGCGGGCGACGGGGCCGGTGTTCTGCCCGCCGATCGTCGAGAACTCACCACCGACGAAGATGCTCTGGCCGTCGGCGGCCGGCACGATCGAGTACACCGCACCGTTCACGGCGGGGCGGAAGTCGGCCTTCCAGGCGCCGGTGTCACGGTCGAAGGCGGCGAGGAACGGCTGCCCGATGCGCTCGCCGTTGGGGCCGGTCACCTCGGTGAACTGGCCACCGACGTAGACGGTGTCGCCGATGTTGGCGATCGCCCGCACCTTGAGCGGGACGGCCGTCACCTGGCTGGAGCTGAGACCGTCCACGTTCCACTGGGTGTTGGAGGTGGGCGGCTCGGCACTGGCCGGAGCCGATCCGAGAAGCGGGCTGATCATCGCCATGACGGCGACGAGGACTCCGGCGCGGCGCCGGAGCGAGCGATGCGGGTTCGCAAGCATTCCGTGTCCTTCGACAATGGGGGTGTTGAGACCACCAGTGTCCCGAGCCCGCCCGAGCCGGTTGAAGGGTTGAACGACTCAGCAGGGATCGTTTGCCCAGCCGCCGACTACCGTTCGGATCATGTGTGGTCGATACGTCTCGGCGTCCCCGCCCGACGAACTCGCCCGGTACTTCGAGGCGGCCCTCGGGCCCGGCATCGAGCCGGCGCCGTCGTACAACGTGGCGCCCACCAACCAGGTGCTGTCGGTGCGGGCCCGCGACGGCCACCGCGAGCTCGAGCGGCTCCACTGGGGTCTCGTGCCGTCGTGGGCGAAGGACCGCAAGATCGGTTCGAAGATGATCAACGCCCGCGCCGAGACGGCGGCCTCCAAGCCGGCGTTCCGCCGGGCGCTCGCGAAGCGGCGCTGCCTGTTGCCCGCCGATGGCTTCTACGAATGGGAGCCGATCGAGGGCCAGAAGGCGAAGCAGCCCTGGTACATCTCGCACCGCGACGGTGAGCCGCTCGTGTTCGCCGGGCTGTGGGAGGCGTGGCGGGATCCGGCCGAGATCGCCGCCGCCGAGTCGGAGGGTCGGGATCCGGCCGAGGTCGACTGGCTGATCTCGACGACGATCCTCACCACCGCCCCGAACGCCGAGATGTCGACCATCCACCACCGGATGCCGGTGCTGGTGCCGCCCTCGGCGTGGGATCACTGGCTCGATCCGGCCAATGCGGCCGACGACGTCGCTTCGTTGATGGTGTCGGCGCCCGACGGGCTCCTGCACCTGCATCCCGTGTCGACCGCCGTGAACCGGGTGGCGAACAAGGGCCCCGAACTCATCGAGGAGATGCGGCGAGCATGAGCCGCGCCCCGGCGGTGGCCCGACGCTCGGCGGCCGCCGTCTCCCCGCTCCGGCGGCAGCTCGAGCGGCGCATCGTGCGTCTCCAGGCCCGGCTCGAGGCCCAGTCGGGCGACCGTTGGATCCCGTTCGTGTCCGCGCTCGCGCTCAGTGGGGTGCTGTTCTGGTTGTCGGTCTCGCGGGTTCGTTCGCTCGACACCGGCCTCGACCTGGCCGGCTACAGCCAGGCGATCTGGTTGCTGGGGGAGGGGTACCGGCCCGAAGCCAGCTTGTTCGGTTCCGACGTGAACGTCGTCGAACTCCACTGGGCCTTCATCCTCTATCCGCTCGGACTCGTCGCCCGGGTGCTCCCGGCGGTCGAGTTGCTCCTGGCGGTCCAGGCCCTCGCCCTGGGGTCGGCGGTCATCCCCCTGTGGTTCCTGGCCCGCCAGGTCGCCCACCTGCGGATCGGGGCGTCCGCGGCCCTGGTCGCCGGCTACGCACTCCATCCGGCGATGCACGGCCTCGCCATCGACGACGTGCATCCCGAGGCCCTCGCCGTGCCCGCCATCATCGGCCTCGCCTGGGCCGGGGCCCGGAAGCGCTGGATCCTCTACTGGGTGCTCGTGGCGGTCGTGTTGCTGTCCCGGGCCGACCTCGGCCTGGCGCTGGCCCTGTGGGGCTTCGTGCTCCTCGGCGACGGTGAGCGCCGTGCCGGTCTCTGGACGCTCGGCGTCGGTGCGGTGTGGGCACTCGGCTGGCTGCTCGTGGCCCAACCACTGATCTCCGACTCGACGGCCCGAGCCGGGGGCTACGGCGACTACGGCGACTCGTTGGCCGACGTGATCGTCACCGTGGCCACCGGCCCCGTCGAGTTCGGTCGGGACCTGCTCGCCCAGGACAACGTGTTGTTCCTCGTGTCGGTGCTCGCGCCCGTGCTGTTCCTGCCGTTGTTGTCCGTCCGGCATCTGGCACCGGCGCTGCCGCTCGGAGCGTTGTTCCTCGTGGCCGATGCCGGGGGTGCCACCGGCTTCACCGAGCGGTCGGCCCTGCTCATCGGGTTCACCATGGTCGCCTCGACCCACGCGCTCCGCCGCCTCGGGACGATGGGGGTCGATCGCGTCTTCCTCGACATCCGCGTGCTCCAGGCGATCGTGGCCGCCGCGGCGTTGAGCTTCGTCGCCTCCTCGCCGGTGTCGATCTACGAACGCCCCTGGACCTGGGACGACCGCGACGCGACCGACCTGGCCGTCATCGACGCCGTGGCCGACCTCCCGGAGCACCTCGCGATCTCGGCCTCGCCGTCCGCGCTCGTCACCCTGTCGGAACGACGCTGGCTGTTCGAGCTCGACTCGGCCGACCCGCCCATCGCGGCCCGGGCCGTGAACCGGGTGAACGCCGTGCTCCTCGTCGATCGGGACATCCCGCTCGAGCAGTTCAACCGGGACGACTACATCCAGTCGATGTCGCAGGCCGGGTTCGAGATCACCTTCGACGACCGCGAGGTGGGTGTCACGCTGTTCCGGGGGCCGGACCCCGACGTGTGTCCGCTGGGTGAGACATGCCGCTGATCCGGTTCGAGCGGCGGGATCTGTTCACCTACGCGAACGCCTTCACCTTCGCCCGGATGCTGTGCATCCCACTGTTCCTGTGGCTGTTGTTCTCGAGGGAGAACCGGGCGGCGGCGGCCTGGCTGCTCGGTGGTCTGGGTGCGACCGACTGGGTCGACGGGTGGCTCGCCCGCCGCTTCGAGCAGGTCTCGGAGTTCGGTGCCTTGTTCGATCCGACCGTCGACCGGTTGATGTTCCTCGTCGTGGTGCCGTCGTTGATCATCGACGGATCCGTGCCCCTCGTGGTGGCGATCCTGTTCCTCGTCCGTGAGGGCGTGGTCGCCCTGGCCGCCATCGGGTTGGCGGCGCTCGGTGCGGAGCCCTTCGACGTCACCTGGGAGGGCAAGACGGCCACGTTCCTCATGATGTTCGCCCTGCCGTTGTTCCTCGGCGGCGAGTCGACGCTCAGCTACGCGGCCGTGTGTGAGGTGCTGGCCTGGCTGTGTGCCGTTCCCGGCATCGCCTACGGCTACTACACGTTGTTCTTCCAGTACGGGCCCGCGGCCCGCCGGGCGCTGTCCGGTCGCACCACCCCGGTTCCGGGGGCCGACGGCGGGGTCTGAACCCGACAGATCCGGACCGTGGATCGAGCAACCCTCGACCGCGGGTCGAGGGTGTAGGTTGCGGGCATGGACGTGCCCGCAGAACTGCGTTATTCCTCCGACCACGAGTGGGTCCGGGTCGACGGCAACCGCCTCACGGTCGGCATCACCGACTACGCCCAGGACGCCCTGGGTGATGTCGTCTTCGTGGAACTCCCCGACGTCGGATCGACCGTCACCGCGGGTGACGGTCTGGGTGAGGTCGAGTCGACCAAATCCGTCTCCGACCTGTACGCCCCCGTGACCGGCACGGTCGTCGAGGTGAACGGCGAGCTCGCCGATGCCCCGGAGAAGCTCAACAGCGACCCCTACGGCGACGGCTGGATCTGCGTGGTCGAGGTGGCCGACGCCGCCGCGCTCGAGGGTCTGCTCGACGCCGCCGCCTACTCGGCACTCACCGAGGGCTGAGATGCCCTCGCCCTGCCCCGCCTGCGGTGTCGAGAACCCCCTCGGCGCCAACTTCTGTGCCACCTGCGGCGAACAGCTGCGTTCGACCGACGAGGACCCGACGATCGAGATGGCTCCGGCCACCGGGTCGGCTCGCCGCGTCGAGGGCATGCTGGTGGTCCGCCAGGGCTCGAAGCGGGGCAGCCGGATCCTGCTCGACACCGACTCGGTGCACATCGGGCGGCATCCCGAAGCCGACGTCCTGCTCGACGACATCACCGTCTCCCGCCGCCACGTCGAGATCGTGCGTGGGCCGGAGGGGTACACCGCCACCGACCAGGGGTCGATGAACGGCACCTACGTCAACGGCGAGTCGATCGAATCGGTGCGGCTGGCGGATGGCGACCAGCTCCAGATCGGCAAGTTCAAGCTCGTGTTCATGGAGCTCGAGGACGACGAGTGATGGCGGGTCGGCACTGGTCGATCGGTGAGGTGCTGAACCTCCTGTCCGACGAGTTTCCCGACGTCACGATCTCGAAGATCCGTTTCCTCGAGTCCCAGGGGCTCATCGATCCGGAGCGGACCCCGTCGGGGTACCGCCGGTTCTACGCCTCCGACCTCGACCGACTGCGCTGGATCCTCGTGCAGCAGCGGGATCACTACCTGCCGCTCAAGGTGATCCGGGCCCGGCTCGATGCCGGTGAGGCGGTCGTTGATCCGCCCAGCCCCGGTGCCGACGTCGCCGCTTCGCCTGACCAGCCGGCCGCTGACGGCCCCGAGGTCGACGATGAGCAGGGGGCCGAGGCCATGGAGCCCGACCCGGTGGGATCCGACGCCGGAGACGATGCGTCGGCGAGCGAGGACGGCGGCGACCCCGCCCCGGCGGCGGCGACGACCATCGACCCGGACGCCGAAGCGGACGCTGTGGCCGAAGCGAACGACGGCCGACTCCCGGATCTGGGTGAGCACGATCCCGACGAGATCCGATCGGCGGATGCCCTCGACATCGCCGACAACTCCGCCGACTCCGATGCCGAGGCGGACCGTGCGGCGACGCCCGACGACGATCCCGAGTTCGCGTCCGAGTCCGAGTCCGGGCTCGCGCCCGAGGCCGAGGGCGATCTCGGACAGGGTGAGGCGACGTCCGCCCCGAGCGAGCCGATCACGTCGGACGCCGACGGCACCGGCGAGGAGGGTCCGTCCTCCGACGACCCCGTCGACTGGCCTTCCGATGCCCGTCTCGGTGCGGCCTCCGAGCCCGCTGCCGAGACGTCGCCGGCGACGGACGCCGACGACGACCCCGATGACGAGCCGGTCGCACCCGACGAGGCAGCCGCCGTCGACGCCGACGGCGGCCCGCTCGTGATGACCCGCGACGACCTCCAGGCCGCCTCCGGCGTCCCGATCGAGACGATCCGGGAGCTCGAGCGCGTCGGCCTGCTGCACGGACGTGCCGCGGGATCGGCGATGCTGTTCGGCCCGGATGCGATCGAGACCCTCGCGATCGTCGGGCGTCTCGGTGAGCTCGGTCTCGAACCCCGCCACCTCCGGCCGCTGCGGATGTCGATCGACCGCGAGGTCGGTCTGTTCGAGCAGATCGCCGGCCCCGCACTGGCCCGCCGCGACCCGTCCGCGCACGACGACGGACGGGCGATCGTGGCCGAACTCCGGGCCAAGACCGACGAGCTCCGGGCGGTTCTCATGGACCGCGCCGTCGAGTCGCTGATCCCACCGCCCTGACCGATCCGCCGATCGTCCCGACGGCGGGGGCCGCAGGGGCCGATCCGTCTCTCGCGGACCGGGCCGCAGCGGTACGGTTGCACCATGGCGATCGAGATGGAGTTGGTCGGGGTCCGGATCCAGGTGCCGACGAACGCGCCCATCATGCTCCTGAAGGAGCGGGCCGAACCGCACCGCGTCGTGCCGATCTACATCGGGGGGCCAGAGGCCCACGCGATCGATCTCGCTCTCTCCGAGGTCGAGACCGAGCGCCCGATGACCCACGACCTGTTCGTGGAGGTCATCGATCGGCTCGGTGCCACCCCCGAGCAGGTGATCATCACCGAGCTCCGGGAGCGCACCTTCTTCGCCGACCTGTACCTGCGGGACGCCACCGGTGAGGTGGTCGTGATCTCGGCTCGACCGTCCGACGCCGTGGCGCTCGCCGCCCGCACCGGCATGCCGATCTTCGCCGAGGACGATCTCGTCGACGAGGCCGGCATCGTCGAGGAGGAAGAGGGCAACGAGGAAGAGGAGATGGTGGAGGAGCTCCGCAAGTTCCTCGATCAGGTCTCGCCGGAGGACTTCGGCGGCGAGAGCTGACCCGTGCGACGCTTCGGTCGTACCCGGCCCCCCGGACGGGCCGAACTGATCGTCGAATGCCTCGGCGGGATCCGACGCCCCGGCCCCGCCATCGCCGTGGTCCGGGGCCCCGTCGGCTCCGGCAAGTCGTCGTTCCTCGCGGAGGTCGCCGCGCCACTCGAGGAGGAGATGCGCGTCGTCGGACCACTCGACGGCACGGCACCCCTGGTGATGTCGGAGCTGGCGCTCGGCCTCGGACTCGGTGCCGACGCTCCGGCCGAGGCCATCCTCGATCGGTTCGTCGAACACGACGGCGAGCCCGTGGTCGTGATCGTCGACGACCTCGACCAGGGATCCAACCTGCTCGGCGAGGTGCTCGCCGCCGCCATCCGGGTGTCGAACTCGGTGCAGCTGGTCGTCAGCATGCGAGCCGGCGCCGGCGGCCATGCGGGCGCACGGGCCGTGCTGCGGGAGACCGAGCGGGGGATCGACGACCTCGAGATCGTGCTCGACCCGCTCGGCGCGGCCGATGTCGAGCTGTGGATCCGGCGGGCCACGAACACCGAGACCGAACCGTCCCCGGCGGAGATCGCCGCGCTGATGCGATGGACCGGCGGCGTCCCGGCGCTGGTCGATCTCGTCGTGACCGAGGGATTGCGGCGTGACGAGCGCGATCCGCTGGCCGCGATCGCCGCCGACGGGTTCGCTCCGGCCGTGCGTTCGGGTCGTCTCGAGGGTTGGGTCGTCGGACTGCCCCCGGAGACGGCCTCGGTGGTGGAAGCCGTCTGCCTGATCGACTCGGCGTTGCCCGAAGAGGTGGCCGAGGTGCTCGATCTCGATCCCGATCGGGTCGACGACGCCGTGCAGGCGGCCTCCGACGCGGGCCTCGTCGTGTACCACGCACGACCCTGTGGCGACGTGCTCCGCCCGGTGGCACGGGCGCTACGCGATGCCGTCGTGGCCGGGGTGCCCCGCAGCCGCCGTCGACGGGTCCTCGGGCGCTTCCTCCAGCCCGGTCACCGGGACCCCATCCGACTGGCGCACTGGATCATGCAACACGGCGACGTCGTGGCCCTCGACGACCGGCACGCGGCGGCGCTCCTCGACGGGGCGCGCAGCATCGCGGTCACCGATCCGGCCCGGGCCGCCACCTGGGCCCGTCGGGCCCGCACGATCCAGCCCGACACCGCGACCCCGGTCGGGGCGGAGGCGCTCCGCGACGCACTCCGTCACGAGTCGTTGGCCGGCGCCTTCGGCGAGCGCCACACCCCGACCATGTGGCAGCGGATCGCCGACCCCGCGACCCGCGACGCGACGCTCGCCATGACGGTCTTCGCGGCGTTCTTCGCCACCGACTGGTACGCACTGCTCGACCACGCCCAGTCCGCCCGCCTGGCGATCGCCGCCGATCCCCAGGCGTGGCCGTCGGCCCGTGGCGCCGTGATCGTGGGTCTGATGGCGGCCGGTCGGGGCGAGGCAGCGACCGAGTTGTTCGACCACGGCGACGGCGTCCACTGGCGCGACGGCGCCTTCGACGATCTCGCCCGTCGGGTCATCTCGACGCTCGAGGGGTCGCCCGACGCCCGTGTGCCGCTCCCGCTGCCCGCGATGGGTGGAGCGGCGGAGGACCAGACCCGGACGCTCATTCTCGAGACCGGTGAACTCACCCGCGTGCTCGCCCTCGAGCCGCTCCAGGCGCTGCGGGCGAAGGTGGGGCGGTTGCGTAGCGATCCGATGCTGCGTGACCTGCCGATGCTCGTCGATGCGCTGCTGATCGCGGAGAGCTACGACGCCTTCCTCGACGGGCGGTGGGAGGCCCTCGACGGACTCCGCGCCCGGATGGGGGCCTTTCCGCTGGCGCTCGGGCCGTGGGAGTCGTTGGCGCACGCCCGTGAGGTCCGACGGGATCTGCCGGCCCGCGCCGTCGACTACGAGCCGGGCATCGGTTCGTGGTCCGGCTTCACCGCCGGCCAGTTGGCGGAACGCCTCCGCCGCGACGGGCAGCCCGAGAAGGCGCTCGCACTCGCCGAGGGGGAGCTCGCCGTCTCGCAGCGACCGCCCGACCAGGTGTTCGTCGCCGACTCGGCCATCGCCGCCGCCCGGGATCTCGGCGACCGTGTCCGGATGGAGGCACTCGCCGGCCATCTCGACGGGCTCGACGGTGTCCTGCACCGGGCGGTGGCGATGCGTTGGCGAGCGGTGCTCGCCGCGGAGGTCGGCCTCGCCCTCGACGCGGTCGCGATGGCCACGACCGCGGGGCACGGCTACGAGATCCTCCGCTCGCAGGTCATGGCCGTCGGCATGGGCGCCTACGAGCGTGACGAGGTCGACGCGATCCACGAGCGGGCGCTGGCGCTCGGCGACACGTCGGTCGTGGCCGAGCTGCAGGCGGCGATGCGGCTCCGTTCGATCCCGGTCCGCCGTGCGTCGGGGAGTGGCCGCGAGCTGTCGGCGGTGGAGCGCTCGTTGTGTCGTCTCGTCGGGGACGGCTGGACCAACGCCCAGATCGCGGCGGAGCTCGACATGTCCCCGTTCACCGTGGGCAATCGTCTCCGGGCGCTCTACCGGCGGTTCGGGGTGGCGAATCGGGCCGGCCTGGCCGTCGCCGTGGCCGATCTCGGAACGGACTGAGCGCTCGACATCCCGGGGCGGACGCGCGAGTTACTCATTCGCGCCTGTGGCCTGACGCGAGGATGACCCCTGATGGCAGGGATCCCGATCGACGGTGGCGATGCGCCGCGCCCCGCGGCGTCGGAGGAGAACGTCGAGCTCGTCGATCTCACGACGAGGGCCCGTCTGCACATCGCCACCGACGACTTCGAGTTGATCGCCGGTGTGCCCACCTGGGTGTCGTGTGATCCCATCCGAGCCGACCCGGGCGTCGAGACCCTGGTGATCGACCTGGTCGAAGCCGTGCTCGATGGCCTGCTCGATCACGCCCACGAGCTCGAGTTCGTGCGCGTTCGGGTGACCCAGACCGACGCGACGCTCGAGTTGTCGTGTCACGCGGAGGAGTTGCTTCCCTCGACGCGGCTGCTGATCCGGCCGGATGCGCCGGCCATCGATGCCCTGCGGTGGCGGGCGCGGGTGCTCGGCCTCGCACTGGACGTGCGATGCCTCGACGACCGAGTGGTCGTCGACCTGTCGGCCGCCGCCGGCCGCCGGCTCGACCGGACGCGGTGGCTCGACCTCCGCTGGGGCGCCTCAGCCGTCGAGCAGGGTGAGGTCGGCGAGTCGGGCGATCCGTTCGACCGACGCCCGGACCATCGCCGCTGAGCGTTCGTCGGTGATCTCCCGCTGCACGAGCAGCAGGACTGCGGTCGCCGGAAGCACGGCACCACGCCGCAGGGACGCCGACACGTGCGACACCGCCATCCCGGCGGCCCGGGCGTAGGCCTCGACGACGAGACGGATCGCCTCGTCGAGGTCGTCGGCCCGCACGCTCGTGCCGACGAGCCAGGCCAGATCGGCACCGGCGCGTTGCACCGCGAGTTGTTGGAAGTCGAAGAAGCGGACCGACCCGCCGTCGGTCACGGCGAGGTTGTCGGCCCGTGGGTCGCCGTGGCACAGCACGATGTCGTCGGCCTCGACGAACGCTTCGAGCAGCTCCGCTCGACGATCGAGCACGGCGCCGAAGCGCCGCCGATCCTCACGCTCCAGGGCCACGAGGCCGGCACGAGCTGCTTCGAGCGGGATGGCGGTCGGCGTGTTCCGCCGTACGTCGAGCGTGCCGGGCGTCGCCCACGGGGCCAGCCGGCTGTGCCAGTCGGCCAGACCGGTGGCGGCGGCGACCACGACCTCGAGTCCGAGCCCGTCGAGCTGGTCGGGCAGGGTGCAGGTGGCGGCCAGATCCTCGAGCACGAAGGTGTGCCCGCCGTCGGCATGGTCGATCACGCCGAGGCAGTCGGGGGCGAGATCGCCGAGCGTCGGGCCGAGCTCCCGGTAGGCGAGGGCCTCCCTCCGGTAGGCGCCCGAGTCGAGGGCCGCCGTGTGGTTGGCGCCGTTGGCGGGGTGCTTCACGATCACGGTCGGCGCCGGGGCCGCCGACCCCCGGAGGTGGGCCCGGACGGTCTCGGAGAAGACGCCGGGGCGGCCGACACGCTCGTGGCCCACCACGTCGACGCCGGGTCCGAGCACCGTCCGGAGCAGGTCGGGGAGCGGGGTGGTCACGACGGAACGCTACCTCGACATGGCCGAACGCCCCGTGGTCTCCGGCGCCGTCGAGACGGCCGAGCCACGGCGGGTGGTCGGGCGCTCACCCTCTGAATCCAGCGGGTTTCGGCGCGCGCTCCGCGGCCGGCGGCGCGCGCTCCGCCGACGGAATCGCGCGGAACGCGCGAAATTCGCGCGGATGATCGTTGACGACGCGCGGTCGTGTGACTACGTTCCGTGATGCACCACGTCGGTGTAATTTCACGGAGGTCACCCGCCGGGTCGCCGCCGCACCGACGGAGCACGAGGAGCAGGCCATGGCCGTCGAGATGCACTTCCCGGGCAAGCGAGCCGCCGACATCGTCGGCATCACCTACCGCCAGCTCGACTACTGGGCCCGGACCGATCTCGTGAAGCCCTCGGTGGCCAAGGCCGAGGGATCCGGCAGCCGCCGGCTCTACAGCTACCGCGATCTGCTGGAGCTCAAGGTCATCAAGTCGCTGCTCGACGCCGGCATCCGGCTCGAGTCGGTGCGTGAGGTCTTCCACTACCTCCGCGACCAGCTCGGCGAGGACGTGGCCTCGGCCAACCTCGTGATCTCCGGACAGACCTCGGTGCTCGTCCAGTCGGGCGACGAGCTCATCGACATCCTCGCCAAGGGCCAGGGTGTACTCAACGTGTTGCCGCTCGCCGGCGTCAAGGACTCCGTCGACGCCCGGGTGATGGAACTCACCCCCGAAGCGACCATCGAGGGCGACGTCGTCATGGTCCCCTTCGAGTTCGCCGCCGAGGCCTGAGCCGCCGACGATCGGGGCAGCCCGCCGCAGCGGACCGCCCGAACGCTCAGTCGAACAGATCGGGTTCCGAGCGGGCGATCCACTCGTACAGCGGCTGGAACGAGAACCAGCCGGCCGCCGGCGACCCCACCTGGTTGTAGGTGAGCGCCGCGACCTCGTCCGAGATCGGCACCGGCGGCGTGCGGGCGGCTTCGCACAGGAGCTGGGCCTGGCAGGTGCGCTCCATGGTGATGAACCACCACGCCGCCTCGTCGACCGAACCGCCCACGGTCAGGTTGCCGTGATTCGCGAGGATGGCGGCCTTGCCGTCGCCCAGGGCCTCGGCGATGCGATCACCCTCGCTCGTGTCGAGCACGACGCCGGTGTAGTCGTCGAACACGGCGTGATCGTCGTAGAACGCACACGCGTCCTGCGTGAGGGGCTCGAGTGGGCGGCGCATCGCCGACCAGGCCTTGCCGTACACGGAGTGGGAGTGGGCGGCGGCCACGACGTCGGGACGGGCGGCGTGCACCCGTGAGTGGATCGCGAACGCGGCCCGGTTGACCATGGCGTCGCCTTCGACGAGATCCCCGTCGTGGTCGACACAGATCAGGTCCGAGACCCGGATGTGCTTGAAGTTCACCCCGAACGGGTTGAGCCAGAACCGGTCGGCGTGCTCCGGGTCGCGCACGGTGATGTGGCCGGCCACACCCTCGTCGAACCCGAACCGTCCGAACAGGCGGAAGGCGGCGGCGAGACGCTGCTTCAGATGCAGGCGCTCGGCGGCGACGTCGTCGAACGCCGGCGGACGCATCCGCTGGGCGGGACCGGACAGGTTGGCGTCGGGGGTCGGCGGATCGGCGAGATCGGTCATGGCGGAGGGCTCCCTGGAAGCTGGCGAACGAGCCAACCGTAGGTCTCAGCGCCCGTCGTCGTCGAGATCCGCCTCGTACACGACCGCCTGGTTCTTGCCCGCCGCCTTGGCGGCGTAGAGGGCACGGTCCGCCCGTTCGAACGTCTCGGCGGAGGCCGCGCCACTGTCGTGCACGGCGACACCGGCCGACAACGTCGTGCGATCCTCCTTGGTCCGCCACCCGGAGAGCACACGGTCGGCGACGGCGGACGGGTCGGCGAACGACTGGCGGGCGAGGATCAGGAACTCGTCGCCACCGAGGCGGGCCGAGGTGTCGGAATCACGCAGCGTCGAACGCAGGTGCGCCGACAGCAGCTGGAGGACCTGGTCGCCCTCGGGGTGGCCGTAGGTGTCGTTCACGGCCTTGAAGCCGTCGAGGTCGAGCAGGATGATCGCGTCGCCGGGGGTGAGCGAGGCGAGCAGGGCGTCGCCGTGGCGTCGGTTGCCCAGGCCGGTCAGGGCGTCACGATTCACCTCGGCCTCGAGCTCGGCGATCACGGTGAGCTGGTCGATGCGGATCATGCCTTCGAACAGTCGGGCGAGGTCGAGGGTGAACTCCGGGTCGCTCGTGTCGACCGGCCCGCACACCACGGCGCCGCCGGGGGAGCCTTCACGACGGAGCGGCATGACGAGCAGGCCGTGCCCGTTCACCGGGACGATGGCGGGCTCACCGCCCTGCACCGCGGAGGTGATGAGTTGGCCGGTGGTGACCAGTTCGTCGTCGTCGATCTCGACGCCGACCGAGGCGGAGACGAGCTCGCCCGACGGGTGGCGCAGCACGACCGTGGCCCGGTCGGTGTCGAAGGTGGCGTTGGCCGCACTCGCCACCTCGTAGCAGGCCCGCCGGAAGTCGTTCGGGAGGCGGAAGTCGCGCAGCCCCTCCTCGAGGCGATTCAGGCGTTCGAGGCGGCGATGATCGGCGGGGGCGACCACGGGACGGTCGGCACGGACGAGCAGCGTCGAGACGACCTCACCGATGAGGGCGCCGACGGGCACCCCGAGCAGCGGCACGGCGAGGCTGACCCCGTCGGGATCCTGGCGGTTGGCGAGCACGGTCACGGCGACGAGGACCGGCGCGAAGAGCAACGCACTGCCGGGGCCGAGCGAGATCCCGATCGTGAGGGACGTGAGGGTCGTCAAGGCGACGAGGCCGGTGGCGGCATGGGTCGAGGATGCCGAATCGGCACCCAGCACGGCGACGGCGGTCGCCGCGACCACGAGGATCGGGGCGACGAACCGCCAGGCCGACGGGCGGTCGTCGATCCGGGCGAACCAGCAGGCCGCGGCGGCCGCTGCGAGCCCACCGGCGAGGACGAACAGCAGCGGTTCGGCACCGGGATCGGGGCGCGTGACGGCGTCCAGCAGCGCAAGCAGCGCTGCCGCCGCACAGAGCGCAGCCGCCGCTGCACTCCGTCGTCGTTCCCAGAGAAGATCCGCCATCGCCAGTTTGTCGTCCGCCCCGTCACCGATCCGAGCGGACCGACCACGGGGCGTGGACGTCACCGTACCCTACGTGGTCTCGGCTTCGGATGTCCTCGGGACGTTCTGACCAGGAATTTCCCCGCCGTTCACGAGTGGCGACTCACCCGGCACCCGGATGGTCGGTGGTGACGCTGCCGATGTGGCTCGCGTCGTTGAACGACCGCACCACCCAGCTGCCGTCGGCGAGGCCCACGAGGTGGCAGAACGAGCCGTTCCGGGATCCGGCGAAGCCGTAGGCGTCGACCCCACACGCCATCGCCATCGCGGCGCCGATGACGCCGCCGTGCACGAAGACACCGACGTAACCGTCCGGATGCGCGTCACGGATCCCGCCGAGCGCCCCGGAGACCCGGGCGACGAGCGCCGCCTTCGATTCCGCACCCGGGACCGCACCCCAGTCACCGATGCGACGCATCTCGACCACGGCCGGATGGTCGTCGGCCGACATCTGTCGGAAGCGCCCGCCCTCGCCCTCGCCGAGGTGGATCTCACGGAGGTCGAACACCTCGGTGGGTGTGAGGCCCCGGGCCGCGGCGGTGGGTGCCGCGGTCTGATGGGTCCGTTGCAGCGTCGAGGTGTACAACGCGTCGAAGGGCTCCTCGGCGAGCCGATCGCCGACACGGTCCGCCTGCCATCGACCGAGGGGTGACAGCGGCGGGTCACCGTGGCCGTCCCGCATCGGGAACGGCTCGCCCTCCACGAACGGGGCCGACTGACCGTGGCGCACGAGCAGCAGCTGCGTCGCACCCGGGGGAGGGGCGAAGACCGTCTGGGGGAACGACCGTGGTTCACTCATGGCGACTTCCTAGCCTCTCGCCATGCGTTCCGACGTCCCGTTTCCCGTGGCCGACCGCCGAGGCGTCGATCGGACGCTGTTCGGCGAGACCGTGACCGACCACTACGACTGGCTCCGCCACGGCGACCGGGACGAGATCGTCGCCCACCTGACGGTCGAGAACGAGCACACCGAGGCGGTGCTGGCGCCGCATGCCGAGCTGCGTGAGACGTTGTTCGCCGAGATCCGCAGCCGCGTCCAGGAGACGGATCTGTCGGTGCCGGTGGTCGACGGGCCGTGGGCCTACTACTCCCGCACCGAGGAGGGCCTCGCCTATCCGATCCACTGCCGCCGCCCCGCCGACGCACCAGAGGACGGCCCCGAGCAGATCCTCCTCGACGAGAACGCACTGGCCGAGGCGTCGCCCACGGGGTTCTGCGATCTCCGGATCTTCGAGGTGTCGCCCGATCACACCACCCTGTTGTGGGGCGTCGACACCACCGGCGACGAGCGGCTGACACTGCGGATCACCGATCTCGACACCGGGGAGATCCACGCCGACGTCCTCGAGGACCTGGCCGCCGGCTCGGCGTTCTGCACCGACAACCGGACCTTCTACTACCTGCGTCCCGACGAGCAGAACCGTCCGTTCGAGGTGTGGCGGCACGTGCTCGGCACACCGACCGACACCGACGAACGGATCCACGTCGAGTCCGACGAGCGCTTCCACCTCGGGATCGGTCGGGACCGTGACGACACCTTCGTCCACATCGGTGCGTCGTCGGCGGTGACCGACGAGGTGTGGTTGCTCGATGCCGCCGACCCGGCCGCGACGCCACGGTGCGTGGCCCCGCGGGAACAGGACGTCGAGTACGGCGTGTCCCACCACCGCGGCGGTCCCGACGGCGGTGACGGTCGGCTGATCGTGCTCACCAATCTCGACGCTCCGACCTTTCGCGTGTGCACCGCCCCGGTCGACGGCGCCGGCTCCGCCGAGTGGGTCGACCTGATCGCCGCCGACCCGGCCGTCACGATCAACGACATCGACGTGTTCGACACCCACCTCGTGCTCTACGAGCGGGCCGACGGGGTGACCCGGATGCGCCTGCACTGGTTCGCCGACGGACGGACCGGGCCGATCGAGCAGCCCGAGGTGGTCTCGACGGTCTGGTCGGGGGCCAACGTGGACCCGGCCGCCACGACCCTGCGGTACGGCTACACGTCGATGGTGACCCCGCCGTCGCTGTTCGAACTCGACCTCGTGTCGGGCGAGCGGCGTCTGTTGAAGCAGCAGGAGGTGCTCGGCGGCTTCGACGCCGATGCCTACGAGACGACCCGGACCTGGGCCACCGCGGATGACGGGGTCCGCATCCCGGTCTCGCTCGTCTGGCGACGGGACCGGCCGGCGGGTCCGGGGCCGGCGCTGCTGTATGCCTACGGCGCCTACGAGGTCCCGATCGACCCGGCGTTCTCGGTGGCCCGGCTGAGCCTGCTCGACCGTGGGTTCGTGTTCGCGATCGCACATGTCCGAGGTGGCGGCGAGCTCGGCCGGCAGTGGTACCTCGACGGCAAGATGGAGCACAAGCAGCGCACGTTCTCCGACACCGTGAGCTGCGCCCGGCATCTCGTCGCCGAGGGCTGGACCGAACACGATCGCATCTGTCTCCGGGGCGGATCGGCCGGCGGGCTGCTCGTCGGGGCCGTGCTCAACCTCGATCCGGCTTGTGTCGGCGCCGCGGTGGCCCAGGTGCCCTTCGTCGACGCGCTCAACACGATGCTCGACGAGTCGTTGCCGCTCACCGCCGTCGAGTGGGAGGAGTGGGGCAACCCGGCGGCCGACGCCGAGACCTACGAGCGCTACCGGTCGTGGACGCCCTACGAGAATCTCCGGACCGATGCGACCTACCCGCCGATCTTCGCATTGGGTGGCCTCAACGACACCCGGGTCGGCTACTGGGAGCCGGCGAAGTGGGTCGCCCGGCTCCGCCACGAGGTCGACGTCGACGGCCCGGTGCTGCTCTGGACCGACCTCGAGGCCGGCCACGGCGGGGTCACCGGCCGGTACGACGCCTGGCGCGACGAGGCCCGGGTCCTCGCCTTCGTGCTCGCCACGGTGGGCTGAGTCCCACCCCCGATCGACGTCGCTGGTCGATCCGTGTCAGGGCGGTCGGCGTCGGCCGTGTGACGGTTCCGGAACCAGCCCTTGATGCGTTCTCCTTCCCGCCGATGCGAGGAGTAGTGTCCTGACGGGACCCCGATTCGGGTCCGATGCGAGTAGGAGGTCGAGCCGTCAACAGCTCCGAGTACGAACGCAGGCTGGCCGACTACGAAACCGGCATGGCCGAACTCCAACAGCAGTTGAAGGTGATGGAGGAAGAGGTCGTCACCCTCCGCCGCCGGCTCCAGGACGCGCCCAAGCGCGTCCGTACGCTCGAAGAACGTCTGCTCGAGACGAAGGGCCAGCTCGCCCAGGCCGTCTCGCAGAACGAGAAGCTCACCTACACCCTGCGTGAGGCCCGCGATCACATCGCGGCGCTCCGTGAAGAGGTCGACAAGCTCACCCAGCCCCCGTCGAGCTACGGCACCCTCCTCGGCGCCAACGACGAGGACGACACGGTCGACATCTCGACCTCGGGCCGCAAGATGCGCGTCGAGGTCCACCCCGGCATCGACCGGGAGGAACTGATCGTCGGCGCCGAGCTCGTGCTCAACGAGTCGCTCAACGTCGTGCGGGTCCGCCAGCCGGAGCGTTCCGGTGAGGTCGTGACCGTGAAGGACGTGCTCGAGGACGGCCGCCGCGTGATCGTGGTCGGCCGCACCGACGACGAGCGTGTGGTCGATCTGGCCGAGTCGCTCGTCGGCATCGGTCTGCGTGCCGGCGACTCGCTCCTGCTCGACCCCCGCTCGCAGGTGGTGGTCGAGAAGCTCCCGAAGGTCGAGGTCGAAGACCTCGTCCTCGAAGAGGTGCCCGACGTCGACTACGCCGACATCGGCGGCCTCGACACCCAGATCGAACAGATCCAGGACGCCGTCGAGCTGCCGTTCCTCCACCCCGACCTGTTCGCCGAGTACGACCTGCCGGCGCCGAAGGGCATCCTGCTCTACGGCCCGCCCGGGTGCGGCAAGACGCTCATCGCGAAGGCCGTGGCCAACTCGCTCGCGAAGAAGGTGGCCGAGACCTCCGGTGTCGACACCGGCGGCCGCTCGTTCTTCTTGAACATCAAGGGCCCCGAGCTGCTGAACAAGTACGTCGGTGAGACCGAGCGGCAGATCCGCATGGTGTTCCAGCGGGCCCGGGAGAAGTCCGAAGAGGGCTTCCCGGTCATCGTCTTCTTCGACGAGATGGAGTCGCTGTTCCGGACCCGTGGTTCGGGCATCTCCTCCGACATCGAGTCGACGATCGTGCCGCAGCTGCTGGCCGAGATCGACGGTGTCGAGACCCTCAAGAACGTGATCGTGATCGGCGCCTCCAACCGTGAGGACCTGATCGACCCGGCCATCCTGCGGCCCGGTCGCCTCGACGTGAAGATCAAGATCGAGCGGCCCGGCACCGAGCAGGCCGGCTCGATCTTCGGTCGCTACCTGACGACGGATCTGCCGATCCACGCTTCGGAGATCGAGGCCGCCGACGGCGATGCCGAGGCCGCGATCGGCCGCATGATCGACCAGGCCGTGGAGCACATGTACTCCACCGAGGAGGACTCGCAGTTCCTCGAGGTGACGTACCAGAACGGCGACAAGGAGATCCTGTACTTCAAGGACTTCTCGTCGGGCGCCATGATCGAGAACATCGTGCGCCGCTCGAAGAAGCTCGCGATCAAGCGCTTCCTCGACTGCGGCGAGACCGGCATCAAGG
>JAHDBV010000016.1:0-19572 GCA_020630195.1 Acidimicrobiales bacterium
AGACCCACGGCGGCATCGGCTACTCCCGGCACCTGCCGTTCGAGCACATCTACCGCCACCACCGCCGCTACCGGATCACCGAAGGCGCCGAGGAGATCCAGATCCGCCGGGTCGCCCAGTTCCTCTTCGGCTTCGGTGGGCCGAACAAGGGCAAGAGCGAGCCGTCGATGGCGTCGCAGTTCAACCGCCCGATGCTGGCGGCGGACATGCCCCGCCTCAGCGTCGACTGAGATCGGTCGTCGTCAGACCGACAGCAGGCGGGCCTTCGTCAGGAAGGCCGTGTGGGCGACCATGCGGTGATCCGGACGGGCGGCCCGGTCCTTGAAGTACCAGCCCCGGTGCAGCACCTCGATGGTCTCGATCGCGGAGAATCCGGCGGTCTCGAGCGCCTGGCGGAGCTCCAGCACCTGGGTGATCGACGGCGTGTAGGCCACGAGGATCCCACCGGAGCGGAGCGCACCCCGGGCATGGGGAACCACGTTCCACGGTTCGGGGATGTCGAGGATCACCCGATCCATGTCGACCACGTCGACACCCTCGTAGGCGTCGCCGATGTTGACGTGGTAGCGCTCCAGCGCCTCCTCACCGAGGAAGGCGGCCACGTTCTTCTTCGCACGGGAGGCGAAGTCCTCACGGAGTTCGTAGCCGTGGATCTCGGCCCCGGCCCGCAGCAGTGCCATCGACAGCGCACCCGACCCGAGGCCGGTCTCGAGCACCTGCATGCCCGGCCCGACATCGGCCAGCATCATCATCGGGGCGATGTCCTTCGGATAGATCACCTGCGCGCCCCGGGGCATCGTCAGGATGTAGTCCTCGAGGGTCGGGCGGAACGCCTGGAAGCGCTGGCCCCGTGTGGTCTCGAACTCGCTCGCCTCGGCCCGCCCGATGAGCAGGTCGTGCATCAGGATCCCGGAGTGGGTGTGGAACTCACCACCCGTCTCGAGGGTGATCAGGTACTGCCGCTTCTTGTGGTCGATCAGGAGCACGAGGTCCCCGGCGACGAAGGCACCGGCGGGAGGCTCGGCGACCGCGGTCGGGCTCTCCACGGCGTCGGAGGCCTCGGGGGTCTGCTCGACCCCCTCGGTCGGTTCGATGGCGTCGTCGCTCACGGGCACGCTCCTCAGCGCTTGTTCCGGACGAGTTCGACCGGCACTGGATCATGCCCGGAGACACGCTCACTCAGCGCGCAGAACGCGCAGACGTCGTTCGACGAGGGTCGTCCGCACCGCTCGCACGTGCCGAGGCCCACCGGTGTCGAGTCGTCGTCGCCCGAGGCGCCGTCGAACCGCTCGGCAGCCCGGGCGAGGAAGCCGTGGTAGAAGGTGAACTTCGAGCCCGGCGACTGTTCCTCGATGAGGTTCAGCGCCTCCTTGTAGGCGATGTGCTTGTTGCCCAACGCCATCGGGCACTCGTCGATCTGGTACTCGATGCCGCGGATCACGCAGTAGGCGGCCATCTCGCGTTCGGTGAGGCGTACGAGCGGCTTCACCTTGCGGGGGAACCCGTTCGCCTCCGGCAGAACCGGGCGTTGCCGGCCGAGATAGTCGGCCTGCCAGGTCAGGACGTTGCCGTAGAGCACGGCGGCCTCGTCGTCGAGGTTGTGGCCGGTGACCACGGCGTCGTAGCCGCCTTCGACGGCGGCCCGATCGAACAGGTGCCGTTTCGACAGGCCGCACGACGAGCACGGCACCCGTCGGGTCACCGTCGCCGCCGTGGGGATGTCGAAGCCGTGTTCGTCACGCAGGTCGATCTCGATGAGCGTCGCCTGGCGTGACTCGGCGAACGCTCGGGTGTGACGCCCCGAGTCGTCGGAGTAGTCCCCGATCCCGAGACCGATGTAGAGGCCGTCGGCGGCATAGCCGAGGTCGAGCAGGAGATCCCAGATCGCGAGTGAGTCCTTGCCGCCCGACACGGCGACGAGGAGCCGGTCGTCCGGGCCGAACATGTCGAACTCGTCGATGGCCTTCTCGACCTGCTTGCGCGTGAAGTCGAGGAAGTGCTCGGGGCAGAAGTTCGCGTTGTGGCGACGGAGATCGATCACCGCCGGGCCACGACAGACCCGGCACTTCATCGTGTCCGGTCCGCCTCGGCGGGAGCGGTCGCCCCACCCGAGATCACGGGGCGGATCTCGACCCGGGCGCCGTCGTCGATGATCGAGTCGCCCGGCACGAGGGTGGCGTCCGCGATCACGAGCACGCCCTCACGCTGCACGTCGAGGCGGTTGAGGAGCTTCGTGACCGACATCGGCCCGGGCACCTCGATCTCCCGCGTCGGATGCCGGAGGACGACGGTGATCATTCGTCGCCGGCGTCAGCCCGGCGACCGAAGTTGGTGATCCGGCGATCCCGCTGGGTGGCGGTCGACGCCTCCCGGGAACGACGGGTGGCCCGCTCCGCCCGTTTGGCTCGGCGGGCGGCGTCCTTCGTGGCGGAGCGGTCCTGCTTCTGGCTCGCTGCAGCGGCCTTCGCTTCGGCCTTCGCGGCCCGACGTTCGGCCTTCGCCGCCTTGGCCTCGGCCTTGCGGAGCTTCGCCGCCTCGGCGGCGGCCACCTTGGCGTCGGCCGCGGCACGCTTGTCGGCCTTGGCCTGGACCTTGGCCGTCTTCTTGTCGACCTTGGCCTGCTTCTTCAGCTGCTTGATCTGCTCGCCGTGGGTGATGTCGAGATGCTCGACGATGAACTTGTCGCCGGGAGCGGAGCCCGCGAGATCGATCACTTCCCGGCGTCCGGTCTTGTTCGTCACGAACCGGAACAGGAACTGGAACGCGGTGATGAACACCCAGGAGCGGGCGGGGCCACCGATGTAGGACTGCAGGCCGCGCAGGGCGAGCCGCTGGAACAGCGACGCCATCAGAGGCGGCGGATCTCGACGACCGTGCTCTTCTTCTTGCCGGCGTTGCGACCCAGCACGTAGATGATGAGCAGCAGGATCACGGCGACGGCGGAGCCGCCGACCACGGCCTTCTTCTTGCCGTCCTCGGCCACGGTGTCGACCTGGCCCTGGATGTCACGGAACTTGGCCTCGAGGTCGGCCGGCGTGATCTTGGTCGTCTCGGTCATGACAGCACCTTCTTCCGGGCCCGGTTCAACGCCAGGGCCAACAACACCAGAACCAACACCAGGGCGATCACGGCGATCAGGTAGGCGAGCACCGACCACCAGCCGTTGGTGTCGTTGATCTCGGCCTGGGCGAACCGCAGCGCACCGAGGCCGAAGAAGATCCCCGACAGGCCCATCAGGAAGGCGCCGGCGAGGCCGAGGCCGATGTAGCCACCGAGCGTCTTCAGCGGCTCGACGGTCTCCTGCTTCGCGTAGGTCACCAGCATCTGCTGGAGTTCCTTCGCCTCGTCGATCGGGTTGTTCGCCACGTTGATCCTCCGGGCCCGGCGGGCTCGATCCGGTCGTGTCGCATCGATGTCGTGCGACGGCACAGAGTGTAGGGCGTCCGGGATGCGAGACGGGGCGACGGGGCCGCAACCGTGCGAGAGATGTGCGCCCCGGTGCCTCGGGCGCCGGGTCGGGGCGGTTCAGCCCTGACCGAGCTGGAGCGTGAGCAGCTCCTCGGTGTCGCCGAGGACCTCGTGGAGCAGGGCGATCCGTTCGGTCGGGCCGGCGGCGGTGAGCAGTCGTTGCTTGTCGTGCGGACCGACCGGGGCGAGCACCGAGGCCTGGAACGAGCCGAGTCCGGGGTCGTCCACCAGATCGGGGACCGTGCCCACGTCGATGCCGGCCTCGGCGGCCAGGGCGAGCACCCGGCGCAGTCGCACGGCCATGTCGAGGAACGGGCCCGTCGGATCCTCGGTGGGGTCGTCGTCCGGCCAGTCGTCGACATCCGCGAGCGGATACGGATCGTCGGGGAGCCACGCGTTCACGCGATACCGGCGGACTCCGACGGCGACGAGCCCCCAGCGGCCGTCCTCGTACTGCTCGGCCTCCATGATGCGGGCGACGCACCCCACGTCCGACCGGTCTTCGCCGCCACCGACCTCGCTCCCCCGCTCGATGAGCGGCACGCCGAACTCGCGGTCGGCCGGGTCGTCGTGGACCATCAGCTCCATCATGAGCTCCCGGTAGCGGGGTTCGAACACGTGCAGCGGCAGCAGCATCGTGGGGAACAGGACCGAGCCGATGGGGAATTGCGGGAGGGGTGCCACGCCCTCAGCCTGTCGGGGTCGGGGCCAGCGGTGCGAGATCCGCCAGGTCCGGGGCGTCGGGGTAGCTCGTCAGCGAGGCGACGAAGTCGTCCGGGAGCGTGCGGACCCCGTCGGTGATCCCGATGAGCTCGCCGTTGAGGAGGTAGGCGAACCGGGCCGAGACCGTCGGGTCGGCGTCCGTCGCGACCCAACCGCTCAGGCCGACGGCGGGATTGAGCGTGCCGGTCTTCGCGTACACGGTGCCGTTGCCGGCGGAGGGAGCGAGGAACCGGTCGAGCAGGGTCCCGCGCTCACCGCCGATCGCCATCGACTGGGCCAGCAGGCCTTCGAAGGGTTCGGTTGCGAGCAGATCGACGAACAGGCGGCACGGCACGCGGTTGCCCTCGTGCAGGCCCGAGCCGTCGGCGACGACGAGCCCGGTCACGTCGACACCGGCCCGTTCGACGAGGGCCGAGACGACCGCGCTCGCGCCGGCGGCGGTCGATCCCTCACCGCTCTCCACGCGACCGAGTTGCTTGAGCAGGGCCTCCGCCCCGGCGTTGTCGGAGTGGCTGTTGACGTGGGTGACCATCTCGAGCACGGTCGCCGACTCGATGCCGGCGAGTTCGGTGGCATCCGGCGGTGTCGGCGCCGAGGCGGCACGGCCGACGATGACGACGCCGCGGGCTTCCAGCAGGTCGTCGAAGGTGGCGGCGGCGTGGGCGGCGGGGTCGTCGGCGAGGGTGGCCCGATAGGAGAACTGGCCCTGGGGCCACGCCACCACGCCGTTGTCGACCGTGAGACCACCGAGAGGTCCGGTCTGGGAGAGGTTCTGGAACCGTTCGGGCCAGTCGGGCACGAGCCGGAGGTCGTCGAACACCGTGTCGTCACCGAGCACGGCTCCTTCGATCCTGGTCAGTCCCGCGGCGACGACGGCGTCGGCCAGCTCCTCGAGCGGGGTGAACGCCCGGGGCGGGCGGTCGGCGAACTCCTCGCGGAACGCCGCGGTGGACAGGAACGGGTCGCCGGCCCCGACGAGGTGGAGGTCGCCGTCGAGGACCCCGTCGACGATCGGCGACGCGGTCTGGACGGTCGTGCGGAACGTCGTCTCGGCGCCGAGCAGCTCGAGTGCGGCGTAGGTCGTGAGGATCTTCATGTTCGACGCCGGGATGAAACCGACCGTCGAGTTCTCCGACACGAGACGGCGCCCGTCGAGATCGACGGCGAAGCACCAGGTGGTGCCCTCGGGGGTCTCGGCGATGAGCTTGGCCCGGAGGTCGTCGGCGAGCACGGTGATCGCGTCGTCGGCGATCGGACGTTGCAGCGTCTGGGGCACCCGTCGGGCGGAGAACATGGGCGTCGACAGCTGCTCGTCGTAGGCGACCGGATCGAGCACCGGATCGTCGGCACTCGCGGCGCCGGCCGCGGTCCAGGCGCCCACGGCGATCGCCGACAACACGACGAGCGGGATCAGACGTCGGAGCAGGGTGGGCACGGGCGCAGGTTACGCGTCCGCGGCGCTCGGGCGGCGACGCTGTGGTCGGGGTGGCCCGTGTCGGTCAGTCGTCGAGGTGGCGGCGCCGCCACGAGACGTACCGCCAGAGATGGTCGAGCGCCGTCACGGCCCGGTTGCCCGAGCCGTAGCAGAGGCGACCACTCTCACGGATCGCCTTCGGTCCGGCGTTCTCGGGATCGGCGGTGGCGAGCTCGGTGGCGCACAGGATCGGCTTGCCGGTGTCGGCGGAGATCTCGGCCGCGGCCTCGGCGAACCGCCGGTCCTGGCGCTCGTGGTAGGCGACGATCCGCTCCAGCCCGTGGTCCGGGTAGAAGCGGCCCCGCTCCATCATGCGGCCCTGGTTGTGCTGGATCCCGAGTCCGAGGTAGATCACCGCGTCGACGTCGGGGTGTTCCGCGATCAGCCGCATCACGGTCGGGACGGTGTCGCGGGTCTCGCCGCCGGCGAGGTCGACCGGGTTGTTCCGGCTCCACCGTGGCGGGAGGTGTTCGTCGATCGCGGAGGTGAGATCCTCGGGCAGGTCGATCAGGTCGAGTGAGGACTCGTGGATCGCATCGGCGGTGACCACACCCCAGCCGCCGGCGGTGGTCATCACGACCACCCGATTGCCCTTCGGCAGCGGTTGGGTGGCGAAGGTCGCCGCGGCGTCGAAGGCTTCTTCCACCGTGGCAGCACGGTTCACACCGGCCTGGCGCATGGCACCGTCGAAGACCTTGTCGTCGGCGGCGAGCGAACCGGTGTGGGAGGCGGCGGCCTTGGCCCCACCGGCGGTGGCGCCGCCCTTCACGACCACCAGCGGCATGTCGGGGGTGATGCCGCGGAAGGCGTCGTAGACCGCTCGACCGTCGGTGATGCCCTCGAGGTAGGCGAGGCCGACCCGGGTGGCGTCGTCACCGGCGTACCAGCCGAGGTAGTCGGGCACGGTCACCATGGCGGCGTTGCCGGCCGACACGGCGCGGCTGATGCCGACGCCGGTCTGGGTCGACCAGTTCATGAACGAGGACACGAAGTTGCCCGACTGGCTGGCCACCCCGATCCCGCCGGCGGGCGGGTAGGGGGCGACGATCTGGGCGCACAGATCGGCCGGTGTCGACACGACGCCCTGACCGTTCGGGCCGGCGATGAGCACACCGAGCGACTCGGCGAGGGCGATCAGCTCGTCCTGTGCCTTGCGGCCCTCCTCCCCCGCCTCGCCGTAGCCGGCGGAGGTGAGGAACGCGGCCTTGACGCCCTTGGCCGCGACGGCTCGCAGCAGCTCGGGGTTGTACGAGGCCGGGGTGCACACGAAGACGAGGTCGATCTCGCCGTCGGGCAGATCGGCGACGTCGGCCACCGACTGCACACCGAGGACCTCGGCGCCGTCGCGGTTCGTGGCGAACACCTTGCCCTGGTAGCCCGAGGCCAACAGGTTGTGCAGCGACACGAACCCGAACTTGCCGGGGTGGGTCGAGGCGCCGGCGATGAGGACGCCACGTGGGTTGAACAGAGCTTCGAACTGGGCGTCGGTGATCGTCGGCATCAGGCCACCTCCACCAGGGCGTCGACGGCGACGGGGGCGCCGTCGTGGATGAGGATCGGGTTGAGGTCGATCGAGCGGATCGAGGCGTCGTCGGTGACGGCGGCGGAGAGCCCGAGGAGCACGTCGATCAGCTGATCACGGTCGACCGCCGCCTCGCCTCGGAAGTCGCCGAGCAGCGCCTGGGTGGCGAGGTCGTCGATCATGTCCTCGGCGTCGGCCCGGGTGATCGGGGCGAGTCGCAGCGACACGTCGGCGATCGCTTCGGCGAGGATGCCCCCGACGCCGAGCAGGACCGTCGGCCCGAACTGCTCGTCGGTGGCGACGCCGCAGATGAACTCCCGGTTGGAGCGGACCATCGGGGCGACGAGGACGGACACGTCGCCGTCGTCGGGCGTCGCCGCCGCCAGGAGCTCGGTGGCGGCGACACGAACCGCGCCGGCATCGGCCAGGCCGAGGCGGACCAGCCCCCGTTCGGTCTTGTGGGCGATGGCGTCCCCGTTCAGCTTCGCCACGACGGGGTACCCCAGTTCGTCGGCGGCGGCCACGGCCGCGTCGACGTCGGTGACGTCGTGTTCGGGGAGGAACGGCACGCCGTGGGCGGCGAGCCGAACCTTGGATTCGGCTTCGGACAGGGTCGGCACGGGCGGCACGGTAGTTGGGCCGGGAGGTCCGAATCGAACGTGTCCGGCCCGACACCGGCGGCCGCTCGCCCGATCGCGCCGTCGCGGCGGGCGGTTCGTGTCACCTGGGCCCGGGTTCGGGGTGCCGATTAGGGTCGCCGCGTATGGCGATCCAACTGCCCGGTGACGACGTCCAGGCCTTCTCGTTCAAGGTCTGGAACTACAAGATGGGTGAGCAGGTCTCGCTCCTCATCCACCTCGGGGATCGCCTCGGGCTCTATCGGGCGATGCGCGGTCGCGGCCCGATGACGGCGGCCGAGGTGGCCGAGGCGTCGGGCACCCATGTCCGGTTCGTGACCGAGTGGCTGCTCGGCCAGGCCGCGGCCGGGCTGTTGGCCCGGACGGCCGGTTCGGTCGGTGACGAGTCCGACTCGACCTTCGAACTCGACGAGGCCGGCGCGGCCGTGCTCGTCGACGAGGATGCCTCGTTGTCCTTCGCCGCCGGCGCCTTCCGTGGCGGGATCGCCCCGGAGACCGTCGACGCGATCGCCGAGTCGTTCCGCACCGGCGTCGGCATCACCTACGAGCAGCAGGGCCCGAGTGCGGCGGCCGGGCTCGCCCGCATGACGGGCCCCTGGAGCCGGTTGGCCCTCGCCGACATCGTGCTGCCGGCCCTCGACGGTGTCGTCGACAAGCTCGAGGCCGGCGCGACGGTGGTCGACATCGGCTGCGGTGCCGGGATCATGCTGTGTGAACTGGCGTCGCTGTTCCCCGCCAGTCGGTGTGTCGGCCTCGATCCGTCGGAGACGGCGATCGGCATGGCCCGTGAGCGCGCCGCCGGGCTCGGGCTCGACAACATCGAGTTCGAGGTCGCCTTCGGCGAGGACCTCCGGTCCGACGTCGGTGCCGACCTGGTGTTGACGTTCGACTGTCTGCACGACATGGCCCGACCCGACCGTGCCGTCGAGGCGGTGGCCGGTGCGATGGCTCCCGACGGCACGTGGCTGATCAAGGAGATCAAGTCGTTCGGCGATTTCGAGGTGAACCGTCGGAATCCGATGCTGGCACTGATGTACGGCTTCTCGATCGCGTCCTGTCTCCAGTCGGCGATGTCGGAACCCGACGGCCTGGGGTACGGAACCCTCGGCCTGCACACCGCCGAGCTGGAACGGCTGGTGGGTCGCGGCGGGTTCACGTCGTTCGTCACGCACGACCTCGGCGATGCGTCGAACCTCTACCACGAGGTCCGGTTCTGAGGTTCAGGCCGCCGACGCCCGATCGTCGCTCGTGTCCACGGGGTCGTGGTGCGCCGGGAGCCGAGCCGGTGGGGTGGTCTCGGGGCCGCTGAGCCAGCCGTCGGCCACGAGCCGATGGACGAGTTCGGGGAGGTGTCCGGCCGAGATCCGCCAGCGACGGTCGTCGATCTCGAGCACGGCGTCGTCGCCGAATCCGGTCTGGGCCGATCCGAGACGCACCGTGGTCTGTTCCCGGGTCCGCCGGCCACGCACACGACCGGGCGCCGAGGGCGACCACCAGGCGGCGCCGACCTCGATCATCTCGTCGGAGGTGAACGCCAGCAGGCGGCCCGCGGTCGGGAGGCGTCGTCCGGTCCGTCGGAGCAGTGACGCCGGCTCGGCAGGGGTCGCCGGCACCGCGGCCGTGATCGGGTAGCCGATCACTGCGGCCGTGTTGGCCGACACCTCCGTCACCGTTCTCTCCACCCCGGCGAGTCTTGCACACGAAGCGTGGTTTCGCCCACGCGCCGTGGGCCTCTGGGTCGGTCGACCCAGATTCCGGGCGAGGTCATCCGCCCAGCCGAACGGCCGATGGTCGACCATGTGGCCCATGGGTGTCGTTCCGTCGATCCGATTGCGATCTGGGCGACGCGCGCCCGTGCTGCTCGCCATCGCCATCGCCATCGCCCTCGCCGCGGCCGCGTGCACCCCCGGTGGCGAGGCCACGGCGCCCACCACCTCCGCCGATGACGAGGCACGCACGACCACCTCGATCGGCACCACGACCACCGCCCCCACGCCGACCACGACCGTGCCGGACCCCGTCGTCGACGACACGCCGTTGCCGAGCGACGCCGAGGTGCGCACGGGCACGCTCGACAACGGGGTGCGGTACCTCGTCCGGACCAACGACAGCCCCGGCGGTGCACTCGAGCTCCGCCTCGTCGTCGACGCCGGATCGTTGCACCAACCCCGGGCCGAGGACGGCTCCGCCCACGTGCTCGAGCACATGGCGTTCAACGGCACCGCCTCGTATCCGGGGAACACCCTCGACGACGCACTGGCCGACGTGGGTGCGGTCATCGGGCCCCACATCAACGCCTACACGTCCTTCGACGAGACCGTCTACCAACTCTCGCTCCCCGCCACGCCCGCCGCCATCGATCTCGGCTTCCAGACCCTCTCGGAGTGGGCCGGCGCGATGCTGCTGACCGAGGCCGACGTGGCCGACGAGCTGCTCGTCGTCCTCGAGGAGCTGCGCCTGTCCCGCAACGCCCCCGGCACGGTCGTGAACGACACGTTCCTCGACGCCTACCTCGGCGGCACGCCGTATGCCGACCACGACCCGATCGGCGAGGAGGCCGCCGTCGCCGACCTCGACGCCGGGACGCTCCGTCGGTTCTTCGACGACTGGTACCGCCCCGACAACATCACCGTCATCGCGGTCGGTGACGTCGAGGTCGACGACCTGGAAGCCCGGATCGTCGAGGCATTCGACGGGCTCACCGACCGCGGTGCCACCCCGGCCCAGCCCGACCGCACCGCTCCCCTGCCCACCGACCCGTTCATCCGTGTCGTCGAGGCGCCCGACACGACGACGTCGTTCGTCTCGGTCGACTGGATGCTCCCGGCGTGGGACGGCACCACGGTCGGCGGTGAGCGGCTGGTGATGCTCGAGCAGGTCCTGTTCCACCTGCTCGCCACCCGGCTCGACGATGCCTCGCTGCGTGGCGACAACGAGCTGCTGGTCGTCGGCGGCGGCCGATTCGCCGTCACCCGGGAGCGAGCCGGTGGTGGCTTCTACGCCGAGGCCGACGATCTCGGCGCGGCCGCCGAACTCGTGATCGGCACGTTGCGGGGCGCCGCGGAGGGCGACGTCGCCGCCGAGGAGTTGGCACGCACCGTGGAGGAGTTCCGGGCCTCGGTCGAACTCGAACTGGAGACGATCGAGAGCGTGCAGGACCGTGAACTCGCCGACGCTCTCGTCGGGGTCGCACTCGGCACCACCGATCCGTCCGCTGCGGCCGATCGGGTCCGCCGTCGAGTCGCCGTGCTCGACACGTTCACGCCCGACGATCTGATCGCCCACGCCCGCTGGATCCTGGCCAGTTCGGCGCCCCAGGTCATCGCCGCCGGCCCCGACGCCGCCGACCTCCCCGACGTCGCACGTCTCGAAGCGGCACTCGAGGCATCCGGTGCGGCCGGCCCGTCGGAGGCCACGGCACGCATCGATCGGATCATGACGGCTCCCGACCCGATCGCTCCGGTCGAGGAGGTCTCCCTGCGGCGCGACGCGGTCGAGTGGCGCTTCGCCAACGGCGTCGTGGTGCGGTTCGAGCCGTCGACGATCGCCGCTGACACGGTCGATCTGCGGGCGTCCTCGCCCGGTGGGGCCCGGGCGCTCGGCGACGTGCCGTTCTCACTCGCCGATGTGGCGGTCGACGCGTTCGGCGCGAGCGGTGTCGACGATCTCGACCCGGTCGTGCTCGACGCCTTCCTCGCCGGACGCAACGTGTGGCTCGTGCCCCTGCTCGACGACCACACCGAGGGCTTCGTCGGGGCCGCCTCCACCGTCGACGTCGAGGTGTTGTTCCAGTTGCTGCGCGCCTCGATCGACGGCCCCCGCATCGACGAGGTCCCCTTCGCCCGCGTCGTCGACGCACGCGCCGAACAGATCGAGTCGCTCGCGCTCGACCCGGCGACCGCGGCCGTGATCGAAGCCGCCGACCTCGTCGAGGACCGCGACCCGGCCTGGACGCCGCTGCCCACGTCGGGCGGACTCGCCGCCTTCGACATCGACGCGGCACGACGGATCGTCGCCGACCGCTTCGGCTCGATCGACGGCGGTCTCACCGTCGTCGTCGTGGGCGACGCCGACCGTCTCGAGATCGCCCGGTTGGCCGCCACCTACCTCGGCACCATCCAGCCCGGGGCCGCCGATGCCGTGCTCGGCGATCGGCCGTTGCCGCCGCCACCGACGGAGGTCCGCGCCGCCGAGCTCGGCGTCGGATCCGATGCGGAGGCCTCCGGCCAGGTCGTGCTGCGCTGGCGCACGCTCGATCCCGCCCGTGACGCGGCCGCCCGGGCCGAGGCCATGGTGCTCGGCGCCGTGCTCGACGACCTGGTGTTCGAGGAACTCCGCGAACGCCTCGGGGCCACCTACGGCGGTCGGGCGTCGATCTCGCTCGGCGAGCGGGCCGAGGCCGCCGGCGCCTCGATCGTCGTGCAGGTCGACCCCGACCGTGTCGAGGAGGTCCGCGACGAAGCCCTCGTGATCCTCGACTCGCTCCGGGCCTCCGGGCCGACCGACGAGGTGGTCACTCGGGCGATCGGCGTCGTGCGTCGCGAACTCGACCTCGTGAACAACCCCGAACTCATCGCCCGCCTCTTCGCGCTCGACGAACCGGGCAGCGACCTCGAACCGTCGGCCATCGTCGCCGAGGTCAACCGACTCACCCCCGCCCGGCTGGCCGAGGCGACCCGGCGCTGGTTCCCCGAAGGCCGCCGCGTCGAGGTGCTGGTCCGCCCCGGCGGCTGAGGCTCGGGCCGCTCAGGGTTCGAGCATTCCCCGGAACAACGCGGTGAGGTGCTCGTAGCGGGCCTCGAGCCGGTCGTCGGTGAACGGATCGTCACCGAGCAGCCCACGGAGCATCACGTGGTCGCTGTAGTACGTGAGCAGGGCCCCGTAGCCGGTCAGGATGAGCTGCTCGGCGTCCTGTTCCCGGAATCGGCCCGCGTCCATCTCCCGTCGGAAGAACGCCGCCGCCCGGTTGTAGTAGGGCCGCAGCGTGGTGCCCAGATCGATGCCGAGCGGGCTGTGGGCGGTCAGCGCCTCCCGCCGCACGATGCGGATGATCTCCGGGTTCTCCCGGAAGAACTCGAAGGAGACCCGCAGCACCTGGTCGACCAGGTCCCACCCGTCGAGTTCGACCCGGCGTGCGGCCTCGACACGTTGGGTCCAGTCGAGCACCGCCTCCGACAGCACCTGGCGGTAGATGTCGTCCTTCGACGGAAACCAGTGGAGCAGCGACGGTCGTTTGATGCCGACCGCGGCCGCGATGTCGTTCAGCGAGGTGCCCTCGAACCCCTGGTCGGCGAACAACGAGCGCGCCTCGTCGAGGATCTGGTCGCGGGTCGACCGGGGGTCGTCGTTCGGCTGGGGCGGGCGATCCTCCATCGGGGTCGAGCCTACGCTCCGCCACTCACTCGGCACCGCGGGTACGTTCGGAGCCATGCAGATCATCGCGGCGTTGTTCCTCGACGACATCCAGACCCGGCCCGTGCCCGGGCCCTCCACGCGGCTGGATCTGTCCGGCGTGCAGTTCTCCGCTCCCGCACCCGCCGCCGTGCCGGTGTCGATGGCGCCCCACCTCGTCGTGATCGTGTGGTGTCCACCCGGCGTCGACGGGTTCGGAGCGCTCGAGGTGGTGTTCCGGCACCAGGCCGAGGACGGGACCGTCGACCGCGAAGCCGAACCGCTCGCCCGGAACGTGCAGCCGCTCCAGATCGAACCCGGCAAGTTCAACTACCGGCTGGTGCGGGCCGAGCTCGAGTTCACCGACTACGGCACCGTCGTCGCCGAGTGCCGCATGGGCGACGGACCGGTGCACCCCGTGCCGTTCACGGTGCTTCCCCCCGTCGACTGATGGCGATCGAACCCGGCAGCGCCCGTTTCGGCTCGGCCGTCTCGACCCATCCCGACCCGGCGCTCGCCGTGGCCGAGGTCGTCGGCGAGGTGGCGGATCGCATCGGCCCCGGTCCGGACCTCGCCGTCGTGTTCGTGTCGGGCCCACTCATCGCCGCCGTCGACGACATCCTCGCCGTCGTGCGTGCCGCGCTGCGCCCGGCCACGCTGCTGGCCGTGTCCAGCGCCGGGGTCGTCGGCAACTGGCAGGAGATCGACCGGGGCGGGGCGATCTCGTTGTGGGCGGGGCACACCGGCGCGGTCACCCCGCTGCGGCTGCAGGCCCTGCCGGGTACGCCGCCGGTGCTCGTCGGACTCGAGGAGGTGCCGCCCGCCGGTTCGACCCTGTTGCTGCTCGCCGATCCGTTCTCGATGCCCGTCGACGCGGTGTTCGACGCCGTCGGCCCCCACGTCGCGGTCGTCGGCGGACTCGCCTCCGCCGCCCGGGCACCGGGTGGCAACGTGTTGGTGCTCGACGACGAACGACACAGCGACGGTGGTGTCGCCGTGGTCATCCCGCCCGGTGTCGCCGAGCCGCTCGTGTCGCAGGGATGCCGACCGATCGGTGAGCCGTGGGTGGTCACCCGATGCGACGGGCAGCGTCTGTTCGAACTCGCCGGCCGACCCGCCTCGGAACGCCTGCGGGAGCTGATCGATTCGCTCTCGCCCGGGGATCGGGCGCTCGCCGGACACGGGCTGCACCTCGGCGTCGTGGCTCGGGAGCGGGCCGACGACTTCCGCCGGGGCGACTTCCTGATCCGTGGCGTGATGGGGCTCGAGCGCGAGAGCGGTGCCGTCGTCGTCGGCGACCGTCTCGAACTCGGCCAGGTCGTGCAGTTCCAGGTCCGTGACGCCGGTTCCGCCCGCGACGACCTCTCCGCGGCGCTCGTCGACCGGCAGCAGGACTCCTCCATCGACGCCACCCTGTTGTTCACCTGCACCGGTCGCGGTCCGCACATGTTCGGCGACGGTCCGAACGACGCGTCGCTCATCGCCGAGCTGACCTCGGACGCGCCGATGGCGGGGATGTTCTGCGCCGGAGAGATCGGGCCGGTCGGGCCACGCAACGCCATGCACGGGTTCACCGCGACGATGTGCACCTTCCGTGACGGGGCCTGACCGGCCGCCGTCGATTCAGCGGCCGATGGCCGCGGTCAGATCAGCGGCCGATGGCCGCCGTCACCTCAGCGGCCGATGGCCGCGGCGAGCCCGTGCGGGTCGGCGACCGACACGCTCAGCGCCGAGTGGTCCTTCATGCCGATCACCTTCGGGACCGGTGTGGTGAACCCCACGCAGAGGCCGAGGTCACGATTCGTGCCCATGGTGAGGCCGTCGTCGGCGAACGACAGACGCAGGCCCACCGACGTCCACCACCGGTAGGGGCCGGTCACCTCGGTGTGGTCGACGTTGTCGAGGGTCGTCTCGAGGCGGGCCCAGCCGTAGGTGGCCACGAATCGGCCGTCGTCGGTGAGGGTCACGCCATGGCGCTCCCCCACGCCGAACGGCAGCAGGACCGGGGTGTACCGACGGTCGATCCGATAGGGGAAGAACTGGTCTGCCACACCGCCATCATGACCGTCTGCCGAACGGTTCGCCGGATTGCCTGGCGACCGGCCCGGGCGCAAGTAGGTTGTCGGCCGCGGACGGACCCACGGGAGCAGACGTGGCTGACGAAATGACCATCAACGGTGCCTCGGAACTCGAGGCCCTCGGCATCAACGTGATCCGGGGGTTGTCCATGGACGGCCCCGCGGCGGCGAACTCGGGCCACCAGGGCACCGCCATGGCGCTCGCCCCACTCGCCCACGTGTTGTGGACGCGCGTGATGGACTACGACGCGGCCGACCCGGAGTGGTTCGACCGCGACCGGTTCGTGCTGTCGGCCGGACATGCCTCGATCCTGCAGTACTCGATGCTGCACCTCACCGGTCACGGCCTCTCGCTCGACGACCTCAAGGACTTCCGCCAGTGGGACTCGGCGACGCCCGGGCACCCCGAGGCCGGACACACCGCGGGTGTCGAGGTCACCACCGGCCCGCTCGGTCAGGGCTTCGCCAATGCGGTCGGCCTCGCGATGGCCGAGCAGAACATCCGCAGTCGCTTCGGCGCCGACGTCTGTGACCACTTCACCTACGTCGTCATGGGCGACGGGTGTCTCTCCGAAGGCGTGTCCCACGAGGCCGCCTCCCTCGCCGGCCACCTCGGGCTCGGCAAGCTCATCGCCGTCTACGACGACAACCACGTCACGATCGACGGTGTCACCGAACTCGCACTCTCCGACGACGCCGGCGTCCGGTTCCGGTCCTACGGCTGGCAGGTGCTCGAAGTCGGATCCGTCGCGGAGGACCTCGATGCGCTCGAGGCCGCCTTCGCCGAGGCCAAGACCGACACCGAACGGCCGACGGTCATCATCCTGCGGTCCCACATCGGGTACCCGCACCCCACCCTCACCGACGACCCCCACGCCCACGGCCTCGCCTTCGGCGCCGAGGAGATCGCCGAGGCGAAGCGGGTGATGGGCCTCCCCGAGGACCAGTCGTTCTTCGTGCCGGACGACGTGCTCGAGATGTACCGCACCGCCGGTGCCCGCGGCGCCGAGGCGCGCACGGCCTGGCAGGCCCGCCTGGACGCCGCCGGCATCGACACCGCCGCTTGGGACGCCTCCCTGGCCGCCACCGGTCTCGACGGTTGGGCCGACGCCCTGCCGACCTTCGACGCCGGGGGCGCCACCGCCACCCGCAAGGCGTCGCAGGCCTGCGTCACCGCGCTCGCCGAGGTCGTGCCCGGCCTCATCGGTGGTGGCGCCGACCTGACGGGCAACACCGGCACGACCATGCCTGGTGACGACCTGTCCGCCGCCAACCCCGGTGGTCGCCAGATCCGCTTCGGTGTGCGGGAGCACGCCATGGGCTCGATCCTCGTCGGCATGGCACTGCACGGTGGCGTCGTGCCCTTCGGCGGCACCTTCGGCGTCTTCGCCGACTACATGCGCCCGCCGATCCGACTCGCCGCACTGTCGCACGCCAAGTGCGTGTTCGTCTTCACCCACGACTCCGTCGGTGTCGGCGAGGACGGCCCCACCCATCAGCCGATCGAACAGGTCATGTCGCTCCGGGTGATCCCGGGGCTGCAGGTGATCCGCCCGGCCGATGGCAACGAATCGGCCGGCGCCTGGAAGCTCGCCCTCGAGCACGACGGCCCGACCGCCCTGTTCTTCACCCGACAGAACGTGCCGACCCTCGAGGGCTGCTCGGCCGACCGGGTCGCCGAGGGCGCGTACGCCCTCAACGACGTCGCCGACCCGGCCATCGTGCTCGTCGGCACCGGCTCCGAGGTCCAGCACTGTGTCGCCGCGGCCGAGACCCTCGCCGCCGACGGCGTCGCCGCCCGGGTCGTGTCGATGCCGTCGTGGGACCGATTCCTCGCCCGTTCCGCCGACGAGCGGAACGCGGTGTTGCCGTCCGGGGTTCCCACGGTGTCGATCGAAGCGGGTGTCACCCTCGGGTGGCACCGGTTCGCCGACGCCGCCCTCGGGATCGATCGCTTCGGTGCCTCGGCCCCCGGCGGCACCGTCATGGAGAGACTCGGCATGCACGCGGAGGCCGTCGTCGAGGCGGCCCGCGGCCTGCTCGACTGAACCAACTCGCCCACCTCCTTTCATCAACGCACCCCAGGAGCACCCGTCATGGGACGTCTGCACGATCTGTTCGACCAGCAGGGCCAGAGCCCGTGGCTCGACAACCTCCGCCGGGACTGGATCTCCAACGGTGAGCTCCAGAGCTGGCTCGACCTCGGCGTCCGTGGGCTCACCTCGAACCCGTCGATCTTCGCCAAGGCGATGATGGAGTCGGACGACTACGACGCCGAACTCGAGGAGCTCGTGGCAGCCGGAGCGTCGATCGACGACGCCTACTGGCAGCTCGTCGTCGGCGACATCGCCGGCGCCATGGCGCTGTTGCGCCCGATGTACGACGGATCGAACGGCGAAGACGGCTACGTCTCGGTCGAGGTCTCCCCCACCCTCGCGAACGACACCGAGGGCACGATCGCGGCCGGACGGGATCTCGACGACCGCATCGAGGGTCCGAACCTCTACATCAAGGTCCCGGCCACGGTGGAGGGCATCCCCGCCATCCAGGCACTGATCTCCCAGGGCACCTCGGTGAACGTGACGCTGATCTTCTCGCTCAGCCGGTATGCCGACGTGATGGAGGCCTACATCGCCGGTCTCGAGGCCCTGCCGGCGGACACCGACCTCTCGCAGATCTCGTCGGTGGCGTCGTTCTTCATCAGCCGCGTCGATGTCGAGGTCGACCGTCGACTCGACGAGATCGGCACCGAGCAGGCCCTCGGCTTGCGGGGCAAGGCCGCCATCGCCAACGGTGTGCTCGCCTACGAGATGGCGATGAACACCTTCCAGGGTGAGCGTTGGGACGCGCTCGTGGCGCGCGGCGCCAGGATCCAGCGACCCCTGTGGGCGTCGACCTCGACGAAGAACCCGACCTATCCCGACACGCTCTACGTCGACACGCTCATCGGCCCGGACACGGTGAACACCCTGCCCGACAAGACCATCCTGGCGTTCGACGACCACGGCACCGTGGCTCGCACCATCGACGCCGACGTCGACGGTGCCAAGGCGATCGTGGCCGAGCTGGCCGAGCTCGGGATCGACCTGGAAGAGGTCGCCGTGAAGCTCGAGAACGAAGGCGTGGCGAGCTTCGCCAAGGCCTTCGAGGACGTGCTCCAGACCCTCGCCACACGGGCGGAGGACTTCAAGAACTGATCCCGACGGCGCCGCCTGGCGGTGGCGCCGCGGTCAGACCGGGGCGACGTCGACGGGAACCCTCTCGGCGTGGCCACCCGACCGCAGCCACTCCAGGGGAGGATCGATGACCCACTACGCCGTACTGGAAGCCGGCGGAACCAAGTTCCGGCCGGCCATCGTCGACGCGTCGCTGGGGATCGTCGACCAGGCGTGGGTTCCGACGACCTCGCCCGACGAGACGCTCGGCGCCTGCCTCGAGTTCTACTCCGGTCATCAGGTGGCGGCCCTCGGTGTCGCCTCGTTCGGGCCCCTCGTCGTCGATCGGGACGCCGCCGACTTCGGTTCGGTGGCCGCCACGCCGAAGCCCGGGTGGACGGGAGCGCCACTGCTCCGCACGCTCGCCGACGGGCTCGGCGTCCCTGCGGACATCCAGACCGACGTCGAGGCCGCTGCGGTGGCCGAGGCCGCGCTCGGTGCCGCCCAGGGACGACGGTCGGTGGCCTACGTCACCGTGGGCACCGGGATCGGTTGTGCCGTCGCGATCGACGGGGTGCCGTTCCGGGGGCGGAACCACGCCGAGCTCGGACACATCCCCGTCTCACGGATCGGCGACGATCCCTACCCCGGTCGTTGCCCGTTCCATCGCGACTGTCTCGAGGGCATGGCCTGTGGGCCGGCCATCGCGGAACGGTGGAACGCGGATCCGGCCACCCTCGGTGACCGCGAGGAGGTGTGGGAGCTCGAAGCCGGCTACCTCGCCCAGCTCATCCGGGTGCTCGCTCTCGGGTTCTCGCCCGACGTCGTCGTCTTCGGTGGCGGCGTCGGCACCCGGCCCGACATGGCCGGGCGGATCGCCGCCGCGGCCGAACGAGACCTCGCCGGCTACATGGCGGGCGGCCCGCCCGAGGTGGTGACCGCCGGCCTCGGCGCCGATGCCGGCGTGATCGGGGCGGCCCTGGTGGCCCGGGACCTGCTCGAGGCCGGCTGACGCCCGTCGTTCGGGCGTGCTTCGCTACCCCCCGGCTGTTCCTCGCTTCCGGGGCGCTTCGCTACCCCCGGCTGTTCCTCGCTTCCGGGGCGCTTCGCTACCCCCGGCTGT
>JAHDBV010000016.1:19672-48078 GCA_020630195.1 Acidimicrobiales bacterium
CTTCGCTACCCCCGGCTGTTCCTCGCTTCCGGGGCGCTTCGCTACCCCCGGCTGTCCCTCGCTTCCGGGGCGCTTCGCTACCCCCGGCTGTCCCTCGCTTCCGGGGCGCTTCGCTAACCCCGGAAGACCACGCTCACTCGGGGGCCGATGGGGCGACTGAGCTTCGGGACCGCGTGCTCGAAGAACGCCTGGCAGGTGCCGCCCATCACGAGCAGGTCGCCGTGCCCGAGCTCCCACCGGCTCGACGCACCGCCCAGCTTCGGTCGGAGCAGGAGCGGACGTCGTGTCCCGAGGGCGAGGATCGCCACCACGGCATCGCCGGGTCGCTCGACCCGATCGGAATGCCAGGCCACCGAGTCGGCCCCGTCCCGATACCAGTTGCATCCGAGCGTGCGCATCGGACGGTCGTAGTGGTCGCTCAGGAGATCGCTCAGGTCGGTGAGCGCCTCCGGGACCTCGTCGTCGGCACGCTCCAGCCAACAGGTCAGGCGGGGGACGTCGACCATCCGCTCGTACATCGCTCGCGTCGACGACTGCCATGGCAGCGAGGTCATCAGCGACGCAGCGAGATCGTCGGCCCCCGGCATGAGGCCGGCCCGGTGATCGAGCCACGCTCCCGAACCGAGATCGATGCGATTGAGGTCGAGCGTGGGTGGGGCCGAGACCGGGCCCGTCGCGAGCAGGGATGGTTGGAAGGCGGGGGCGTCGACGGTGCTGGCGAACATGTGTTCGAACGTAGCGACGAGGTGTGTCGTCGACAACGCCACGGTGCGGTGTGAGCCAACCGGCGGGAGTTGGCCGGTGCCGTGGCCGGCGGCGAGCGAGGCGGCCGGCCGGCCGTAGCGTGGCCCGATGCAGGTCCGCCTCCGCCCCGCCGACCGGGCCGTCGAACGCCTGACCCGGTGTGTCTTCGGGCTCGTGCTCTTCGGTGTGGGCATCGCCGCCATCGTGCGGGCCGAACTCGGCAACGCCCCCTGGGACGTGTTTCACGAAGGGGTGGCCGACCGCGTCGGCCTCGGAATCGGTGTCCTCATCATCCTGACGTCGTTCGTCGTGGTCGCGTTGTGGTGGCCGCTCGACGTCACCCTCGGCCTCGGCACGATCCTCAACGCCCTGCTCATCGGCGCCACCGTCGATCTCGTCCTCCCCCTGGTCGGCGAGCTCGACGGTCTCGTGCTGCGGTGGCTCTCGCTCGTCCTCGGCGTCGTCGCGATCGCCGTGGGTTCGGGCTTCTACATCGGCGCCGGCCTCGGACCCGGACCCCGGGATGGACTGATGACCGGCCTCGCCGAACGTGGGTGGTCGATCCGACTCGCCCGCACGCTCATCGAGCTCACCGCGCTCGCCATCGGCATCGCCCTCGGTGGCACCGCCGGCATCGGCACGCTCGTGTTCGCCCTCGGGATCGGTCCACTCGCGCAGATCTTCCTTCCGATGTTGGCGATGCGGGAGACCACCCCGGCCTGAATCCGAGGGGGCACGACGGTCCCGACCGTGTCGGTCCGCCTCCTCGCCCCGGTCCTCGCACTTCTGCTCGCGGCGGCTGCCTGTGGATCAGCCGACGACGGGGCCGGTGCGGATGTCGACCGTCTCGGTGATGTCCTCGTCGAACGCGCCCTCGGCGACGGGGTGCCCGGGGTGTCGGTGGCCGTCGTCGCCGACGGCGGAGCGATCACGACCGCGGTCGGCGGGCTCGCCGACGCCGAACGCGACATCGCCGTCGCCAGCGACACGCTCTTCCACGCCGGATCCACGCACAAGGCGCTCAACGCCTTCTTCGTCGCCACTCTCGTCGACGACGGCACGCTCGCCTGGGACGATCCGGTCGTCGACCTGCTCGACCGTCCCGCCGCCTCCGCCGCGGTCCCCGACCTCGACGACGCGCACGAGGCTTACCTCGAGGCCTTCGACGAGCGGGTGCTCCGTCCGCTGGGCATGGACGACACGTGGCTGCTCGCCTCGGAGGCCCGGGCGACCGGTCGTCTCTCGAGGTCGCACGAACTCATCGACGGCGAACCGGTCGTGCTCGACTCCGTGGACCTCGACGCCGACGTGCTCCTGCCCTCGGGTGGGCTCAAGACCACCGCCACGGATCTCGGCCGCTTCCTCGCCGCCATGCTCGACGACGGCGGCGGCGTGATCTCCCCCGACGCCGTCGAACGACTCTGGACCCCGGGGCTCGGCGACGACGCCATGGGGTGGGAACGCAGCATCGTCGACGGTCTCGTGGTGTGGTCGCACGAGGGATCCTTCGACGGGTTCCTCTCGGTGATCGCCGTGGTGCCCGAGGCCGGGGTGGGGGTGGTGGTCCTCGCCAACACCGAGGACGCCGCCGCCGACGTGATCGGGGCCGCTCCCGGCGAGCTGGCGCGGGCGGCGATCGGCCCCTGATTGCGGATGTCGGCCGAGTCGGTCTAAGTTCGAAACCGACATGGTTTCAAAGCAAAACCCACTCCCGGCGGACCACGACCTCGACGCCTGCTCGATCGAGGCGACACTCGACGTGATCGGCGACCGTTGGTCGCTGCTCATCCTCCGCGACGTCTTCCGTGGCATCCATCGCTTCTCCGAGCTCGTCGACGACCTCGGCATCGCCCGCAATCTGCTGACCGATCGGCTCAACCGCCTGGTCGGCACGGGTGTGCTCGCCAAGGTGCCGTACCAGGAACGGCCGCTGCGTCACGAGTACCGGCTCACCGAGAAGGGCGCCGACCTCTCCCCCGCGCTCATCTCCCTCATGCAATGGGGCGACCGCTGGTACCACGCCGACGGCCCGCCGACCGTGCTCGTCCACTCGACCTGTGACACCCCCGTTCGCCACGAGGTGCGCTGCGACGCCTGCGACACCCACGTGCCCCCCACCCAGATCCGATCCCGGGCCGGCGACGGCCACACCACCACGCGAGAGGCCTCGGCCGTATGAGCACCACGACGTATCAGCCCTCCGCCGAGGGCACGGCCCTGATGGCGCTGTCCACCGACGAGCTGCTCCGGCGAGCCGCCGAGGTGCGCGACGCCGCGTTCGGCCGTCGGGTCACCTACTCCCCGAAGGTCTTCATCCCGCTCACGATGCTGTGTCGTGACCAGTGCGGCTACTGCACCTTCGCGCAGCCGCCGGCCCGGCTCGACCAGCCGTTCCTCGAGCCCGACGACGTGCTCCGCATCGCCCGCCAGGGCGCCCGCGCCGGTTGCCACGAGGCGCTGTTCACCCTCGGGGAACGGCCCGAGCTGCGGTACCCCGTCGCCGCCGAGTGGTTGGCCGAGCGGGGCTACGACTCGACCGTCGACTACCTGCGCGCCATGTGCGAGCTCGTCCTCACCGAGACCGGCCTGCTCCCCCACGCCAACGCCGGTGCGCTGTCGACCGAGGAGCTGGCGTCGCTGCGTCCGGTCTCGCCGAGCCAGGGGATGATGATCGAGTCGCTCCGCGACGATCTCGACTGCCACCGCAACGCCCCCGACAAGACCCCCGACCGCCGCCTCGCCACCCTCGAAGCCGCCGGCGAACTGCACATCCCGTTCACCACCGGGATCCTCGTCGGCATCGGCGACACCGAGGCCGACCGGGTCGCCGCGCTCGAGGCCATCGCGGCGTCGCACCGACGCCACGGGCACGTGCAGGAGGTCATCGTCCAGAACTTCCTGCCCAAGCCCGGGACGGCCATGTGGAAGTCCGACCCGTGCCCCGAGGAGACCTACCACCGCTCGCTCGCGCTCGCGCGGCTCCTTCTGCCGACGTCGATCCACCTGCAGGCGCCGCCGAACCTCTCGGACGACTTCGGTGTCCTGCTCGACTGCGGCATCGACGACTGGGGTGGTGTGTCGCCGGTGACCGCCGACCACGTGAACCCCGAGCGGCCCTGGCCCGAGCTCGACCGCCTGCGGGAGATCACCGAGGGGCGGGATCGGGTGCTCGCCCCCCGCCTCACGATCTATCCCGAGTACGTGCTCGAGTCGGTCGGCCTCGGCTGGTCGGCCACGAACGGCGCGGCCGGCTTCACCGGCGAGGCCGGTGACGGCGCGGGTCTCGTGACCCACACCCCGCTCGACCGTGCCCCGGTGCAGTGGCTCGACGACGGGCTCCGCTTCCCGGTTCTCGATCGCTCCGAGGCCGAGGGCATGGCGCGTGACGATCCGGGTGCGGTGTTCCCCGAGAAGGTCGAGTTCGTCGCCCAGGGCGACGACGGTGCCGACGTGCTCCAGATCGGCGACCGCTCCACGCAGTGGTACTCCGGTGCCCCGTCGACCCCGCCCGAGCTCGTCGCCGGGCCACGCGCCACCGTCGGCCCCGTCGCCGACGTCCTCGCCGGTGTGCGCAACGGCGAACGAGTCGGCTTCGACGAGATCGTGACGTTGTTCCGGGCGCGGGGCCCCGAGGTCGCCGCGGTGGCGGCCCTCGCCGACGAGCTGCGGGCCGAGACCGTGGGCGACGAGATCACCTACGTGGTGAACCGGAACATCAACTACACGAACGTCTGCACCTTCAAGTGCCGCTTCTGCGGCTTCTCGAAGGGTCCGCTCTCGTTGAACCTGCGGGGCACGCCGTACCTGCTCACCCTCGAGGAGATGCAGGGGCGGGTGCGCGAGTCGCTCGAGCACGGAGCGACCGAGGTCTGCCTCCAGGGCGGCATCCATCCCGACTTCGACGGCGAGTACTACATCGACGTGGCCCGTGCCGTGCACGAGGCCGCACCCGACATCCACATCCACGGGTTCACCGCGCTCGAGGTGACCGAAGGGGCGAAGCGCCTCGGCGAGCCGCTCGACTCCTACCTGGTGCGGGCCATGGAGGCCGGACTCAAGACCCTGCCGGGCACGGCCGCCGAGATCCTCGACGACCCGGCCCGCGAACTGCTCTGCCCCGACAAGATCGACACCGACGAGTGGCTCGAGGCCCATCGCATCGCCCACACCGTCGGCCTGCGATCGAACGTGACGATCATGTTCGGCGCCGTCGAACAGCCCGAGCACTGGGCCCGCCACATCCTGCGGACCCGCGACCTCCAGGACGAGACCGGCGGGTTCACCGAGTTCGTCGGCCTGCCCTTCGTGCACATGGCCGCCCCCATCTATCTGCGGAAGATGGCCCGTCGTGGTCCGACGTTCCGCGAGGTGCTCCTGATGCACGCCGTGGCCCGCATCGCCTACCGGGGCTCGATCGACAACATCCAGGCCTCCTGGGTGAAGGTCGGACGTGACGGGGTCCGACAGATGCTCCAGGCCGGCTGCAACGACCTCGGCGGCACCCTGATGGACGAGAACATCTCCCGGGCCGCCGGCGCGGCGCACGGCCAGATGATGACGCCCGACGGGTTCGCCGACCTCGTGGAGCCGCTCGGTCGGACCCTCGCCCAGCGGACCACGCTCTACGGGCGGGTGGCGGCCTCCACCGTGTGAGGCCGGGCGGATCTGCTCCGGCGGCGCCCGTCGATCATGATGGGGCCATGAGGGACCAGGTCGACGTCGTCATCGTGGGGGCCGGCTTCGCCGGCATGTACGCCATCCACACGCTCCGGGGGCTCGGGCTCTCGGTGCGTTGCTTCGACGTGGCGTCCGACGTGGGCGGCACCTGGTACTGGAACCGGTACCCCGGCGCTCGTTGTGACGTGCCGTCGCTCGAGTACTCCTACAGCTTCGACGCCGAGCTGGAACAGGAGTGGGAGTGGAGCGAGCGTTACGCGCCCCAACCCGAGATCCTCACCTACGCCGGCCACGTCGCCGACCGCTTCGACCTCCGTCGGGACATCACCTTCGAGACCCGGGTCGACGATGTCGTCTGGGACGAGGCGACGAGTCGGTGGCACGTGGGCACCGACGGCGGCCATGCGCTGGCGGCCCGCTTCGTCGTGATGGCCACCGGGTGTCTGTCGAATGCCAACCGCCCCGACATCACCGGTGCCGACGACTTCGCCGGGGTCACGGCCCACACCGGTGCCTGGCCCCACGACGGGCTCGATGTCGCCGGGAAGCGGGTGGGTGTGATCGGGACCGGCTCGTCGGCCATCCAGTCGATCCCGATCCTCGCCGAGGCGGCCGAGCACCTCACCGTGTTCCAGCGGACGGCCACCTATTCGGTGCCGGCGCTCAACCGCCCGCTGTCCGACGACGAGGTCGCCGACATCAAGGGCCGTTACCCGGCGTTCCGGGACGCCAATCGGCAACAGACCGGCGCCTTCGGTTCCGAGAACGGACGCGTCGATGCCGCCGTCGCCGATCGAGGCGTCGAGACCGTGGTGGCCGACCTCGAACACCGCTGGAACGAGGTCGGCGGGTTCGCCGTGCTCGGCGTCGCCAACGACTTCGTCCTCGACCCCGAGTCGAACGCGATCGCGGCGCAGTTCGTCCGGGACAAGATCGCCGGCCTCGTCGACGACCCCGACACCGCCCGCAAGCTCCAGCCCGACCAGGTGATCGGCTGCAAGCGGCTCGTGCTCGACTCCGGGTACTACGAGACGTTCAACCGGCCGAACGTCGACCTCGTCCACCTGCCCGACGAACCGATCCGGCGGATCACCGCCACCGGCGTCGAGGTCGGCGACGGTGACGACACCGCCCGCGAGGTCGAGCTCGACGTGCTCGTCTACGCCACGGGCTTCGACGCCATGACCGGCGCCCTGCTCGGCATCGACCCGGTGGGACGCGACGGCCTTCCCCTGTCCGACGCCTGGGCCGCCGGGCCGACCAACTACCTCGGACTCCAGGTGCCCGGATTCCCGAACATGTTCACCGTGACCGGCCCCGGCTCACCGTCGGTGCTGACCAACATGATCATGTCGATCGAGCAGCACATCGAGTGGATCGGCGCCGCGATCGCCGCGATCGACGCGGAGGCCCTCACCACGATCGAGCCCACCCCGGAGGCCGCGGATCGGTGGGTCGGCCACGTCAACGCCATCGCCGACTTCACCCTCTTCCCCCAGTGCAACAGCTGGTATCTCGGCGCCAACATCCCCGGCAAGACCCGGGTGTTCATGCCACTGCTCGGCTTCCCCGACTACGTGACCGAATGCGACCGGGTCGTGGCCGCCGGCTACGAGGGCTTCGCTCGGGCCTGAGCAGCGGGCGGCGGTAGCGTCGGGGGCGTGTCCGCTCCCCGCCCCGCATCCACCTTCGGTGACGGTCGTGTCGACCGTCTCCTCACCGACGCCCTCGCCATGGTCGGCGACGACGGCAACGACGACCTCATCCGGTCGATGCTCGTCACCGCACTCAAGATGGACGACGCCGACCTCGACCGGCTCGATCTGAAGATCGCCGCCCAGGCCCTGGCCGAGCTGCTGAACTCCGGCCAGATCTTCGCCCCACACCGGCATCGCTCGAAGGTGACGGTGTTCGGGTCGGCCCGCACCGCCCCCGACCATCCCGACTACCTGCTCGCCGCCGAGTTCGGCCGGGTCATGGCCGAGCGGGGCTGGATGTCGATCACCGGCGCCGGGCCGGGGATCATGGAGGCCGGCATCGTCGGTGCCGGCCTCGAGAACTCGATGGGTGTGGGCATCGTGTTGCCGTTCGAGGCGAAGCCGGCGCCGATCATCGACGGCGACCCGAAGCTCGCGATGTACAAGTACTTCTTCACCCGGAAGCTCGCCTTCGTGATGGAGGCCGACGCCTTCGCGTTGTTCCCGGGAGGGTTCGGCACGCTCGACGAGGGCTTCGAGCTGCTCACCCTGATCCAGACCGGGAAAGCCCAGCCCGCACCGATCGTCCTGCTCGACCACGAGGACTCCCCGTACTGGTCTCGATGGACCGAGTTCGTCGAGGCGGCGCTCGGCGCCACCGGCAAGATCTCGGCCGAAGACCTCGACCTCGTGTTCCACACCCACGACGCCGAGGCGGCGGCCGATCACATCTGCCGATTCTTCTCCGCCTACCACTCGGTCCGATTCGTCGGGAAGCGGCTGGTCATCCGGCTCCGCCACGAGCTCGACGCCGGCGCGATCGAGACGCTCAACCGCGAGTTCGACGACATCGTCGTCAACGGTGTCGTCGAGGCGATCGAGCCGACCCGGGCCGAGCAGCGCACCGACGATCACCTCGAGTTGCCACGGCTGGGGTTCGAGTTCGACAACAAGTCCTACGCACGCCTCATCGCCATGATCCGGCGGATCAACGAGCTGTGCGCCGACGGCGACACGAACGCCCCGTCCGACCGCCCTCACGACCTGCACTTCGGCCGCGACGACGTCGTCGACGAAACCTGATCCGGCGCGGCGCGAGGCCGTCGCTACTCGACCCGGTCGGCCGCCTCGTGGAGGTGGCGGACGGCCTTCTCGATCGCCCGGCGAGCCTGCGAGACCGGCTTCTCGATCACCGGCTTCTCGCCGCGCTCGGACTCCACGGCCTCGCGAAGCTCCTCGACGAGGATCTCGGTGAGGGTCTCGCCGATCCGATCGAGTTCGCCGGCCAGATCCCGAAGTCGTTCCCCGCTGGTCATTTCCCCACGATAAGGGATCACAGTGACGGCGGCGCGGCCGATAGGGGCTGGTGGAGTTCACGTCCGACGCCATCCATGCCGCCTGCACCGAACAGGGCTACGTGGCACCCCCGCACGTCGTCGAACAGCTGACGGCCGCCCTCGACGCGGGCAAGCACATCATCATGACGGGCCCTCCCGGCACCGGGAAGACGACCCTCGCCTACATCGCCACCGAGGTGGCTCGCAAGGCCATGCTGTGCACCGGCTACATGCCCACCACGGCATCGTCGGAGTGGACGACCTACGAGACGATCGGCGGCATGATGCCCGCCGCCGACGGTCTGATCTTCCGATCGGGCCTGTTCCTGGATGCCATCGAGACCGGTGCCTGGCTCATCATCGACGAGCTGAACCGTGCCAACTTCGACCGCGCCTTCGGCCCGTTGTTCACCGTGCTGTCGGGTTCGCCCGTGGTGTTGCCCTTCAAGCGGAACGGTCGCTCGGTCCCCATGTCGATCACGCCGCAGGGTGTGGAGCCCCCGGAACACACCGACACGATCCGGGTCCCCCAGACGTGGCGGATCATCGGCACGATGAACGTGTTCGACAAGAACCTCCTGTTCGACATGTCCTACGCCCTCATGCGCCGGTTCGCGTTCATCGAGGTCGGCTGCCCGCCCGACGACGTCTACCGGAGCCTGCTGAACGGTCCCGGCACGGCGGTCGGCGACCTGTTGCCGCTGCGGAACCTCGCCGACCTGGGCCCGGCGATCTTCATCGACGCCGGCAAGTACGCCACGCGCCGCTCGCGCGACGGCGTCACCCGGTCCCGAGCCCTCTACGAGGTCTTCTACAGCTACTTCCTGCCGCAGTTCGACGGGTTCGACGACGAGAAGGCGACACGTCTGCTCCGCACCGTCGAGCCGGCGTTCGATCCTCCCGAGCGGTCGGAGGCCCGCCGAGCCATCACCGATGTGCTCGGCGTCGAACTGCTGGTCTGAGCGGCCGTGTCGCTCGACCTCGTCCTCGCACGAACCTCGCCGGACACCTCGGCGCCGGCACTGCTGAGCGTGCTGTTCGGGCTGTCGCCCGACGCGGCCCGGCACCTGTTGGCCCGCCGTCTGCTCGCCTCCGACGAGGCCAGGGCGCTCCTCGACGCCAGCCCGATGATGCTGCGCTCGCTGGCCAACGATCTCGTGGCCCGCGAAGTCCTGGAACAGGGCACGATCTCGGGCTCGGTGGTGTGGCCGGCCACGATCACCGCCCGGGCCGCCAACGGGTTCCCCGACGATCTGTTCGTGTGTCGGCGCTCGGAGCGCTCGAGCGACATCCCCGAGAACCGCGTCTTCCTCTACGCCCTCGCACAGCTCGAACGTGCGTCCCGTGACCTCGAGCGCTACGGCACCCCACTCGACGAACTCCCCGTGATCACCGAGGTCAAACAACTCGGCCGCGATGCCCGGGCGCTCAAGCGCAATCGCCGCCTCGATGCCGTGTCGAAGGTGTCCGGTTCGGTGTCGAACGACATCCGCCTCACGAAGCGTGGACGTCGGGCCCCGGCCTATCGGGTCGCCGTCGACCTCGTGCAGCGCTCGAGAGGTCCGCTGCGTCCCGAGGAGTTCCTCGGCCTCGTCGATCGCAACACCGAGCTGCTCTGCTCGCTGGCCGTCGCGGCGCTCGCCGTCGTCGACGAGCTCACCGGCCGCCAGCCGATGCTCGAAGAGCGCGACGGTCGCCTCTGGGCCGGGCCCTTGTCGTTCGCCCACCCCGGCCCACGAACGCTCGAGCGTTGGCCGTCAGTGCAGATCGGCGATCGCGTGCTCGCCATCTCGCCACCCGGTGAGCGCCGGAACTCGCCACTCACGCTCGAGGAGCAGAAGCGCTACGCCGCCGACGAGGCGCCGATCGTGGCGGTGACCGACCCGAACGACCCCGACGACCTCGCCACGATCCGCCGGATCGCCGAGCGCGGGCTCCGGGCGGCCACCGTCGCCTGATCCCGGCGTCGTCGAACCCGGTGGGGCACCACCGCTCGACGCCTCCGACGCGGCAAGCTGGTCGGGTGCGGATCGTCTCCTGGTTGCTGCCCGAAGGCCGCGCCTCACGTGTGTTGGCGATGTCCGTGTTGCTCGGTGCCGTCGTCGGCCTGGTCGTCGCGATCTTCGAGTGGATCACGATCGAGCTGATCGCGCACGAGCTGGAGGAGAGCAGCCTCGTCGTGCTCGCCTTCGCACCGATGGTCGGCCTGTCGCTGGCGTGGCTCGTGCTCCGGTACCTCGGTGGCGGCATCACCAACTCGACCTCCGATGAGTACATCCGGGCCTTCCACGCCCGCTCCCCCGAGCTCCGCCTGCGTGATGTGCCCGTGCGCCTGTTGTCCGGCGCGGCCACGATCGGGTTCGGTGGTGCGGTCGGCCTGGAGGGCCCCTCCATCTACGCCGGTGCGGCGTCGGGTCTCGCGATCCAGAAGCGCTTCTCGTCGTGGCTCGGACCGGGCGGCGCGCAGATGCTGCTGACCGCGGGTGCCGCCGCCGGTGTGTCGGCGGTGTTCCAGGCGCCCGCCACCGGTGTGGTGTTCGCCCTCGAGGCGCCCTATCGCGACGACATCGCCCACCGGGCCCTGCTCCCCTCGCTGCTGGCCTCAGCGGCCGGCTACATCACGTTCCTGTCGGTGCCGTTCGTGCATCCCGCCGCCGGGCTCAACCTCGCCTACGAGCAGAACATCGAGGCCGGTGAACTCTTCGGTGCCGTGCTCATCGGTCTCGGCGCCGGTCTCGGCGGCCGGTTCTTCGCCCGGGCGATCCGGGTCGCGAAGGGGCAGGCGAAGGCCCGGCCGGTCGGCGTCCGCATCCTCGTGGGTGGCGGACTGCTGGGCGCGTTGGTCGTGGTCTCGGATCGGATCTTCCACGAGCCGCTCACCCTCGGCTCGGGCACGGCGATCATCGAATGGGTCGAGTCGACCGAGGGGCTCGAGGCGAGCCTCTGGCTCCTGCTCGCCCTCTTCGCGCTGCGGGCGCTCGCCACGATCGTCACCGTCGGCGCAGGCGGGACCGGCGGGCTGTTCATCCCCCTCGCCGTGCTCGGCGTCCTGTTCGGGCGGGTCGTGGCCGAAGGGCTCGACCTGGCCGGTCTCGACGATTCCCGCTCCCGGATCTGGCCGCTGCTCGGCCTCGCCGCGTTCCTGGCCGCCGGCTACCGGACGCCACTCGCTGCGGTCGTGTTCGTCGCCGAGTGGACCCGTGGTGGCCCGGCCGTGGTCCCGGCGCTCGTCGCCGCCGCCGTGTCCCAGGTCGTGGCCGGCTCGGCGTCGGTCTCGACCGGTCAGGTCACCGAACGGCTCGGCCACCTGGAGCGGCGGTTCACGCTCCCGCTCACGGCCGCGTTGTCCACCGACGTGCTGACCGTGCCGCCCGATGCCACCGTCGGGGAGTTCGTGTTCGTCCACGCCCTCGGACGGCGTGTCCGGATGGCGCCGGTGGTCTCCGAAGGGCGATATCTCGGCATGTGCACCGTGGCCGCCACCTCCGACATCGATCGGGAGGCATGGGAGACCACGCTCGTCGCCGACATCGCGGATGACGAGATGGTGATCGCCCGTCCCGGGTGGACCCTGCGTGACGCACTCGTCGCCATGGAGGAGTCCGGTTCCGACTCGCTGGCGGTCGCTGACGAGTCGGGCTACTTCATCGGTCTCGTCGACCGGGAGGACATCGTCCGGCTCGACGAGATCCTCGACGAGACCGGTTCCACCATGTGACACTCCCGACCCCGTTGTCGTGCACGCCCGATCGGGATTCGAGCGGACGCGACAACGCCGCCGGCCAAGGCCGACGGCGGAGTCTTCGATCAGGGTCGAGCCGGCGTCGTCCGCCTGGCTCGATGTCGAGGGTCAGTCCTCGAAGTCGTCCTCGCTCCAACCACCACGGACCGCTTCGGCCTCGTCGGTCTCGGGCAGGGCGAACGGGTCGTCATCGAGGCGGCCCATGAGGCCTTCGATGTCGTCGTCCTGGAACGAACGCTTCAGCGCCCGAGCTTCTTCGTACCGGCGATGACGCCCCTTCTTCATGCGGGGACTCCTGCTGAGGTCGTTCTGCTGCTTCCGGTGTCACCCACCGGTTCTTCGATCAGCAGGAGTGTACTGCCACGACGCTCCCAACGCCCACCGGGGCGTTGCACCCAGGGGTGGAATCCGGTCGATCTAGCTGGTGAAACGGGGTTCCAGCACCAGTCGGCCCCGTTCGAAGGCCACCGCGGCCTCCCCGTCGACGAGCCGGCGGATGGGCTCGCCCACGAGATCCGCCCGCCAACCGGAGCTCAGACGCCCGGCATCGGAACCCGACAGCAGCGCCTCGATGTCGCTCCGTGTGCCGATGAGTGTCGGATCGAGGTGCTCGTCCCGCCCCAGCTGGGCGATCCACGTGGAGACGAGGGTGATCACCGGGCGGAGCTCCTTCGGGAGGTCCGGTGCCTTCTTCGGCGGCGGTTCGGTCTCGGCGAGGCGCTTGCCGGCCGCCACGGCGGAGAGCAGCTCGGCGGATGCCTCGGCCCGGAGGTGCCGTTTGTCGACGCCGCGGGTGTTCGCGAGCTGCTCGACCGAGGTCGGTGCCTTCTGGGCGATGGCCACCACACCGAGATCGGGCAGGATCTGGCGCACCGGCACGTCCAGATCACGGGCCCGGCGTTCCCGCCAGGCGGCCACGGAGCGGGCGACACCGGCCGCGTTGCCCCGGAGCGATCGGGCTTCCTTGATGCGGTTGACCGCCTCTTCGGGTGGCCGTCGGTGGGTCGTCTTCGTCCGGTGCTGTTCGATCTCCTCCTCGGCCCATTCGAGACGGTCCTTCTGGCGGAGGCCTTCGATGATCCGGTCGTGCAGGTCGTGGAGGTACTCGACATCGGTGGCGGCGTAGGCGAGCTGCCGGTCGGTCAGCGGGCGCTTCAGCCAGTCGGTGAGGCGGTCGCCCTTGGCCACCTCGACCTTGCAGAACCGCTGGAGCAGCGTGGCGAGCGATCCCGTCGAGACCCCGAGGAAGCCGGCGGCGACCTGGGTGTCGAACATCCGCTTCGGCACGGTCCCGCAGGCCAGGTCGAGGACCTCGAGGTCCTGCGTGGCGGCGTGGATCAGGCAGAGGCCGTCGCCGTCGAGGACGGTGGCGAGTGGCGCCACGTCGACGGCGAGCGGGTCGATCAGTGCGATGTGGTGCTCATCACCTTCGAACCAACCGATCTGGATCAGTGCCACCTGCGGGAAGTAGGTGCGCTCCCGGTGGAACTCGGTGTCGAGGGCGTAGCGATCCACCGTCGAGACGGCGGCGATCACCTCCGCCAGCTCGTCGGATGTGGTGATCAGCTTCATCGGCGGCTCAGCCTACGGTGCCGGCCGGTCGGCGACCGTCCCGGCGGGGAACATCTCCGCCAGCGCCTCGGGTGTGTCCGCGTCGGCGGCGGTCGTCACGTCGAGGTCGACCGTGACGTGGGCGCCCCACTCGAGTGCACTGTCGAGGCGTCGAGCCCCGCCGTCGAACGCGGCCTGGCCGGTGCGGGCCCAGGCCGCCGGCCAGCAGCCGAGCGTCGGCGTGAGCCGCCCGTCGATCATGCCGACCGCGGCGGTGTCGGGGGTCGCGGCATCGAGGAGGCGCCGCACATCGAGGTCGGTGAGGCGGGGCACGTCACACGGCACCACGACGACGAGCCCGGTGCCCGCATACCCGAGGGCCGTGATCAGTCCCGTCAGCGGGCCTTCACCGGGCCGGCGGTCCGGCACGGTGATCAGGCCGAGCCGGGCCCCGCTGGTCCCGCCGACACCGACCACCGGGTCGACCCCGGCATCACGGAGTGCGCGCACCGCGACGGCGCCCATCACGCCGCCGCCGGCGACGGGGAGATCGGCGACCGCCTTGTCCGAACCGAAGCGTCGGCTCCGGCCGCCGAGCAGGACCGCGCCGAGCACGGGGACGGGATCGACCACGTCGTGACCGCGTCGGTGCTCAGCCGAGATCGGCGGGCGGCCAGGTCGGATCGAGCTGGCGGAGGAAGATCTCGCACCGCTCGTGCTCGTCGCCCTCACCGATCACGCCGGCGACCTCGGCGAGGCCCGCCAGTGCCCGCAGGAACCCGCGGTTGGTCTCGTGCTCCCAGCGCACGTAGCCACTCCCCCGCCAGCCCGACTGGCGGAGCCGGTCGAGGCCGCGGTGGTAGCCGACCCGGTAGGCCGCGTACCGCTCGATCGGGTCCCGGCCGAGATCGCCGAGTGTCGCCCAGCCGGCGAGGAAGGTGGGGTGGGCGGCCACGACGGCCGACACCGCCGCCCGGCGGGCGTCGTCGTCGAGGCCGTCGGCATCCGCGAGTCCGGCGAGCGCCGCGTCGGGCTCGGGGGCCAGCACGGTCTCGGGCGGGCCGGAGGGGGTGAAACCGATCGAGGTCATGAGCGGAGGCTACTGAGCGTCTCCGCCGGCGGCCGACTCGGCCGGGCCACCATCGGGGTCGTCGAGCCCGGTCGCCGTCGCCGGGGGACGTTCGCCCCGGCGTCGGAACCACGAACGGCCCTCCATCGGCTCGTCCTCGCGCTCGGGCAGATCCTCGACGAGGGCGTCGCCCAGATCGGCGTCGGACGGTTCGGACTCCTCGGGCGCCGAGGTCGGCCCCTCGACGGGGAGCTCGATCGCGCCCGTCTCGAGGAAGCGGACGCAGGCCTCGTGCGCGCGTTCGGTGAGCTCGGGGCCCTTGGAGAAGTCGTCGAATCGGAGACGCGGCGTCGAGCCCGTGGGGAGCCGGTGCAGTGTGACGTGGTCGGGGACCATCGCCAGCTCGGACTCGAGTCGATGGAGCCGGGAGGTCCAGTAGGCGTGCACGGCGACGTCGAACGGGCGGGTGATGTCGAGCGTGCGTTCGACCAGCTGGCCGCAGTGGAGGAGGTAGATGTCGGTGGCGCCGAGCTCGAGGGCCTGTTGGATCGGTGCCTCACCGAGCACGCCTCCGTCGAACAGCCGCCGCCCGTGCAGCCGGACCGGCGGATAGACCGCCGGAAGGGCGGCGGAGGCCATGAGCGCCGGGATGACCGGGCCCGTGTCGAACCAGACCGCCTCGGCGGTGTCGAGATCGGCGGCACCGACCATGGTCGGAACGGCGAGATCCTCGAAGTGGATCGGGCCGAGCTCGGAGATCAGGAGATCCTCGAGCGGCTGGGGGTCGAACATGCTGGTCCCCCGACGGGCCACCTGGACCGCGGTCGGGAGGCGCCGGCTCGGCATGAGGTCGGGATCGTCGTCGGCGAGGCGCTGCCAGATGCGGTCGAGCCGGGTCACGCCCTGGCGGGTCGGGTCGACCGCATGGGCGGCGGCGTTGATCGCACCCACCGACACCCCGCACACCACGTCGGCGGTGATGCCGGCATCGACGAGGGCGCGCAACATGCCCACCTGGATCGCGCCGAGGTTGCCGCCCCCGGAGAACACGAACGCCGAGCGCGGGTTGCGCCGCTTCCAGCGGCGCCGCGCCGACGATCCGAACGTGCGGACCGGGGCCGTCATCGACGGGCCCCCGGACTCACGGGACCCGGACGATCCGGAGCGTGTCGGTGGCGCCGATCGTGGCGGTCGAGCCACCGAGCACGGCGACGACGTCGCCGGAGCGGACCTGGCCCTGCTTCTTCGCCAGGTCGACGGCGGTGCGAACGGTCTCGACGTTGTTCTCGATGCGGTCGATCATCATCGGGTGGGCACCCCACGACATCGTGAGCTGACCGAAGGTCCGGGCCTCCGGCGTGACCCCGATGATCGGCAGGTCGGGACGGAACCGGGCGATCGCCCGGACCGTGAAGCCCGACCGCGAGATGCAGATGATCGCCTTCGCGCCGAGCTCGGTGGCCGCTCGCCAGGTGGCCATCGTCATCGTGTCGGTCACGGCCGAGTCGAGGCCCTGCGGTTCGTTGAGACGGTCGCGCTTGATGTGGTGCGCCCAACCCTCGTAGTCGAACCGCTCGTCGGCCTTCTCGGCCAGCTCGGCCATCGTCTCGACGACGTTGGCCGGATCGGTGCCGACGGCGGTCTCACCCGAGAGCATCACGACCGAGGTGCCGTCGAACACGGCGTTGGCGACGTCGGACGCCTCGGCCCGCGTCGGTGCCGGTGCGTCGATCATCGACTCGAGCATCTGGGTCGCCGTGATGGCCGGGCGGCCGAGGGCGATGCAGCGCGAGATGATGTCCTTCTGGAGGTGCGGGAGCTCGGCGATCGACATCTCGAGGCCGAGGTCGCCGCGGGCGACCATGATGGCGCCGGAGGCCTCGATGATCCCGTCGAGGTTCTCGACCGCGGCGCGGGTCTCGATCTTCGCGACGACGAGCGGGCCCCGGGGTGCCGGCTCGATGCCGAGGCGGCGCACGTCGTGGGCCGAGCGCACGAACGACAGGGCGACGAAGTCGACGCCGAGTTCGACGAAGGCGTCGAGGATGCGGAGGTCCTCGTCGGTGGGGGTCGAGATGCGGAGCCGGTCGGACGGGATGTGGAAGCCGGGGCTGCCCTGCACGATGCCGGCGCCGTCGACCCGGGCGGCGAGGTGGTCGCCTTCGTGACGGGTCACCTCGAGCATGATCGCCCCGTCGCCGATGCCGAGGCGGTCGCCCACATGGATGTCCGACAGGAGCGACTCGTACTTGACGAAGACCTTCTTCTCGGTCGACGGCTCGTCGCCCGGGGCGAGGAGCACCTCGTCGCCGTCGGCCAGCAGGAGCGGCGACGCGAACTTCGACAGGCGCACCTTCGGGCCGGGCAGGTCGACGAGGATGCCGACCGGTTGCCCCATGGCCTTCGAGGCGGCTCGGATCTTGTGGAAGCGCTCGATGCCCTCCTCGAGGGCGCCGTGGCTCATGTTGATGCGGGCGACGTCCATGCCCGCATGGATCATGGCCTTGAGGGTGCTTTCGTCCTCAGAGGCGGGTCCGATGGTGGCGATGATCTTGGTGCGACGGGTCACCGGCACAAGGCTAGCGACGGCCGGGTCCGGCCTCGGCCATCTCGGGGTGGTTGATTTGGTTCGCACGCGCTCGCTCGACTAGTGCACCCCGGATGGATCTCGTGCTCGTCCGTCATGCCCGTCCCGAACGCATCGTGGACGCCGATGGCCCCGCCGACCCGCCGTTGACGGCGATCGGCCACCGTCAGGCCCGCGCCGCCGCCGGCTGGCTGGCCGGCGAACACTGGGACGCCGTCTACGTCTCCCCGATGGTCCGGGCCCGCGAGACCGCCGATCCCCTCACCTCCATCCTGGGGATCGACCCGGTCGTCGAGGCCGGTGTGCGCGAGTTCGACGCCGAGGAATCGTCCTACATCCCGATGGAGGAGATGAAGCAGGACAAGGCCGCGTTCCAGGCCTGGTTGGCCGAGGAGGCCGAGCGGAACCGGGACGCGTTCGCCGGTGAGGTGGTCGACGCGCTCGAGGGCATCGTCCAGCGCGAGAAGGGCAAGCGGGTGGCGGTGGTCTGCCACGGTGGTGTGATCAACATCTGGGCCGCCCACGTGCTCGGCATCGAGTCGGGCATGTTCTTCGAACCCGACTACACGAGCATCCACCGCTTCCTCTGCTCGAGCCGAGGCCACCGTTCGATGGTGGCGCTCAACGAGACCGCCCACCTGCGCTCGCACCCCGACCTGCTGCTCGGCTGAGCCGGAACGCGCCACGGACGACACCTGCCGGTGTCGTCCGTGTCTCGAACCTCTCGGATCCCGGCGGTGCCGGGTGCCGGTCAGCTGCGCGGGACCTCGGTCCACGGCTTGCCCTTGTCGACACGGATGTCGCCGGGCAGGCCGAGCACGCGCTCGCCGAGGATGTTCTTCATCACCTCGGTGGTGCCTCCCTCGATCGAGTTGGCCCGTGCCCGCAGGAACGCCTTCTGCGGATCGGAGAAGCCCATCGCCGTGTCGGGTTGTTCGAGGTCGTAGCTCCCGTAGAGCATGCCCTCGGCGCCCATGAGGTTCATGGTGAACGAGTAGACGTCCTTGTTCAGATCGGCCGACGCCATCTTGCCGACCGACCCCTCGGGGCCCGGCACACCGGCCTTGCGGTTCTGCGAGGCGCGGATGTTGGTGAGACGGTGCACCTCGGCCCGGATCCAGAGCTTCATGAGCTCGTCGCGGGTGGCCTCGTCCGGATCATCGAGATCGCCGTAGGCGTTGACCGCGACGGCGATCGAACCGGCACCCTTCGGGGGCACGGTGCCGCCGATCGACACCCGCTCGTTCATCAGGGTGGTGAGCGAGACCCGCCAACCTTCGCCCTCGGCATCGAGGCGCTCGACGTCGGGCACGCGGGCGTCGGTGAAGTAGACCTCGTTGAATTCGGCCTCACCGGTCATCTGGCGGAGCGGGCGGACCTCGACGCCCTCCTGCTCCATGTCGATGACGAAATACGTCATGCCCTTGTGCTTGGGCTGGTCCGGGTCGGTTCGGGCGACGAGCATGCCCCACTTCGACAGATGGGCGAGGGTGGTCCAGACCTTCTGGCCGTTGATGATCCACTCGTCGCCGTCACGCACGGCCTTGGTGGCGAGGCCGGCCACGTCGGACCCGGCACCCGGCTCCGAGAAGAGCTGGCACCACACCTCTTCACCGGTGAAGAGCGGCTTCAGGTAGCGCTGCTTCTGTTCCTCGCTGCCGTGGGTCACCACGGTCGGGGCGCCCATGCCGTAGCCGATCGGGTTGCGGTAATAGGGCGACGGGGCGCCGGCCTTGGCGAGGTTGGTGTTGACCCGGGTCTGGAGCTTGGGGCTGAGCCCGAGGCCGCCGTGGCCCTCCGGGAAGTTGACCCAGGCGAGGCCGAGGTCGAACTGGCGACCGAGGAACTCCGTGGCGCTCACAGCCTTCGGATCGAGCTCCGAGAGGAGCTGCTCGCAGAGTTCGTCGACGCGGGCTTCATCGGTGGTGACGGTGGTGGCAGCCATGGATCGTGACCCTAGGCAAGCACTCCGGAACTGGACCAATCGGTCAAGTCCGGCCGTTCCCGGGTCGTCCCGCTCATTCCTCCGGTGGGAGTTCGGCGACGCGTTCGAGCAGCTGGTCCCGGATCGAGACGCCCTTCTCGCGGGCGTTGTCGCCGGTGATCCGCCAGCCGTGACGGGCCGAGTAGAGCAGCGGCGGGGCCTCGAGCCGGCCCTCGGCCACGTGGGTCACGTTGGCGAGGAACAGGTCGTGGTCGAACCGCTCGATCCGATCGAAGACCTCACAGGTGAGGTAGGCGACCGAATTCGGGACGATGGGCAGGCCGTGCTCGTCGAGCTCGAGGAACTCCGGTGCGACGTAGCGGAACTTGCGACCCGGATACGAGAAGTACTGGCCCTCCATCACCTGGTCGCCGGCGAGGATCGACACCGCGAATCGTCCCGACGCGACCATGAGCGGATACGTGTCGTGCTTGGGCGACACCGAGGCCATCACGATCGGTTCCTCGAACGAGATCTGCGTGACCCAGTGGGAGGTGTAGGCCCGCATCACGCCGTCGTGGGCGGCGCCGACGACCTGGACACCCTTGATCATCTGGCCGAGGGAACGCTTGATGGTGCGATCGATCATGCCGAGGAGTGTCGCGCACCGGCGATCGTCGACCCGGATCGCCCGTCGGGTCCGATGGTCGGACCGTCAGTTGCGGGACCGGCGGGCCTGGATCGCTCGGCGACGGTGGTCGTCGGCCCGGCCGGGGTCGATCTCGGCGAGCAGCTCGTGGCACGCCGCGGCGCGGTCGTGGCGTCCGAGACGGGTGGCGAGTGCCGCCAGCTCCCGGAGCGACATCGGGTCCCCGGTGAGGGCGTGGCGCACGTCGAGTGCGGCGAAGGCGCCCGGTAGATCGCCGACCCGGAGGTGCGCGGCCCGCAGGTTCGCCGTCATCCGTGCCGCCACCCCGACCGCGTCGAGCGGGGTGAGCATGCGTGGGTCGAGCGTGAGATCGTGATCGAGCCGGTGCAGGTGGGCCTGGAGGTCGCTGCCCGCCAGTGCCGTCCCGTCGCCGAACGGGTCGTAGAACGAGCCGTCGCCGCCCATGAGCACGTGGCCCGGGAAACCGATCACGTCGACGGGGCGACCCACGCGGGTGCCGACGAAGCCGGCGACCAGCGTCAACGACATCGGGAGGCCCGAGCCGGTGGCGATCACGCGGTGGAGGCAGGTGTTCCGTGCCGAGTGGTACTCACCTTCGGGCGGGTCGAGCTGCCCGCTCATGCCCAGACAGCGCAGGAGATCCGGGATGGTCGGATCGGGTCCGACGAGTTCGGCCAGCTCGTTGAGCCGTGCCTCGCTCGCCGCCCGTCGTTCCACGTCGGCGGCGGGATCGACCCGGCCGCCGGGTCCGGCGAGGCGCGACACGGCGAAGGCGGTCGCCTCGATCGAGTCGTCGACGGCACTGCGGACGGCGTCGAGCACGGTCATCTCGGCGAATCCCCCGTCGCCGGACAGTCGGTCACGGCGGAGATTGTTGCATCGGACAGGGGTCGAACGGCGAATCACGCAACGATCCCGCTCGGGGCGGTGTCGTTTCGAGCCGTGTCGGAGGTCACTGCTACGTTGCGGCGGTCACGCCCGAACACCCCGACGGAGGACGCGATGTACCCCGGTGCCCACGCCGCAACCAGCCCCGACAAGGCCGCCATCATCATGGCCTCGACCGGCGAGACCGTGACCTTCGCCCAGCTCGACGAGCGGGCGAACCGGCTCTCCAACCTGTTCCGTTCGATGGGTCTCCAGCCGGGGGATCACATCGCGTTCTGTCTCGAGAACAACGCCGAGTTCCTCCAGCTCTGCTGGGGCGCCCACTACGCCGGCCTGGTCTACACGGCGCTGTCGTCCCGGCTGACCACCGACGAGATGGCCTACATCATCGACAACTGCGGTGCCCGGGTCTTCATCACCTCCGATTACAAGCGGGCCCAGGCCGTCGAACTGCTCGGCGAGTGCGGCGGTGTCGAACGCTGGCTCATGATGGGCGGCACCGCCGAGGGCTACGACGCCTACGAGGACGCCGTCGCGGGCGCCTCGGCCGAGCCACTCGAGGGCCGGGTCGCCGGGCGGGACATGCTCTACTCCTCCGGCACCACCGGCCGGCCGAAGGGTGTGAACCAACAGCTCGAGCAGCTCCCGCTGGAGGAGGCGAGCTCGGGTGTGGCCGGCATGTTGGTCGTGCTGTTCGGGATGACCGACACCTCGGTCTACGTCTCCCCCGCGCCGCTGTATCACGCAGCGCCCCTGCGCTTCACGATGGGCACCCACATCTGTGGCGGCACCGTCGTCGTGATGGAGCGGTTCGACCCCGAGGAGTACCTCGAGCTGATCGGCCGCCACTCGGCGACCCACTCCCAGGTCGTGCCGACGATGTTCGTCCGGCTGTTGAAGCTCGACCCGGAGGTCCGGGCGAAGTACGACGTGTCGTCGCTCGAGACCGTCGTGCACGCCGCCGCACCCTGCCCGGTGGCGGTGAAAGAGCAGATGATCGAGTGGTTCGGACCGATCATCCACGAGTACTACGCCGGGACCGAGGGCAACGGCTTCGTCTACTGCAACTCCGAGATGTGGCTCGGCCACAAGGGCACGGTCGGGATGCCGATCAACTGCACGATCCACATCGTCGGCGAGGACGGTGAGGAGGTCGCCGAGGTCGGCGACGAGGGCACGATCTTCTTCGAGGGTGGTGGCTCGTTCGAGTACCACGGCGACAGCGAGAAGACGAAGGCCTCCCGCCACGAGAAGGGCTGGTCGACCCTCGGTGACGTCGGCAAGCTCGACGAGGACGGCTTCCTCTACCTGACCGATCGCAAGGCCTACATGATCATCTCGGGCGGGGTGAACATCTATCCGCAGGAAGCCGAGAACATCCTGACGATGCACCCGAAGGTGTTCGACGTCGCCGTCATCGGTGTGCCGAACACCGACTTCGGCGAAGAGGTGAAGGCCGTCGTGCAGCCCGCCGAGGGCGTCGACACCGGGCCGGAGCTCGAGCGGGAGCTGATCGCCTACTGCCGGGAGCACCTGGCCGACGTGAAGTGTCCCCGCACCGTCGACTTCCGTGACGAACTCCCCCGTCACCCCACGGGCAAGCTCTACAAGCGCCTGCTCAAGGACGAGTACTGGGCGGGCCACGACTCCCGCATCATCTAGCTGCCGTTGAACGTCGGGGTCCGCTTCTCCATGAAGGCGGCGACCCCCTCGGCGTAGTCCGCGGAACGGAAGCAGTCGGCGATGGCCCCGGCCACACGGTCGGGGTCCTTCGCGTCCGGGGCGGCGAGATGGTCGGCCACGGCGAGTTTCGCCGCCCGCTGGGACAGCGGCGCCCGAGCGGCCATCGTGGCGACGAGCTCGCCGACCCGCTCGTCGAACTCGTCGGTGGCGAACACACGGTTCACGAGCCCCCAGCCGAGTGCGGTGCCGGCGTCGACCGGGTCGGCGGTGTAGACGAGCTCCTTCGTCACCGCGGGCCCGACGAGGTCGACGAGCTCGCCGATCCCGCCGGCGTCGTAGCCGATGCCGAGGCGGGCGGGCGGCAGACCGAGGCGGGCGTCGTCCGCCGCGTAGCGGACGTCGGCGGCGAGGGCGAGTGCGAGGCCGCCGCCGATGCAGAAGCGGCGGATCGCCGCGACGGTGGGCCGCTCCAGCGTGGCGATCGCGGTCGTGGCCGCGAAGACGGCCTCGTCGTAGCGGACCGCTCCCCCGCCCTGGCGGTTGTCGCCGAACTGGGAGATGTCGGCGCCGGCCACGAAGGTGCCGCCGGCGCCCTGCAGGACCAGCACCCGGACGGCGGGGTCGGCGGCGACCGTGGCGCAGTGCTCGGGCACGGCGAGCCACATGTCCATCGTCATGGCGTTGCGGCGGGCCTCGTGGCGGAACGTCATCGTCGCCACACCGTCGGCGATGTCGAGATCGACCATGGCGGGCGGGGCGTCGGGTGCGTCGGAGCTGGTCACCCGTGCATCGTGGCCGATCCTCCCGCCACCCGCACGTCCGTGGGTCTCACTCGCCGTCGAGCCGACGGGCGAGCCGTGTGGCCGACACGCCGGCGACGAGGAGGCTGGCGCCGACGCAGAGCCACATCAGTGGTGGCGATCGGTCGAACAGCACCCCGGCCAGCAACGGGCCGCTGAGCGCGCCGATGTAGATGCCGGTCTGGGAGACCCCGGTGGCTGCGGCGGGCGCCGACGGGTTCCGGCGAACGATCGACAGGTTCATGAGTCCGGGCCAGGCCCAGCCGAGCCCGAACGCCGGGAGCAGGCCGAGCAGGTAGGCCGCCGGCCGGTCGAGCGCGAAGACCAGCACGCCGACCCCGCCACCGAGCAGCATGGCCGCCACACGGCGAACGGGGACGAGCCGTCCACGATCGGCCTGACGGCCCTGCCAGAGCCGGGAGGCGATGCCGAGCGCCGAGCCGATGGACAACAACCATCCCGCCGGTCCGGGGGCGATGCCCGCCGACTCGGCAGCGACGACGAGGTAGGCCACCACCGCACCGGCGGCTCCGGCGGCGAACACACCCGTGAGGGCGTAGTGGCGGAGCAGCGTGGGTGCGAGGTCGGGGGTCCCGGGGGCGACGTGGGCGGCCGGTGGCAGATCGGTCCGGGTCGCCGTGGCCACGACCACGAGGGCGGCGATGGCGAAACCGACCCCGACGACGAAGGGCCACCGCCAGCCGTGCTCGACCGCCAGCAGGGGGACCGCCGCCCCGCCGGCGAGGGTCGCGGCCGGCATGCCCGATTGCTTGATCGCCATCCCGAAGCCGAGACCCGCCGCCGGGAGCCTCCCGGCGAGGAGCTTGTTCACCGACACCTGCGTCAGGGCGTTCACCGCACCGGCGACGACGAGCAGCGCCACGAGCGCACCGAGCCGTTCGACGGTCAGCACGATGATCGTCTCGACCGAGGCGGTCACCGAGAGTGCGAGCAGGATGGACCGTCTCGGCCCGATGCGTTCGGCGAGCCGACCGCCGGCGATCGACGCCAGCCCGGACCCGGTGAAGAACCCCGCCATCGCGATCCCGATGGCCGAATCGGCGAGACCGAGATCGTCCCGCAGCTGCACCGCGACGGCTCCGGTGCAGAAGGCGGGGAACACGCTCGCCATCGTGGCGACCACACCGGCCCCGGTGACCCAGGCGGGTGCGGGCGTGGATGGGGCGGACGCCGTCACCGGTGCAGCATGGCCGCGGCCCGCCGGTGAGGCGAACCGGATTCGCTCCGCCGGCGTGCCGGGGCTGGCCCGGGCTCGTCCGGCTTCGGTACGGTCGCCCACCGATGTCCGATCCGCTGGCCCACCCCTTCGAGCACCGGCGCCCCATCGCCATCGCCCACCGGGGCGGCGACGAGCAGGCGCCCGAGAACACCGTGGCCGCGTTCGAACACGCCTGGTCGCTCGGGTTCCGCTATCTCGAGACCGACGTGCACCGCACCGCGGACGGCGTGCTGGCCGCGTTCCACGATGCCGACCTCGAGCGGCTGTCGGGTCGGCCCGGCGCCATCGCCGATCGGACCTGGGACGAGCTCGCCGAGATCGACCTCGGTGACGGACACCGGATCCCGACCCTCGACGAACTGCTCGAGCGCTTTCCCGACGCCGTGTTCAACATCGACCCGAAGGCCGACGACGCCGTCGACCTGCTCGGCGAGCGGCTCCAGGCCCACGGCGCCGTCGCCCGGGTGAACATCGGGTCGTTCTCCGACGCCCGGATCCAGCGACTGATCGACCGACTCGGCCCGACCCTGTCGACCTCCGCCGGGCCGCGAGACACCGCCCGGATCCTCGCCTCGGCCAAGGGGTTGGGCCGGGGCCCGAGCCGGCACCGTTGCATCCAGGTGCCGATGGTGATGAAGGGCATCCGCCTCTCCCCCTCCCTCGTGGCAGGGGTGCAACGACGGGGGCGCCAGGTGCACGTCTGGACCGTGAACGACGAGGCGACGATGCACACGCTGATCGACTGGGGTGTCGACGGGATCATGACCGACCGACCGAGCCTGCTGCGCGCCGTGCTCGAGGAACGAGGACACTGGTGAGCGACACGAACGAACGACGAGGCGATCCGGTGCGAACCCGCACCGCCGCCCGGGGGATGGTCTGCTCCGTCGACCATCTGGCCACCGGCGCCGGGGTGCGAGTGCTCGCCTCGGGCGGCAACGCCGCCGACGCGGCGATCGCCACGTCGGCCGCGCTCGCGGTCACGGCGCAGCACATGTGCGGCATGGGTGGTGACCTCTGGGCACTGGTGCACACACCCGGGGACGAGGCGCCGACCGCGTTGAACGCCTCGGGCCGGGCCGGCAGCGGCGCCGACGCCGACGAGCTCCGGGCGGAGGGGCACACCGTGATGCCGTTCCGCCTCGATTCCCGATCGGTCACGATCCCGGGTTGTGTCGACGGCTGGCTCACCCTCCACGAACGCCACGGTCGCCTCCCGCTCGGCGACGTCCTGGCGCCGGCCATCGAACTCGCCGAGCACGGCTTCCCGGCCTCGCCGTTGCTGGCCGCGGCGGTCGCCGGTCTCCCCGACGAGGTGCCCGGTGGTGAAGACCTCGTCGAGCCCGGACGCCGGATCGTCTCCGGCGACATCGTCCGCCGGCCCCGGCAGGCCCAGGCGCTGCGTGACGTCGTCGAACGGGGTCGCAGCGCCTGGTACCTCGGGGGCTTCGGCGACGGGCTCCGGCGGGTCAACCCGCAGATCTCGGCCGCCGACCTCGACGTCGTGCAGGCCGAGTGGGTCGACCCGCTGATGGTGGAGGCCTGGGGGCACGGCGTGTGGACCGTGCCGCCGAACTCGCAGGGCTATCTCTCACTCGCGGCCGCCCGGATCGCCGATGGTCTCGACCTCGGCGGCGTCGACGACGACCGCTGGGCCCATCTGCTCGTCGAGTCGGCGAAGCAGGCGGGGTTCGACCGGCCGGAGGTGTTGGCCGACGGCGCCGATGGGCACGCCCTCGTCTCCGACACCCGACTCGACCCGCGCCGGGCCGCCATCGACCCCGACCGTGCGCTCGAGCTGGCGGCACCCGCCCACGACGGCGACACGATCTACCTGTGCGCCGTCGACGGCGACCGGATGGGTGTGTCGTTGATCCAGTCGAACGCGGCCGGCTTCGGCTCACATCTCGCCGTCGGTGAGGCCGGGGTGTTCCTGCACAACCGGGGCATCGGGTTCTCGCTCGTGCCCGGCTCACCGGCTGCGTTCACCGCGGGCCGGCGGCCGCCGTCGACGCTGGCTCCGGCGCTCGTCACACACCGTGATGGCAGCCTGCGCACCGTGCTCGGAACGATGGGCGGTGATGCACAACCACAGGTCGTGCTGCAGATGCTCGCCCGTCTGCTCGATCTCGGGCAGTCTCCCGGGGCGATCCTGACGGCGCCCCGCTGGACGCTGACGGTTCCCGAGGCCCACGGGTTCGACACCTGGTCCGATCCGGCCTCGCTGACCGTCGCGCTCGAGCCCGGCACCGGCTGGCACGACGGTCTCGCCCGGCGTGGTCACCGGGTCGTCGAGACGCGTTGGGGCGACGGTTCCGGGCACGCCCACCTCATCGATCTCGTCGGCGATCACCTGGCGGGCGCCGCCGACCCCCGCTCGATCATCGGGTCGGCCGGAGGACTCTGAGTCCGCCGGGCGGTCCGGTTCAGTCGGCGATGTCGGGATCGATGTAGTTCGCCGCCCGCTTCTCGAAGTGGGACGTCACGGCCTCGACCTGATTCGGCGAGCCGATGAGGGCGCCGATCTCGGCCCGCTCACGGGCGAACCCGTCGGCCACGGAGAGCTTCGGAGCCTCGTTGAAGAGGCGCTTCGCGGCTCGGATGGCGTGGGGTGAACGACCGGCGATGTCGTGGGCCATCGCGAGTGCGTCGGCCAACGGATCGTCCGAGACCTTCGTGGCGAGGCCGATCTCGGCCGCCTCGACGCCCGAGACCATGCGACCCGTCCAGGTCAGTTCCTTGGCCACGTCGACACCGACGAGATTGATGAGCGACTGCGTGCCGGTCATGTCGGGGATCAGACCCCAGCGGATCTCGAGCACCGACATCTTGGTGTCGGGGTGGACGATCCGGATGTCGGCACCGAGGGCGAGCTGGATGCCGCCACCGAGCGCGTGGCCGTGCACGGCGGCGATCACGGGCACGGGGAGCTCGGTCCAGCCGTAGACGGCCTGCTGGGCGTGGTGGGTGATGCGGCCCTCGACCGAATCGGTGATGGCGGGGCGGTCCCGCTTCTCGCCGCTGTCGCCCATCGCCTGGAAGCTGGCGAAGTCGAGCCCGGCGCAGAACGAACGCCCCTCACCGGAGAGCACGACGGCTCGGACGGAGGTGTCCTTGGCGAGGGCGTCGGAGGTCTCGACGAGGGCGCCGAACATCGCCGGGTCGAGGGCGTTCATCTTGTCGGCCCGGGCGAGACGGACGTCGGCGACGCCGTCGGTGATGTCCACACTGATGCGATCGGTCATGGCGTCAGAGTAGGACCCGGAGCGGGCCGGGGCGAGATGGCCGTCAGTCCTCGGCGCCGATCCAGGGGCAGTGGCGACAGCCCCGGTCGCAGCACGAGCCGCGATCGAGGTGGGTGGCGGCGGTGATCACGAACAGCCGGGTGGTCGGATCGAGATACCCGGCCGAGCCCGCGGCGACGGCGGCCCGGTGCGCCTCGAGGCAGGCGTCATAGTCGGAACGAGCGGGGTCGAACCGATCGGGGTGGGGGCGCTCGAGGGCGTCCGGACGGGTGGCCACGGGAGCGAGCCTAGATCCGGAGCCGGCCCGGTCCGTGGCTGGTCGAACGCAGGTGGTGACGGATGCCGATCCGGGGGTCATCGCCTTCTTGACACGCCGAACGGAAGGCTCCTACCGTCACTCCTGCAAGCGTGTGCCGAGCGTCACAGTGCGGAACCGGCTCGTCCGGACAACGCACGACGAAGGTCTCGCAGTGCAAGGGGGAACCGTCAGTCGGCGGCCGGGTCACCGGCCGCCGACCGACAGCCATCGTGCTGTCCGGCCGCCGACCGGGC
>JAHDBV010000016.1:48178-55176 GCA_020630195.1 Acidimicrobiales bacterium
ACCGGGTCACCGGCCGCCGACCGACAGCCATCGTGCTGTCCGGCCGCCGACCGGGCGGACCGGGTCACCGGCCGCCGACCGACAGCCATCGTGCTGTCCGGCCGCCGACCGGGAGGGGCGGCGCTCAGATGTCGAGGTGGCCGAGCGCTGCCATCAGGAAGCCGGGTGCCTTGGGCAGCCCGAAGTGGTCGACCCCCCGCAGTGTCTTGCAGCCCGCTCCGGGGATCGCCTCGGCCAGACCCTCGCCGGGCCCGGCGAAGTCCTCCGAGCCGATCACCACGAGAGTGCGAGCCGTGATCTGCGCACAGTGCTCACGATCGAGGCGGGGCTGATCCCGGGAGATGAACAGCGCGAGGGCCTCCCGGTCGTTGCCGTCGGTCGAGGCGAGGTCGGCGAAGTGCGCCGCCTCCCGGTCGTCGCCGGTGTCCTCGCCGCGCACGGCGTCGAGGATCGTCGTCGACTCACGGGGCTGGAACAGTCGCTCCCCCATGCCCCCGATCACGATCCGACCGAAGCGCTCCGGTTGACGACTCGCGAGCACGAGCAGGATCCGGGCACCGGCGGAGTAGCCGATGGCGTCGATGGGTCCCTCCGGCAGCGAGGCGAGCAGGTCGTCCTCGATGCTCGCGTAGGGCGCGGGGTCGTGGGGCTTCTCGGCCTCGCCGTGGCCCAACAGGTCCGGGGCGATGACCTCCCGCCCCGACTCCCCGATGATGTCGAGCCAACCGGGCTCGGCCCAGGTCCGGAACGCCGAGGTGGCGAAGCCGTGCAGCAGCAGGACGGGGTTGCTCATGCCGCCACCAGCTCGGTCTCGTCGGCGGTCGGCAGGACGGGGGCACCCATGCCCGACACCGATCCGACCCGGCGGATCGTCACGATGTCGACGGTGCGGAAGCTCGCGAGCCGGGTGCTCCAGGAGTCGATGACCGTGCGGGATCCGCCGAGGCGGAAGAAGGTCGTGAGCGGACCCTCGAGTTGGTAGGCGTCGGCGCCGTCGATCAGCTCGGATCGATCGGCGGAGAGGGTCACTTCGAACATGGCCATCGTCGTCTCCTCGGGTCGTGGCGCCGGGGGCTCCCGTGCCGCTTCGGGCAACCTACGACGGCGGCCGTGTGGAGTACCAGAGGGCGAACCCTGTGGATTCCGGTCGAACCGGGTCGGGACGAGCTGTGGAGGGATGTGGGTCGTGACCGAGCGTGGTCAACCGGCCCGCTCGGTGGCATGTGCACGGGCGGCCTTCGCGAGGGCCCGGAGCTCCGCCCGCTCGTCGTCGTCGAGGACGTCGAGGTCGCGTGCATGGAGACGGTCGGTCACGGCCTCGACCTCGGCTCGAACGTCGCCGAGGTCGGCCACGTCGGGGTACGGCCGAGGCCAGCCGAAGAACTCGGCGTTCCACTCCCCCGCCGGCCCCGACAGGATCGCCTCGAGCGGGCCCAGGCCCGCCGCCTGGACGGCCACGCAGTGCCGGGCGAAGCGGAGCTCCCGCATCGTCTGGGCCAGCTGGAAGGTCCGTGCCGGCCCGGCATCGGCCGGCAGCGGTTGGTCGCGCCAGCCGACGAACGTGGGGGCACCGTTCGGATCGGCGGCCGAGACCACCCGCTCGAGCAGTGTTCCGAGCCGTTCGGCCCCGTCGAACCCGTCGAGATGGTCGGCGCCCCAGCGGCGGCAGATGTCGACGTAGATCCGTGTGCCCTCCGTCGGGCTCGCGGATGCCCGCCCGGAGGCCACCATGCGCCGCATCGTGTCGGGCTCCCAGAAGAACGCGGCGCCGACGACGTTGTCGGCCGGGCAATCGCCGAGCACGCCGAGTCGCCCGACCGCGTAGGCGCCGTTCGACTCGACGTCGAGGCCCGCGGCGCCGGCGGTCTCGTTGGTCGAGGGCGCCATCAGCCAGGCCATGGCGAGCATGCCGATCGAGCCACGCATGCTCCGTGCGCAGGAGAGGCTGTCCATCAGTTCGCTCCTTCGGCCGCTGCCTTGATGCCTTCGGCCGTGGCCTGCATGGCCGCACGCATCATCTTGCGGCGACCGGCCAACACCTTCGCCTCGTCCGCCGGGTTCTCGAGCGCCATCGGTGCGGTCAGGTTGTTGCGCTCCCCGATGACGACGGAGAACCGCAACCGGCTCCTCGGTCCGACCTCCTCGAGTTCGAATCGCCAGACGGCGCCCGGATCGTCGGGGTCGACGGTGCCCCACTCGAACACACGGCCCTCGATGTGTTCGGTCACGTGGTTGGTGATGTCCCACACACGATCGCCGATCCGGTTCGTGCCGACGAAGGTCGAACCGACCCCGTGCGGGGCGGACGACGTCCACTCGGCGGCCTCGAGTTCGTTCTCGAAACCCGCGGGGGTCGTCGGGTCGCTCACGAGCGGCCACACGGCCTTGGTCCGGGCGTCGATGTCGACCTCGACCACGACCCCCGGGCCCGACGCCACGGTGGCGGTACCGGCCGGGGTCGGGCGGGCACGGGTGTTGCCCCAGTGCTCGAAGTAGGTGATCTCGTTCGCCGGGCGCCGGGTGACCGGGCGGAAGTCGGTCCCGATCGTGTAGCCGACCGGGAATGTCACGACGGTGGTGACACCGGGAGGCACACCGAGGATCTCGGTGAGCTCCGCCTCACGGGCGTTGAGCATCGTGGTCCACACCGAGCCGAGCCCGCGGGCCCGCAGTGCGAGGTTGAAGCTCCAGGCCGACTGCAGCACCGAATCGAACAGGCCGGGCCGACCGGAGTCGTCGTGTCGACCCCAGATGCCGGCGATCACGAGCGCCGGTGCCTCGGCGAAGTGCTCGACCAGATGCGCCGACGAGGCGAACACCTCCGCCTGGGGGTGATCCGTACCGTCGAGGCGTTCGGCGATGGTCTGCATGAACGCTCCCGACTCGGCGTAGAGCTCGCCGAGGCGTTGCTTGAGGTCGGGACGACGTACGACCAGCCACCGGCGGCTCGCCACGTTGCCGCCGGTCGGTGCCTGTTCCGCCACGTCGATGCACTCGAACAGCACCTGGTCCGGGACGTCCCGGGAGGTGTCGAGCCGGCGTCGGACCGCCCGTGTGGTGGTGAGCAGGCGGTCGGCTTCGGCGACGTCGAACGGCGGTGCGGAGTCGGGATCGGACATGACGGCGAACCTAGGGTGCGTCGTCGGCGTGGGCCAGCGGTCGTCGCCGACGCCGTCACGGGCCACACTGGAGAGGTGATCGCACACGAGTTGGCCGCCGAGCTCTCCGTCCTCGCCGTCGTCGCGACCGAGGAGGCCCAGCCGGCCGAGTTGCCGACCTGGGTCTACATCGCCACCTTGATCTCGGTGGTCGTCGGTGGCTTCTTCCTGCTCGGTGGGGTGATCCGCTCGATCAAGGCCAAGCAGGACGCCGAGCGTGACGCCACCGAGTCGGGCGACGAGGGCGGGCCGATCTCCTGACGCCCGTCATCGGCGGGGTGGGCCCGCCGCCGTGTGGCGGGTGCCCGCAGGGTCCTCGATCCAGTCGGCCCCTCCGTCCCAGCGGTCCTCGAAGACGAGCTCGTCGAGGGGGCGCCGCCGCACCGGGCCGTGCCGCCCCAGAGGGCGTCCGATCGGGATGGTGGCGGCGAGGTGGTGGTCGTCGGGAATGCCGATGAGCTCGCGGAGCTCGGGCTCGACCATCCCGTGCCACATGGTCAGCACCCCGCCGTAGCCGAGCGCTCGTGCGGCGAGCAGCAGGTTCTGGCACGCCGGGTAGACGCTGGCGCCGTCGCCGATCCCGTCGTGGCGGCGCCGGACACAGGCGAGCACGACGAGCGGTGTGCGTTCGAAGTTGTCGACGAAGTGGTCCATCGCTCGCGCCTGGCGGGCCTTCGGCGTGTCCTCGACCGCGCCGGAGCCCTCGTCGTAGCCGTCGCTGCGGCGTTTGGCCGCCCAGCCCGCCCGGAACGACTCGCCGAGGAGCGATTTCGCCTCGGTCGCCGTCGGCCCGTCCCGGAGCGCGACGAACCGGAAACTCTGACGATTCGAGCCGGTCGGCGCCCGGGTCGCGGCGAACAGCATGTCCCGGACGTCGGTGTCGGGAATCGGTTCGTCGGCGTAGCGCCGGATCGCCCGGGTCGACGAGAGCCCCTCGAGCAGGCCCACCGGCTCGGCGGTCGGTGATGCGGCGATCGGTTCCTCGGCCATCAGCCGAGCCTAGGTGGCGGCCCGGTTCCGGGCCCCATACGGGCCGCGGGGCGCCGCCGTCGAGTCAGACGTTCTGGGCGGTCATCCCGCCGTCGACGGTGACCACCGCGCCGTTGAGATACGCCGAGGCGGGGAGCACCATGCCGAGCACGATGTGGGCGACCTCCTCCGGGTCGCCGTAGCGGCCGAGCGGGACCCGACGGCGGGCGAAGCGGTCCTTGGCGTCGTCGGGGATCGGCGCGGTCATGCCCGTCCGGATCGGGCCGGGGCAGACGCAGTTCACGGTGATGCCGCGGCGTCCAAGTTCGACCGCGAGTGCCTTGGTGAGTCCGATCACGCCGTGCTTGGACGCGGTGTAGGGGCTCAGGCCGGGGGTGGCGCCGAGGCCTTCGGTCGAGGCGATGTTGACGATCCGGCCGCTGCCGTCACGGGCCAGGTCGTCGAGGCAGGCGCGGATGACCCGGTGCTGGGCATCGAGGTTCACGGCGAGCGTCGTCCGCCAGGCGGACTCGTAGTCGTCGCCGGCGACGGGTGCCGGAATCGAGACCCCGGCGTTGTTCACGACGATGTCGATCGGGCCGAGCTCGGCTCGGGCCGTCGCCACGGCGGCGTCGATCGCCTCGGCATCGGCCAGGTCGACCTCGATCGCGATCGCCGTGCCGCCGATGGCGGCGATCTCCGCGGCCACGGACCGGACGCCGTCGCCGTCCCGATCGAGCAACGCGACGCTCGCACCCTCGTCGGCGAACAGATGCGCTTCGGCGCGCCCCATGCCGGACGCGGCCCCGGTCACGAGGGCGACGCGCCCGCGGATGGATCGATCGAGTCGGCTCAGGCGTGTGGTCACGGACCGACCGTAGCGAAGGCGGTCGGTCCGGGCCCGACGACCCGGGACGGCGGGCGGCCGCGGTCAGCCGGTGCGGGTGGCGGTGGCCATGGCGTGACGGACGAGCGTCACCAGCACACCCTTCACTCCCTCCCGGTCGCGCACGTCGGCGACGAGGACGGGAGTCGACGGCGAGATGTCGAGCGCGGAACGCACTTCGTCGGGGTGATGACGGATCCGGCCGTCGAACGCGTTCACCACGACGACGAACGGCACGCCCGAGTGCTCGAGGTGCGACACCGCACCGAAGCAGTCCTCGAAGCGTCCGGTGTCGATGAGCACCACCGCACCGATCGCTCCCCGCAGGAGCTCGTCCCAGAAGAACCGGAATCGGTCCTGGCCGGGTGAGCCGAACAGGTAGAGCATCAGATCGTTGCCGAGGGCGACCCGACCGAAGTCGAAGGCCACCGTCGTGGTGGTCTTGGTCGAGTCGTCCGAGAGTCGGTCGAGGTCGACGGCGTTCACCGTCATGGCCGCTTCGGTGGTGAGCGGTTCGATGTCGGAGATGGCGCCCACCGCCGTCGTCTTCCCCGCACCGAACCCACCGGCGACCACGATCTTCACCGGAAGCGGTGGAGGGGTGGCGTCGTCGTCGGCGGCGGGTGCGCCGACGTCGGTGGGTTCGGCCCGATGGATGCCCGCGTCCGGGCGTCGGCGGTCGATGCCGCCGGGGAAGGGCGACGTGGCCGGTGGTGGCGGAGGTGTCGTCGTGTCCGTGGTGTCGGTCGACGTGGAGCTGAAGGGACGGATCACAGCGTGCGCAGCCCTTCGAGCACCCGTTCGAGCAGGTGCAGATCCGGACGGTCGGGAGAGATCGGACCGTCGACGGCGACGAGCCCCTGGACGACGAGGTCGCTCACGACGACCCGGGCGACCTGGAGCGGCAGGTGCAGGCGCCCCGCGATCTCGGCCACCGGCATCGGCGTCACGCACATGCGGACGAGTGCTTCGCGCTCGTGGTCGAGTTGGGCGAGGGACGCCGTCCCCTGGGGGGTCGAGCGGATCTGGGTCTCCATCGCGAGATCGACCGACGCGCGGGTCCGGCCACCGGTGATGAGATAGGGCCGGAGTCGTCGGGCTCGGAAGAGGTCGTCGGGGAGGTCGTTGGCGCTCATCGGGGCAGGGCCGCCTGGAGCTCGTGGCGCAGTTCGGGCGTGAGCACCGCACCGCAGCGTTCGACGAGTCGGCTCATCGCATAGCCGACCTGTCCGACGTCGGCGTCGGATCGGGCCACGACGGCCAGCAACGAGCCGTCCGACACGCCCGTGACGAACAGCAGTGCCCGCTCCATGTCGATCACCACTTCACGCACACCCCCGCCGTCGAAGCGCTGGGCGACACCGAAGGCGAGGCCGATGAGGCCGGAGGCGACGGCGGAGAAGCGGTCGATCGAATCCCGATCGAGTCCGGACGACGCGGCGAGGGCGAGTCCGTCGGAGGAGACGACGATGGAGTCGGTGACCCCGGGTGTCGTCGACACGAAGTCGTCGATGAGCCAGTTCACGTTGGCGGCGCGTTGGCTGAGCGATGTGGTCATCAGGACTCCCTCGAGATCCACGCGTCGACGGCCGGGTCGAACGTGTCGGTGGTGGCGGATGGGCGGAGCGGGAGATCCGGTTCGGGCCGGGTGGCGTCGAGTTCGGCTTCGGCGAGGGGCATCACCGGCGGGGCGACGCTCCAGGCCTCATCGGCGTCGTCGCCGCTGAGGCGGCGCAGCAGGGCGTCGGTGGAGGCGATCGACGACGACTCGGTGGGTCGGGAGATCGGTTCCCGGTGCGGACGGTCGTCGGCCTCGGGCATCGGCATCTGCGGCGCGGCGTCGGCCCGCAGGATCGTGCCCCGGTCGATCAACGGCTCGCTGCGGAGCGCCGGCGGCGCCTCCTCGACCATCGGCATGGCGAAACCACCCGGCTCGGACGCACCGCTCGCCTTCGGCTCGGACACACCACTCGCCTTCGGCTCGG
>JAHDBV010000016.1:55276-66306 GCA_020630195.1 Acidimicrobiales bacterium
GGCTCGGACGCACCGCTCGCCTTCGGCTCGGACACACCACTCGCCTTCGGCTCGGTGTCCTCCGCCCAGTCGGCGAACGATGATCCGGTCCGGCTGTTCCGCGCCACCTCGGCCGCCGACGGCTCGCCGGCGTGGTAGCGGGTCAGCAGGCGAGCGCCGCCGTCGGCGCTCCGAGGGGCGAAGTGGCCCGTGGTCTCTTCGTCGGTGGTCGACGGCTCGGGAGCCTCGGTGCGGGTGCGTTGGGTCAGCGCCGTCGGCGCGGGGCCCGGATCGAGATCGGCGAGCAGCTCATCTGCTCGCAGTGGCGACTGCTCCATCGGCGGGCCCGTGATCGGACGACCGGGCCGCTCGTGGGCGGCCGGCTCGACCGGCGCCGGGGTCGACCACACGTCGGCCGCGGTGTCGGTCCGCTGCTCGAGCGCCGGAGCCGAGTCGAGATCGAGGGACACGAAGGGTGACGCCGACCCGGCGGGTTGCGGGAGTCCCACCGGGTCGACATCGATCGGTGCCGGCGGGGTCGCCGCGGTCACCTCGGGAGCCGATCCGAGCGCCGCGACGCCGGGGGCGGAACCGACCGCCGGCGTCATGGGGCGGATCAGCATCGTGGCGGGGATCGTCACCGTCGCCGTCACACCGCCGCCGGGCGTGTGGGCGAGGACGACCTCGGTCTCGAGACGATGTGCCAGCTTGGCGACCACGAGGAAGCCGAGTGAGCGGGTGAGCGCGAGCCCGAGATCGGGCGGGTCGGCGAGCACGTCGTTCACGATCGCCAGCTGCTCGTCGGTCATGCCGAGACCGGAGTCGACGACCTCGAACACGTAGGTGCCACCGAGACCGTTGGTGCCGGTGACGGCGGCCGGCACGTCCGGCGGCGAGAACTGGGTGGCGTTCTCCATCAGCTCGGAGAGGAGATGGGCGAGATCGACCGCACGGGAGGTGTCCATTTCGGCCGAGGCGAGGTCCCGCAGGGCGACCTGGCGGTACCGCTCGATCTCGCCGACCGCGACCCGCGCGATGTCGGCCATGGAGACACCGCGCCCACGACGGTCGGTCGGCTCGGCCCCGGCGAGCACGAGGAGGCTCTCGGCGTTGCGACGCATCCGGGTGGCGAGGTGATCGAGCCGGAACAGCTCGTCGAGGCGGCCCGCGTCGGTCTCGGTCTGTTCGAGCGAGGAGATGTACTCGAGTTGGCGATCGACCAGGGTCTGGGAGCGGCGAGCGAGGTTGATGACGAGCTCGCGGATGGAGGCGGACACGACGTCCTTCTGGCGTTCCGCCACCTCGTTGGTGGCCTGGGAAACCTCGGTGAGCGAGCGGGCGAGGGCACCGAGCTCGTCGTTGCGCTCGTCGTCGAGATCCCGGGTCGGCTCCTCGAGCACGATGGTCGGGTCGGTGAGTGAGTCGACGAGCCGGGGCAGGCGCTTGTTGGCGAGATCGTTCGCCGCCGTCGTCACCCGCTGGAGCGGCTGCACGATCGAGGGCCACACCAACACCAGCGTCAGCGTCGACAGCAGCACCGCCGCCAGGGCGATGATCGCGAGCACCCGGATGTCGGCGGTGAGCTCCTCGACGTTCGACTCGCCGCGGAAGCTGATCAGCAGGCCGTGGCCGGCGACGAACGCCAACACCAACAGGGGCGGGACGGCGATGGCGATGAGCTTCGTACGGAGACGGAGATTTCGGAGCACGTCGTGGGGTCCTCGGGCCGGATCGCCGCACCCGGTCGGGCACGGTGTGAGGGCTGTCTCGGCAGATCGGCGTCTCCGACTTGAGTCGAGGGCCGGATCTGCCGAAGAAGGGGCCGTGCGACGCCCAGACGAGACGCCCCGAGATCTGCGATCCCAGCTGTGCCAACTGGCCAACGACGGCTGGACCGGCACGCTGCATGTCGAACACGCCTCCATCTGGCTCGCCGGGGGTCGTCTCGTGCTCGTCGACGGTGAGCTCTCCCCCGTCGACGTGCTCCGCGACGCCGCCCTGCCCGGCGGCATCGACCTCGACGACCTCGACCGCACCGCCCGCCTCGGGGGCACGCCACTCGTCGATGCCGTGCTCGCCGAAGCACCCGCGGCGGAGAACGTCGTCGCTCGGCTCCTCCACGAGCACAACCTCAACGGCCTGTTCGAGCTGCTCGCCACCCGCGACGGTGACGCCACCCTCGAGGAGGGCATGCGGCATCACCTCGGCGAACGCTTCGCCGAACCGATGCTCGAGATCATCGACGAGGCGGAACGCCGGATCGACCTCTGGCGGGCCATCGCCGAGGAGATCCCGACCACGGGCGCGACCTTCCGCATGACCCGGGAGCTCCCGGGCGCCGCCGACACACGAATCGAACCGGCCGAGTGGCGCTACCTCGCGCTGCTCGACGGTCGCCGCACGGTGTCCGACGTGATCGACGAGACGTCGGAGTCACCCTTCCGGGTGTGCTCCACGCTCTATCGCCTGCGCCTCCAGGAGTTGATTGAACCTGTCGCTGTTTGAGAACGGCGTCAGTTGTGAGCCCCGGCGAACAACTGTGTGAGTGAGCCGAGCGCCAGCGAGGCGAACGGCGTCAGGCGGTGAGGGGACGGTCGCTGGGGCGAACCGGTGAGGGCAGCAGCGTGTGGCCCATCAGCGCCTCGTCGACGGCGGCCGCGCACGACCGACCCTCGGCGATGGCCCACACGATGAGGCTCTGGCCACGACCCATGTCGCCGCACACGAACACGTCGTCGACCGAGCTCGCCCAGTCCGACGAACGCACCACGTTGCCGCGGCCGTCGAGCTCGACGCCGAGTTGATCGAGCAGGCCACCCTGCTCGGGACCGGTGAAGCCCATCGCGAGGAAGACGAAGTCGGCGGGCAGCTCGAACTCGGATCCCTCGACGTTGCGGAACCCCGGCCGGCCGTCGACGACGGCCATCTCGACCTCGACGCCCTTCAGCGCCGTGACCCGCCCGTTCTCACCGCTGAACTCGGTGGTCGACACCGAGTACACGCGCTCGCCGCCCTCCTCGTGGGCGGAGGTGACCTTGTAGCGCAGCGGGAAGGTCGGCCATGGGGTGGAGTCGGCTCGCTCGTCGGGAGGACGGGGCATGATCTCGAACTGGTGCACCGTCTCGGCGCCCTGGCGGTGGGCGGTGCCGAGGCAGTCGGCTCCGGTGTCGCCGCCACCGATGATCACGACGTGTTTGCCGGCGACGTCGATCGGCGAGGCCGACATGTCGCCTTCCTGGACCTTGTTGGCGAGTGGGAGGTACTCCATCGCCTGGTGGATGCCGTCGAGTTCGCGCCCGGGGATCGGCAGGTCACGTGCTGCGGTGGCACCGCCGGCGAGCACGATCGAGTCGAACTCGGCCCGCAGCGACTCGACCGACACCGACGTCGGATCGTCGGCGGGGCCGCCGACGTTCGAGTTCGCCCGGAACTCGGTGCCCTCGGCCTCCATCTGACCGAGACGGCGATCGAGGACCTTCTTCTCCATCTTGAACTCGGGGATGCCGTACCGGAGCAGGCCACCGATGCGGTCGGCCCGTTCGAACACGACGACACGGTGCCCGGCCCGGGTCAGCTGCTGGGCCACGGCGAGACCCGCCGGGCCCGAGCCGATCACCGCCACCGACTTGCCCGTCAGCTTCGACGGCAGCACCGGTTCGACCCAGCCCTCGGCCCAGGCGCGGTCGATGATCTCGACCTCGATCTGCTTGATCGTGACCGGATCGTCGTTGATGCCGACGACACAGGCCCCTTCACACGGGGCCGGGCAGAGCCGGCCGGTGAACTCGGGGAAGTTGTTCGTGGCGTGCAGCCGGTCGATCGCCTGGCGCCAGTCGTCGCGGTAGACGAGATCGTTCCAGTCGGGGATCAGGTTGCCGAGCGGGCACCCGTTGTTGCAGAACGGGATGCCGCAGTTCATGCAGCGCGACGCCTGGTCCTTCAGGGCGGCCTCGTCGAACGGCTCGTACACCTCGTCCCAGTCGCGCAGGCGGACGGGCACCGGCCGCCGCTCGGGGGTCTGGCGGGTGTGGGTCAGGAATCCGCGGGGATCACCCATTGGAGGCCTCCATGATCGCGTCGATCGGGTCGGTGCCGTCGGCGAGCGCTCTCGCCTCGGCTTCCAGGACCCGCTTGTAGTCGCTCGGCATCACCTTGACGAAGCGTTCGACCTCGCGGGCCCAGTTGACCAACAGGCGCTCCGCCACGTCGGAACCGGTCTCCACGAAGTGGGCCGTGACCAGGCCCTTCAGTTCGTCCTGGTCGTCGGCGGACAGCGGCTCCAGGTCGACCATCTCCCGGTTGACCCGGGAGGGGAACGAACCGTCGGCGTCGAAGACGTAGGCGATGCCGCCCGACATGCCGGCGCCGAAGTTCCGCCCGGTCGTTCCGAGGATGGCCACCCGACCACCGGTCATGTACTCACAACCGTGGTCGCCGACCCCTTCCACCACGGCACGGGCGCCGGAGTTGCGGACACAGAACCGCTCCCCCACCCGGCCACGGAAGTAGGCCTCGCCGCCGGTGGCGCCGTACAACAACACGTTGCCGGCGATGATCTGCTCGGAGGGCTCGAACGGAGACGAGGCCGGCGGAGCGACGACGAGACGCCCACCCGAGAGTCCCTTGCCCACGTAGTCGTTGGCGTCGCCCTCGAGGCGCAGCGTGATGCCCGACGGGACGAAGGCGCCGAAGCTGTTGCCCGCCGACCCACGCAGGTCGACCTGGATGGTGTCGTCGGGGAGCCCCGCCCCACCGTGGGCCCGGGTCACGGCATTGCCGAGCATCGTGCCGACGGTGCGGTTCACGTTGCGGATCGGGGTGTCGATGCGGACCGGTTCGCCCCGCTCGATGGCGGCGGCGGCCCGTGCGATCAACTCGTTGTCGAGCGCCGCGTCGAGGCCGTGGTCCTGCCCCTGGGTGTTGTAGCGGTCGGCGCCGTCGGGCAGCTCCGGCGCATACAGCACCGGCGAGAGATCGAGGCCGTTGGCCTTCCAGTGATCGATGGCCGGTTGCACGTCGAGCGTGTCGACCTGACCGATCGCCTCGTCGAGGCTGCGGAAGCCGAGCTCGGCCAGGTACTCGCGGACCTCCTCGGCGATGTACCAGAAGAAGTTCTCGACGAACTCGGGCTGGCCCGAGTACCGGGCACGGAGCTCGGGATTCTGTGTCGCCACACCGACCGGGCACGTGTCGAGATGGCAGACCCGCATCATGATGCAACCCGACACGACCAGCGGCGCGGTCGCGAAGCCGAACTCCTCACCGCCGAGCAGGGCGGCGATGACGACGTCGCGGCCGGTCTTGATCTGACCATCGACCTGCACGACGATGCGATCCCGCAGGTCGTTCATCAGGAGGGTCTGCTGGGTCTCGGCGAGGCCGAGCTCCCACGGGCCGCCGGCGTGTTTCAGCGAGGTGAGTGGCGAGGCACCGGTACCGCCGTCGTGGCCGGAGATCAGGACCACGTCGGCCTTCGCCTTCGAGACGCCGGCGGCGACCGTGCCGACGCCGACCTCGGCCACGAGCTTCACGTGCACGCGGGCCTGGGCGTTGGCGTTCTTCAGGTCGTGGATGAGCTGGGCGAGATCTTCGATCGAGTAGATGTCGTGATGCGGCGGCGGCGAGATCAGGCCGACACCCGGGGTCGAGTAGCGCGCTTTGGCGATCCAGGGCCACACCTTCTTGCCGGGGAGCTGGCCGCCCTCGCCGGGCTTGGCTCCCTGGGCCATCTTGATCTGGATGTCGTCGGCGTTGGCCAGGTACTCCGACGTCACACCGAACCGGCCCGACGCGACCTGCTTGATCGCCGAGCGCTTCGAATCGCCGTTCTCCATGGGGACGAATCGGGCGGGGTCCTCACCGCCCTCTCCGGTGTTCGACTTGCCGCCGATCCGGTTCATCGCGATCGCGAGCGTCTCGTGGGCCTCGGCCGAGATCGACCCCCAGCTCATGGCGCCGGTGGCGAATCGCTTGACGATCTCGGTCGCGGGTTCGACCTCGTCGATCGGGATGGGCTCCCGCGTCGGGGTGAGCCTGAACAGCCCCCGGAGGGTCGCGAGTCGTTCCGATTGGTCGTCGACGAGCTTCGTGTACTCCTTGAAGACGTCGTACTGGCCCTCGCGGGTGGCGTGCTGCAGCTTGAACACGGTGGTCGGGTTGAAGAGGTGGTACTCCCCCTCCCGACGCCACTTGTATTCCCCGCCGAGCTCGAGCTCACGGTGGGCCAGCAGCTCGGGGCGATCGGGAAACGCCCGCAGATGGCGGAGTTCACACTCCCGGGCGACCTCGGCGAGGCCGATGCCGCCGAGCTTGGAGGTGGTGCCGGTGAAGAACTCGTCGACGAGGTCCTGGCCGAGTCCGACCGCCTCGAAGATCTGGGCGCCGGTGTAGGACGCGACGGTCGAGATGCCCATCTTGGACATCACCTTGATGACGCCCTTCGTGGCGGCCTTGATGTAGTGCTGGGCCGAGGTGGCGAGGTCGGCGTCGGAGATGCCCCGGGCGATGCGGTCCTCGACCGACTCGAACACGAGTGACGGGCAGATCGCGTTGGCGCCGAAGCCGAGCAGGAGGGCGAGGTGGTGCACCTCGCGGGCGTCGGCGGCGTTGACGATGATGCCGACCCGGGTGCGGGACTTCTCCCGAACCATGTGGTGGTGGACGGCCGAGGTGGCGAGCAGTGACGGCACCGGCGCGAGGTCGGCGGTGGCGCCCCGGGTCGAGATCACGATGATGGTCTTGCCGTCGGCGACGGCTTCGCTCGCCTCGGAACGGATCCGGTCGAGGGTGTCGCGCAGCCCGTCCTCGCCCCGGGCGACCTCGTAGCGGGCGTCGAGGGTGACGGTCCGGAGGTGTTCGAACGAACCCTCGTCGTTGGCCCGGGTGATCCGGATCAGGTCGTCCTCGGAGATGATCGGGCTGTCGAGGCGGATCTGGTGGCACCAGTCGGGCGACGGCGCGAGCAGGTTCCCCTGGGGGCCGATGCGGGTGAAACTCGACGTGACGAGCTCCTCGCGGATGGCGTCGAGCGGCGGGTTCGTGACCTGCGCGAACAGCTGGGCGAAGTAGTCGAACAGCATCCGGGGGCGATCCGACAACACCGCGGCGGGGGTGTCGGTCCCCATGGAGCCGATGTTCTCCTTGGCCTCCACCGCCATCGGCTCGACGAGGAGGTCGAGCTCCTCCTCGGTGTAGCCGTTCGCCACCTGCTCGGGGACGAGCTCGTCGTGACGCGGGAGCACGTGCTCCCGACGGGGCAGGTCGTCGAGGTCCATGAGGCCCTCGAGCCAGGCGCTGTACGGGTGCTCCGCCGCGAGCGTCGACTTGATCTCGGCGTCGTCGACGATGCGACCCTGCGAGGTGTCGACGAGGAACATCTTGCCGGGCTCGAGCCGGCCCTTCTGCACGACGTCGGCCGGGTCGACGTCGACGACGCCGACCTCCGAGGCCATCACGACGAGACCGTCGCGGGTGACCCAGTAGCGGCTGGGGCGCAGGCCGTTGCGGTCGAGCACGGCACCGACGACGGTGCCGTCGGTGAAGGTCACCGAGGCGGGGCCGTCCCAGGCCTCCATCGCGGAGGCGTAGAACTGGTAGAAGGCGCGCTCGGCCTCGGGCATCGTCTCGTGCCGCTCCCACGCCTCGGGGATCATCATGAGCACGGCGTGGTGCAGCGGGTAGCCGCCGAGGTGGAGCAGCTCGAGGGCCTCGTCGAAGCGGGCGGTGTCCGACGAGTCGGGCGTGCAGATCGGGAAGAGGTCGTCGACCCGGTCGCCCCAGTGGTCGGCGGCGAGCAGCGCCTCGCGGGCACGCATCCAGTTCTCGTTGCCGCGCACCGTGTTGATCTCGCCGTTGTGGGCGACGAAGCGGTAGGGGTGGGCGAGCGGCCAGGCCGGGAAGGTGTTGGTCGAGAACCGGGAGTGCACGAGGGCCAGTGCGGAGGCCATCGTCGGGTCCTGCAGGTCGAGGAAGAACGTCGACAGCTGCGGGGTGGTCAACATCCCCTTGAACACGAAGGTGCGCGACGACAACGACGGCAGGTAGGAGCCGAGGCCGCTCGCCGCGGTCTCGTGTTCGATCCGCTTGCGGGCGATGTAGGCGATCCGGTCGAGGTCGAGCCCGGTGCGACCCTCGGGGTCGGTGAGCACGATCTGGCGGAAGGTCGGCAGCACGTCGAGTGCCTGCTGGCCGAGATCGGAGGCGTCGACGGGGACCTCACGCCAGGCGTGCACGGCGAGGCCCTCACCCGCGACGATCTCGTCGATCAGGGCGTGGGCGGCGTCGGCATCCGCGGTCGAGCCGTCGGGGTCGGCGCCGGGGAGGAAGACCATGCCGGTGGCGTAGGCGCCGGCGGCGGGCAGGTCGTCGAAGACGGTCCGGAGGAAGGCGTCGGGGACCTGCATGAGGATGCCCGCACCGTCACCGGTGTTCGGCTCGGCGTTCGTGGCGCCACGGTGCTGCATGCAGGTGAGCGCGCCGAGGGCCTGTCGCACGATGTCGTTCGACGCACGGCCGTGCAGGTCCGCGACGAACGACACGCCGCAGGCGTCGTGTTCGTGGCGGGGGTCGTAGAGACCCTGGGCCGGGGGCAGGCCGAGGCCCGGCAGGCTCGGGTTCGAAGACGTGGACACAGACGAATGCAGCACCGAGGTGACTCCGGTCGGTCGGGATTCCGTGGACGGTGGCCGCCGTTCGGGCGGCGCTCGTCGGCAGGACGCGGAACCGTGTGCTTCGACGTGCGAAGTGGGACTGGTGTCGGCGTCGGGTGCGGACTCGGCGAGACCCTCGAGGTGGCGGTGCGGCTGGGACGGCGTCGGCCCGGCCACGGGAGATCGCTCAATCTATCTGTCCGAGGCTCCGGCGAGACAAACCGCATCGCTCGTGTAGATGGTCGGGGCCAAACCGATCGAATTGGCCGAGATCCCGGCCCGGTCTCGTCGGGCTGTCAGACTGGGCGGGTGAGCAACGTGCATCCCGTGACCGCCGCCGTGATCGACGACATCACCGCCTCCCCGTCGCCCTACCACGCGGTGCAGACCGCGGCGGCCCGACTGCAGGCCGCCGGCTTCACCGAGGTCGACCTGACCGACGCAGTGCCGAGCGGGCCATCGAGGGGATACGCCGTGCTCGACGGGGCGATCATCGCCTGGCTCGACCCGGAGACGGTCGGGCCCGACACCGGGTTCCGGATCGTCGGAGCCCACACCGACTCACCGAACCTCCGGGTCGGTGCCCACCCCGACGTCGGCTCCGACGGCTTCCGTCAGGTCGCCATCGAGGTCTACGGCGGGGTGCTCGCCAACTCGTGGCTCGATCGTGATCTCGGCCTGTCCGGTCGGCTCGTCCTGGCCGATGGTTCGATGCCGCTGGTCCGGATCGACGAGCCGTGGTTCCGGGTGCCCCAGCTCGCCATCCATCTCGATCGGGAGATCCGCAGCGACGGACTCAAGCTCGACCCGGCCACCCACCTGACGCCCGTGTTCGGACTCGGGGAACCCACCGAGGGTGCGTTGATCGATGCCGCGGCCGAGGCCGCCGGTGTCGACGCCGCCGAGGTGCGGGCGTGGGATCTGATGTTCCACGACGTCCAGCCGCCGACCGTGGTCGGTCCCGACGCCGACCTGCTCGCATCCGCACGCATCGACAACCAGGTGTCGTGTTTCGCCGCCATCGCGGCCCTCGCCGCGGCCGACCCGGCGGAACTCGCCGCGACGGCCGTCGTGGTGCTGTCGGACCACGAAGAGGTCGGATCGGCGTCGGCCACCGGTGCCGGTGGTGCCCTGCTCGAGCACCTCATGGAGCGACTGTCGGCTGCGGCCGGCATCGACCGACCCGCCCATCTGCAGCGGCTCGCCGGTTCGGTCGTGGTGTCGGCCGACGGCGCCCATGCGACCCACCCGAACTACGCCGCCCGTCACCGTCCCGAGCATCCGATCCGATTGAACGGCGGCGTCGTGATCAAGCGGAACGCCAACCAGCGCTACGCCACCGACGGACGTGCCGAGGGGTTCGCCCGGCGGGCGATCGAGACGGCCGGGGTCGACGCGCAGATCTACATCCACCGCAACGACCTGCCGTGCGGTTCGACCATCGGGCCGATCACCGCAACCCGTCTCGGCGTGCCGACCGTCGACCTCGGTGTCGCCCAGCTCGGGATGCACTCGGCGCGCGAGCTCTGCGGGACCGACGACATCGCCGATCTCGCCGCCGTGCTCGGCGCCGCCTGGACGGTCGACTGAGCCACCGGACGGGCGCGGTGGGCGGGCTCCGCGTGATGCGGGGCCGCCGCTCCCCCGTTCCCGGGATCGTCCGGCCGGGGCCGGCGCCCCTTACCAGATGGTCGAGGGTCGTTGCGGTCGCGAACCCCGCCTGAGTAGCGTGCGGCGGTCGCTGGCGTGACCGCGCACGCCCAGGCAGGGATCTGTCGGGCTCGATGCGGTCGCCTCCGTCGACACCCCGACCACCCCCGATCGAGGACACTGACGTGAACGCAGTCCCCTATCTCGCCCTGGTCTCGGCGCTCGCAGCGCTCGGCCTGGCGTACTTCTTCTTCAATGACGTGAAGAAGGCCTCTCCCGGTAATGACCGGATGGTCTTCCTCATGACCGAGATCCAGAAGGGAGCCAAGGCGTTCCTCAAGCAGGAGTACACCTGGGTGTCCGCCTTCGCCGTCGTGATGGCCATCATCGTGGCGATCATCGTGACGCCGCTCGGTGCCATCGCCTACATCCTCGGCGCGGTGCTGTCGGCGGGTGCCGGCTACGCGGGCATGACGGTGGCCACCATGGCCAACGCCCGCACCACCGAAGCCGCCAAGGAGGGACCGGGTAAGGCACTGCCGATCGCGTTCCGCGGCGGTGCCGTCATGGGCTTCGCGGTCGCCGGTCTGGCGCTGCTCGGCCTCATGATCACCTACCTGCTGTTCGTGGTGGTGCTCGAGTCGGAGGACGCCTTCGAGATCGTCACCGCCTACGGCCTCGGTGGTTCGACCATCGCGCTGTTCTCCCGTGTCGGTGGCGGCATCTACACCAAGGCCGCCGACGTCGGCGCCG
>JAHDBV010000017.1:0-2229 GCA_020630195.1 Acidimicrobiales bacterium
AGCATCTGACTACGGATCAGAAGGTTAGGGGTTCGAGTCCCTTCGAGCGCGCTGGATGGAGCCGCTGCCTCAGGCAGCGGCTTCCGTCGTTTTCGGCGGAGCGCGGCGCCGGGGCGATGCCACACTTGGCGCCGTGACCCTCACCGTCGACGAGCTCATCACCCGCTTCCCGCTGGTGAACGACCACCCCGACGTCGCCGGTGTGCTCCGCCAGCCCGACCTCCTCGCAGCGATCGGCCCACTGCTCGCCGGGCCGTATCGGTCGGCCGGCGTGACGAAGGTGATCGCCCCCGAGGCACGGGGCCCGATCCTCGGCGGCCTCGTCGCCGTCGAACTCGCGGCCGGGCTCGTCCTCGGACGCCGGGCCGGCACCAATCACCCGGGCGCCGATGTCGAGATCGCCTCGGAGCCGACCTGGCGTGGTCAGCCGTCGAACTTCATCGCCCGCTCGTTCGACCTCGAACCCGACGATCGGGTGCTCGTCGTCGACGACTGGATCACGACCGGCAACTCGATCCGTTCGATGATCGACGTCGTCGAACGGGCCGGTGCGACCCACGTCGGCACGGCCGTCCTCGTCGACAAGACCGACGAGTCGATCCGCGACGAACTCCGGGTCACCTCGTTGGCGCCGTTCGCCCGACTCTGCGGCTGAGTGCCGCCGGGCCGGCTCAGCCCAGGAGGTCGCCGATGGCGTCGGCCAGGCCTCGGCCGCCGTCCCGACTGGTGCGCCAGGCGTCGATCTCGCCTTCGCTCGGGATGCGGTCGTTCACGAGCCACGTCACGGCGATGAGTTCGGTCTGGGCCTCGGTGCGGCCCCGATACTCGGCGGAGTCGCTGAAGAACGTCATCAGGTCGCCCCGGGACAGGTCGGAGCCGAGCCGCCCGATCCAGTAGTCACGGCCCTCGCCGTCGGGTGTCCGCTCCATCACGTTCTGGTAGACGAGCTCGACGAAGGCGGCATCGTCCAGATCGCCGTAGGTGTCGACGAACTCGTCGGATTCGGCGAAGAAGTCCGACATCTCCCACAAGGTCCAGCCGCCTCGTCGGGAGTCGAGCCAGAACTCGAACCCGCCGGCGTCGGGTGTCCGCAGGAAGTAGGCCTCGTAGAGCCGCGCCACGCCGCGCACCTCGAAGTCGATCGTCGGATCGTCGACGTGGTCGGCGATGACATCACCGATCGGCTCGTTGAGCAGGCGGTTGGCGAGGGCGGCCTTCTCGGTGGGGCTGAGCGAGCGGCCGAACAGGTCGGTTCCGACCTCGGCGGCGAGGTCCTCGAAGGAGTCGAACGGACCGAGACGGTCGCTCGGGACGGCGGGCACGCTCACGAACCCGTTGGCCTCCGCGGCGGCCACCGACGGGGTCGGGTTGATGTTCGACCCGTCGGGTCGCTCGATCTCGAAGTGGAGGTGCGGCGGGGTCGCCTCGGCGTTGCCCGAGTCGCCCAGGTAGGCCACGACCTGGCCGGCGGTCACCCGCACACCACGCTCGATCCCGGGAGCGAAGGCCTCGTCGTAGTTGTTGGCGCCGTCGTCGGTGCCGGGCGTGTCGTTGTTGATGTGGATGTAGTGGTACTTCCAGCCGTCGTCGTCGGTGATGGTGAGGATGTTCCCCTTCACCGAGTCGTGGCGGAGCCACGTGACCTCACCGTCACGGGCGGCGAGCAGCGGCACCATCTTCTCGCCGATGAGATCGACGCCGAGATGGCGGCGGGTGCAGCCGGAGCGGCAGGCGCCGTAGGTGTCGGTGTAGAAGTTCTCACCGTCGACCGGGAACACGATCGGGCGGATCTCCTGCGCACCGGCGGTGGGTGCGAACAACACACCGACGGCGGCGAGCATCAGCGCGACCCCGGCGGTCACCTGGGAACGGAACGACGTCAGGGCCTCGAGAGACCGCGCGAGGCGCTTGCGTTCGGAACGAGCTTCGATCATCGGTGGAAACCTCCCGCCGGGGGTCTTCGGCAGATCGGGGGCCCGCACCCCAGAACGTGACAGCGGGCGTCACCGTACCGTCATGGGTTCGTAATGTCCAGACCCCATTCCGGGCTCCGGAACCATCAGGTCATCGCGGGGAACCACCACGAGGTGTGGTACGAGGCGCGTCATCGGTAGCCTTCACGCTCCGGTCGTCGCCGTCGCGACGCGCCGCACGGCAAGAACGAAGAAGGTTCTCATGTCCAAGGTCTGCCAGGTCACCGGGCGGCAGCCGAGTTTCGGCAACCGCATC
>JAHDBV010000017.1:2344-65832 GCA_020630195.1 Acidimicrobiales bacterium
GCGTCCGGTCATCAAGCTCCGCTCCACCGAGGGCACGGGCTACACCTACGTGACGAAGAAGAACAAGACGAACACCCGGGAGCGGATCGAGCTCAAGAAGTACGATCCCGTCCTCCGGCGACACGTCATCTTCAAAGAAGAACGCTGATCGAGGTCTCGCACCTCGATTGCTGACGGCGCCGCACCGAGAGGTGCGGCGTTGCTCGTTTTCCACCCGTTTCCCCTCCCCCTTCTCCCCATGGTGCTCCGCCGCCTCCGCTCGATCCTTCTCGTCATCGTCCTGCTGCCCCTGCTGGCGATCACCGCGCCACTGTGGGTTCCGGTCACCGCCGCGCTCGATCTCCTGCGTGGTCGCCCTCGCCTGCCCACCACCCGGATCGGCCTCATGGGCACCGTCTACCTCGCGCACCAGTGGTACGGCATGGCCGTCGTGGCCTGGCTCACCGTCACCGGCCGACGCCGGGCCGCGCTCCCCCACCGTCGCCTCCAGCGCCGCTGGATCACCTCGATCGTGCGAGCGGGCGGACCGCTCCTCGGGGTCGACTTCGACATGCGGGCACCCGAGCTGCCCGCCGGCCGGGTGATCGTGTTGTCCCGGCACGCCTCGATGATCGACGCCATCGTGCCCGTGCTCCTCGTCGAGGATCTCGCAGGTCGCCCCATCCACTACGCCCTCAAGGCCGAGCTCCAGCACGATCCCTGCCTCGACATCGTGGGTCACCGGCTCGATAACTGGTTCGTCCAGCGGGGCAGCGACACCGAACGCGAGACCGCCGGGATGGCGGCCATGGCCGAACGCACCGAGGCCGACGGTGCCGTGGCGATCTTCCCCGAGGGCACCTACGCCACCGAACGCAGCCGGGCCAAGGTGCGGGCCAGCCTCGAGCGCGACGGCCCACCGGAAGCAGCCGCGCTGGCCGATGAACTCCGCCACCTGCTGCCCCCGAAGCCCGCCGGCGTCCAGGCCCTGCTCGACGCCGCGCCCGACGCCGATGTGATGTTCCTCGGCCACGTGGGCCTCGAGGGTGTCGCCGAAGCGACGGGATTGTTGCGGACCCTCCCCCTGCGCGCCCCGATCGTGGTGGATGGTTGGGTCGTGCCCCGCGACGAGATCCCGACCGACCCCGACGAGGTGGTGACCTGGCTCCACGACCAGTGGCGCCGCCTCGACCGCTGGGTCGGCCAGACCAAGGAGACCCGGGCGTGACCACACCTGCCGCCGACCTCGACGAACTCACCACCGCCATCCGGATCGCGACCGAAGCGGCCCGGGGCACCCTCGAGCACTTTCCCACCTGGCGCTCCACCGACGAGCTCGACGTCGACACCAAGGGCGACGGCACCCCCGTGACGATCGCCGACCGACGGGCCGAGACCGAGATCCGCAACGCGTTGGCCGACGCGTTCCCCGACGACGCCGTGGTGGGTGAAGAGCACCCGGACGCCACCGGTGTGTCGGGCCGCACCTGGATCATCGACCCGATCGACGGGACCAAGGCGTTCATGCGGGGTGTGCCGCTCTACTCCACGCTGCTGGCGATGTGGGACGAGCACGGACCGGCCATCGGCGTCGTCGTGTTCCCCGCCCTCGACGAAGTCCTGGCCGCCGGCCGTGGTCTCGGTTGCACGTGGAACGGTCGACCGGCACGAGCCCGGGCCCGTGACGAGGTGGCCGGCGCGCTCGTCACCAGTTCGACCTACGGCAACTGGCCCCCCGACACCGTGGCGAGCCTCATCGCCGCCGACACGCTGCCCCGCACGTGGGGTGACGCCTACGGCTACGCACTCGTCGCCACGGGACGCGCCGACGCCATGATCGACACCCAATTGGAGTGGTGGGACGTGGCACCGATGCCGGTGATCCTGACCGAAGCCGGAGGGCGCTTGACCCGGCTCGACGGTGGCCCCATCATCGGCGGGTTCGGAAGTGCGATCGCCACCGGGGGTGGGGCGATCCACGACGAACTCCGCTCGTTGTTCCCCGCCGAGGAGACGCCATGACCGCCATCCCGTATCTCGATCTCGTCCGCGTCGAACGTGACCGTCTGGCCAGGCTCACCGAGGACCAGCTGGGGAAGGCCATCCCGCACGTCGAGGGATGGACGGTGGAAGCACTCGTCGGACACACCGGCTGGGTCGCCCGATTCGTGACCGCCGCCCTCGAGGCCCCGGTCGATGAGCCGCCCCGCCGTTCGGCCATCGCGGAACCCCCCGCCGGTGCCGACGTGCTCGGCTGGTTCGCCGAGGCCAGCGACACCCTGCTCGAGACCCTGGCGGCCACCCCCGCCGACAAGCCGTGCATCACCTTCACCGGCCCCCAGCCGGCCACGTGGTGGCACCGACGCATGGCCCACGAGTTCGCGATGCACCGCTGGGACGGTCAGGCCGCGGTCGGACCGGCCGAGGACATCGACGTCGACCTCGCCCGTGACGGCATCGACGAGGTCTTCGAGACCTTCGTCCCCACCCGGTTCCGCTTCGACGAGGCCAGCTCGCTCGTCGGGCGCACGATCCATCTCCATGCCACCGACGCCGACGGCGAGTGGATGATCGAGATGCACGAGGATCGGATGGAGGTGAGCCACGGGCACGGCAAGGGTGACGTGGCCGCTCGTGGGTCGATGTCGGATCTCCTCCTGCTGCTGTGGAGCCGGATCCCGCCGAGCCGTGTCGAGGTGTTCGGCGACGCCGAGCTGCTCGCCACCTTCCAGGCGGCCGCCACGTTCTGAGCCCGGACGCGACCGTGCCGGGCCCGAGAGCCCGGCACGACGCGATACGTGGAGGAGATGTGCGGGTCGGTCAGGCCTGACCGACGGGCAGCAGCGGCTCGGAGGGCACGTCGTAGGCGGTGTCCCAACGGTCGAGGCGCTCCCGCCACGACGAGGCGTCGGTGAGCGCACCGGCGAAGGCGGCCTCACGCTTGGCGACCCGGCCGACGGGTGCTTCGTCCTCGGCGGCGTCGTCGTACTGGGCCTCGATGCCGATCTTCAGGGCACGAAGGGCCTCGGAGCGGAGCTGGGAGATCCGGCTCTCGGTGACACCGAGGAAGCGGGCGAGATCCTGCGAGGTCTTGCCCTCGAGGAAGTAGCCGACCACGACGAAGCGCTGGCGCTCGGGCAGGAGGTCGACGGCGTCACGCAGGTAGGCGTGCAGCTCGCGGGCCTCGAGCTCCTCGGACGGCTCGACCGCGCTGCGGTCGGAGAGCACGTCGACAAGGGTGAGTTCCTCGTCGGTGTCATCGGTGGTCTCGTGGTCGAGGGCCAGGACGACACTGCGGAACAGGCGGTCCTGGAGCTGGCAGAGCTCGTCGACGCTGACGTCGAGGTGCTCGGCCATCTCGGCGAGGTTCGGGACCCGGCCGAGCTCGGAGGCGAGCTGCTGCTCGGCGGCCTCGAGGCGGCGGGCGAGGAGCCGGACCGAGCGGGGTGCCCAGTCGGCGGCACGGACCGAGTCGAGGATGGCGCCCCGGATCCGCTGGGCGGCGAAACGCTGGAAGGGCACACCCCGGGAGTCGTCGTAGCGGCGGGCCGCCTCGACGAGACCGAGGGCGCCGGCCCGGGCCAGCTCTTCACGGTCGACGTGGCGGGGGAAGTGCACCGCCACCTGGAAGACCACGTGCTTGACGAGCGGGAGGTGTTCCTCGATCCGCTTGTTGATCAGTTCGTGATTGTCAATCTTGGTACGCATCGTTTTGCTCTTTCTCTCCTCCGGACGCAGGAGAGGTTTCGGCACGACGAGGCACCGACCTTGAGCAAAAACTTGAGAAATCTCCCTGGATCTCTATCGGAGGCGAAGTTTCCCACCTTGAGTGATTCTTTTGCACTCGCCGTGACTGAATCGCACGGTCCAGGGTCCGATCAGGCGCCCGAGGCACCTTCGAATCTGGTGGGCGCGAGCCCCGCTGCATGGAGATCCGCGAGCAATTCCGACGCCGGGATCACCTCGACGGCCGAGTTCACACCGGCCTCGACCGGGACGCGTGCGAGACGTTCGGCCACGATCGCACCGAAGGTGCCCGCCGCCCGTGAGGGCATCGCGAACATGCCGAGCACCTCGGTCCGCACCGACGTTCCCGCCCAACCACGGACCTCGACCCGCACGGCACCCGGCCCACCATCGGCGTGGGGCGGACGCAACATCGGCAGTCGGCTGGTGAGCCGATCCCGGCGGGTGGCCGACATCCGTGCCGTCAGGCGCCGGGCGTCGGGCAACGAACGATGCAACAACGTGGGGCTCGTCAACGAGCCCCGGTAGCAGTCGCGGGCCCCGATCGGCTCGGGAAACCACACGAGATCACGGCCCGACCCACCGATGCGGTCGTGCCAGGCGCCGTCGAGCCACTCCCGCCCGGGCCGTTTGAGCGCGGCGTGATGCACCCGGGCACACGCGGGGCCGGCCGTCCCAGTGGTGGCGATCGCCACGGCATCGACCGCCGTGAGGTCCCGGGCGGCCCGCACGGCGAGCACCTCGCTGATCCCCGGACAGAACCCGGCGCCGACGATCACCCGCCGGCCGAGCGCACGGGCCACGTCGTCGAGTGCCAGCAGCGCATCGACCGTCGCCGCCTCGTCGGAGAGGCTCACCACGTCACGCCCGTCGCGGAGCAGCCGCTCCACCTGGCGGACATGACCGGCCGGCGGTGTCGCCACCACCGCGACGGTGGCGTCGCCCAGTTCGTGCAGGCCGGTCACACCACGAGCCCCAGGGGGAAGGAACGAGCGACGGGTGTCGTCCGGATCGAGCGCGGCGACCTCGAGATCCCGGTCGACCAGGTGTCGGACGGCGGCGAGGCCGGTGACGCCGACCCCGAGCACGGCGATGGCGTTCGACATCGGGTCAGTCGAGCTCGTCGAGCTCGAGCTCACGCCAGCCACCCGAGCGGGGCGGCACACCGCCGGTGCCGCGCAGGCGCAGGAAGGCGGCGATCATCCCGGCGGCCGTCATGGCGGCCGACACTCGACGGATCAGGGTGAGCACACCGTGAAGCTATCGCCTGCAACGGAGCGGGCTGACCACACACCGCCGGAGCGGTGGAACGTGGGCCTAGCTGGAGTCGAACCAGCGACCTCACCCTTATCAGGGGTGCGCTCTAACCAACTGAGCTATAGGCCCGGAGGCGGGAAACGCTAGCGGCGAGCCATCGGCTCCACTACCCGGTTTCCCCGGTTCAGGAGCGGGATCGATCCTTGCGGCGCTTCTTCGGCCGCAGCTGGACGGTCTCTTCCTCGATCACGGTCACCCGGATGCCACCGATGAGATCGGAGATCAGGTTGAACACGACGGTGAGCAGCACCAACAACACCGACGAGGCGAGCGTGAGGGTGCCGGCGATGATCACCGCCGAACGGAAGATCTGGGCGGAGTCGATCTCGAACGCCTCGTAGTCGCCGATCTCCTCGATGAAGCTCTCGACGCTCTCGACCGTGCCGGCGTTGACCGCCGCGTTCCAGAGCAGCACACCGGCGAGCAGCAGTGCGGTGAACAGCGCGAGGTGGAACAACACCGAGAACGTCAGCACCGACCACGGATCGATGTGGCGGACCACCCGGCGCACCTTGCGGGCCCGCAGGCGACGGCGACGGGCGAATCGGCGGGGTTCGTCCGCCGCGGCGGCAGCGGCCGCAGCGGTGGCGGCGGCCGGCGCCGTGGCCGACACCGGCTCGGCCACCGGGGCGTCGAGGTCGACCGTGGCGGCGGCCAGCGCCGGCTCCGGTTCGGCCTCGATCGGACCGGGCAGGTCGGGGAAGAGATCGTCGGTGCCGACGGACACCTCGGGATCCGGGACCTCGTCGAGCGGCAGGTCGGCCTCGAGCGCATCGGCGTCGAGCTCGTCGACGTCGGTCACCACGTCCGGAGCGTCGAAGACGGATCCGGCGGTCTCCGCCGCGGCATCGTCGTCGACCTCGGCATCGAGGGTCGCGTCCTCGGCCGCTTCGTCGGCATCCCCGTCGAGATCGACGGCGAGCTCGATCGGTTCGTCATCGTCGGACGCCGCATCCTCGGGCGCCGCGCGTTCGGGCGCCGTGTCCTCGGCGACCTCATCGTCGGCCACCGTGTCGTCGGCGACAGGGTCTTCGGCGACAGGGTCATTCGACGGATCGGCCTCGTCGGTCGCCTCCGCATCGACGGACGCGGGCGCGTCATCGTCGGCGACGTCGTCCCCCGACGCATCGATCAGCGTGTCCGGTTCGTCGTCGTCCTCGGAGGCGGCGGCTTCGACCTCGAGTGCATCGAGCACGTCGTCGGTCGCCTCGACCTCGTCGGCGACGTCCACGACGTCCGCGGTCTCGACCGACTCGGACTCGGCCGGGCCCGAGTCGTAGGCGAAGACGTCCACGTCGGCGTCGGCGTCCGGCTCGGCCGCCTCGACCTCATCGACCGACTCGGTCTCCTCGGCTGCCTCTGCGGCGTCGAGCGACTCGTCGACCAGCTCGGCATCGACATCGGCCGAGATCTCCGCCGAGACCGGATCGTCATCATCCACGACCTCGGCGACCGGGTCGTCCTCGACGGTGCCGGGATCATCACCGAGCAGGTCGTCGACGATGGCGTCGACGTTGCTCGTGTCCTCATCACCCGTGGTCGGTTCGAAGCCGAGAGCGGCGACGACCGACTCGGCGATGGCGCTGTCCTCGGTCTCGGAATGCTCGTCGGCCATCCGCAGCACCGTAGCGGGTGGGGTACCCGGGATCGGGTCATCGATCCCCGAAGTCGAGACGCTTCTCGGCCCGTGCGATCGCCCGTCGACCATCGACCTCCACGACCACCTCCACGGGCGGCCCGGGCACGAACGACACGAGCACCGCACCGTTCTCGACGGCCAGTCGTTCCGCCGCCACACGGCCCTCCGCCGCACCCGCCAGTGCCGCGGCATCGGCGGCCGTCTGGGCCGCCGCCCGATCGATCACGGCGTCGGCGACACCGACCACCACGACCGCCAACACGAGCGTCACCGCCACCACCAACGCCACCAGCGGCAGCGCCTGGCCTCGTTCCCGAGTCCGTCCATCCATCATCACATCTCCCGATCGTGGCGCCCGGAGGCGCCGTTGTCACGGGGGAAGCGGATTGCAGGTCCGGGCCGCCCTCGGGCGGCCCGGACGATCAGGACTCGTCGCCCTCGGTCTCGGTCTCGCTGCCTGCGGGGGCCTCGTCGGAGGAGGCTTCGGCGAGCTCACCGCCGTCGGTCTCGGTCCCGTCGGGATCCTCGTCGCCGAGATCCAGCTCGGGGTCGTCGAGGAACATCCGGGTGACCGCGGCGACCCGGTCGCCGTCGTCGAGGCTCATCACCGTGACACCCGCGGCGCTGCGGCCCTGCTGCGACACCGAGTCGACGGCCATGCGGATCACCACACCACTCGTCGAAACGAGCACCAGCTCGGCGGCGGGGCGGGCGAGCAGTGCACCGACCACGTCGCCACGTTGCTCGGAGACCTTGATGGCCCGCACACCCAGACCGCCACGACCCTTGGTGGCGAACTCCGACGGTGCCGTGCGCTTGCCGTAACCGTCGGCGGTCACGATGAACACGTCGGTCTCGTCACGCACGACATCACCCGACACGAGCGCATCGTCGCCACGGAACCGCATGCCGGTGACACCGGCGGCCGTGCGACCCATGGCCCGCACGTCCTCCTCGGAGAAGCGGATCGCCTGGCCCTGCTCGGAGAACAGGAAGACGTCGTCGTCGCCGTCGGTGGGGAACACCGTCACGAGTTCGTCGCCCTCGTTGAGGTTGATGGCGATGAGCCCGTCACGTCGGGACGAGTCGTAGGCGTTGAACAGGGTCTTCTTCACCCGACCCTGACGGGTGGCGAAGAACAGGAACCGCTTCGTCTCGTAGTCACGGGTGTCGATCACGGCCTGGATGCGTTCGCCCTCGACGAGCGGCAACAGGTTGACCAGGGCGAGACCCCGGTTCGTCCTGGCCACGATCGGGATCTCGTGGGCCTTGATCCGATACACCCGGCCCCGGTTCGAGAAGAACAACAGGTAGGCGTGCGCCGTGGTGTGCACGAGGTGCGACACGACGTCGTCATCGTCCTTCGTCTTCGCACCGGCGACCCCACGACCACCACGACCCTGGGCCCGGAACTCGTCGATCGAGGTCGACTTGATGTAGCCCGACGAGGTCATCGTGATGATCACGTGCTCGTCGTCGATCAGGTCCTCGATGTCGAGCTCGCCCGGATCGGGCACGAGGGCGGTGCGACGCTCGTTGGCGAAATCGCCCCGGATCTCGCCCATCTCGTCCTTGATCACCTGGTTGAGGCGCTCGTCGGAGGCGAGGATCAGTTCGAGTTCGGCGATCTCGGCACGCAGCTCGGCCAGTTCCTCCTCGAGGTTGGCCCGACCCAACCGGGTGAGGCGCGAGAGCTGCATGTCGAGGATGTGGTTCGTCTGGATCTCGGAGAACTCGAACGGGGCCGCCATCAGCTTGTCCTTGGCGATGCCCCGATCCTCCGAGGACCGGATCGCGGCGATGATCTCGTCGATCAGGTCGAGCGCCTTGATGAGACCCTCGACGATGTGCTCCCGCTTGCGCTTCTGATCGAGGCGGTACCGGGTGCGACGGGTGATGACCTCGCGCTGGTGCTCGACGTAGGCGACGAGGACCTCACGCAGGTTGAGCGTGCGGGGCACCCCGTCGACGAGGGCCACCATGTTCACACCGAAGCTCGTCTGCAGCGGCGTGTACTTGTAGAGGTTGTTGAGCACGACGAGGGCCGTGGCGTCCCGCTTGAGCTCGAACACCAGGCGGGTCTTGCCCTTGGCCGACTCGTTCCGCATCTCACGGATGCCCTCGACGTCGCCCCGCTCGACGATCTCGGCGACCTTGCGCTCGATCGTGCCGACGGAGGTCTGGTAGGGCAGCTCGGTCACCACGATCGAGTCGGACGTCTTGCCCTCCACGATCTCGGCGACGGCCCGCATACGCACCGAACCACGGCCGGTGCGGTAGGCGTCGCGTGCGCCCACCCGGCCGAGGATCTGGGCCCCGGTCGGGAAGTCGGGCGCCTGGACGAACTCCATCAGGTCGTCGACGGTGGCGTCGGGGTTGTCGATCAGGTGGGTGGTGGCGTCGATGACCTCACCGAGGTTGTGCGGCGGGATGTTCGTCGCCATGCCCACGGCGATGCCCTGCGAGCCGTTCACCAACAGGTTGGGGAAACGGCTGGGGAGAACCGTCGGTTCATCGTGGCGCCCGTCGAAGTTGGGCGAGAAGTCGACCGTGTCCTCGTTGATGTCGGCCAGCATCTGCATCGCCAACGGGGTGAGACGACACTCCGTGTAGCGGTAGGCGGCCGGCGGATCGTCGGGCGACCCGAAGTTGCCGTGCGGGTCGATCAGGGTGTGGCGCAGCGAGAAGCTCTGCCCCATCCGGACGAGCGAGTCGTAGATGGCCGTGTCGCCGTGGGGGTGGTACTTGCCGATCACGTCGCCGACGACGGTGGCGCACTTCACGTGGCCACGGTCGGGCCGGATGCCCGAGTCGAACATCGACCAGAGGATCCGGCGGTGCACGGGCTTCAGGCCGTCACGCACGTCGGGCAGGGCCCGGGACACGATGACCGACATCGCGTACTCGAGGAACGACTGCTCCATCTCCGTCTGGATCTCGATGGGTTCGACACCCTCGGAGTCCTCGGTGAGTTCTGCGTCGTCGGTGGGGTTCAGATCGTCGTCAGCCATCAGATGTCCAGGAAGCGCACGTCGTCGGCATTGGTCTGGATGAAGTGCTTGCGGGATTCCACGTCGTCACCCATCAGGACGCTGAAGACCTCGTCGGCGATGGCGGCCTGGTCGGCCGTCACCTGCAGCAGGGTCCGGGTCTCGGGATCCATGGTGGTCTCCCACAGCTCCTCGGCGTCCATCTCGCCCAGGCCCTTCAGGCGCTGGAACTCGTTCTTGTGATTCGGGTTCGCCTCGAGGAAGGCGTCCTTCGCGACGTCGTCCTTGAGGTACTGCTTCGAACGCCCGACCTCGGTCGAATAGAGCGGCGGCTGCGCGATGTAGACGTAGCCGGCCTCGACCATCGGCCGCATCTGACGGAAGAAGAACGTGAGCAGCAGCGTGCGGATGTGGCTGCCGTCGACGTCGGCGTCGGCCAGGAGGATCACCTTGTGATACCGGCACTCCTCGACGTCGAACTCCTCCCCCACCCCGGCGCCGATGGCCTGGATGAGCGAGATGATCTCGGTGTTCTTGAACATCCGATCGACACGCGCACGCTCGACGTTCAGGATCTTTCCCCGGATCGGGAGGATCGCCATGGTGAGTGCGTTGCGGGCTTCCTTGGCCGAACCACCGGCGGAGTTGCCCTCCACGATGTACAGCTCGGATTCGCCCGGATCCTTCGACTGGCAGTCCGCCAACTTGCCCGGCAGTCCGGCACCGTCGAGGGCGGACTTCCGCCGGATCGTCTGCCGAGCCTGCGTCGCTGCGACCCGCGCTCGTGCAGCCTGGATCGCTTTGCCGACGATGCGCTTCGCCTCGTTGGGATGTTCCTCGAACCACTCCTTGAGTGACTCGTTCGTCGTCTTCTCCACGAGCGTGCGAACACTGACGTTGCCGAGCTTCGACTTCGTCTGGCCCTCGAACTGTGGCTCGCCGATGCGGACGCTGATGATCGCCGTCAGGCCTTCGCGGATGTCCTCGCCCTGGAGGTTCTCCTCTTTCTCCTTGAGCAGGCCCTTGTCCTTCGCGTAGGCATTGACCGTGCGGGTCAGCGCCGAGCGGAAGCCCTGCTCGTGCATGCCACCTTCGATGGTGTTGATGCCGTTGGCGAAGCTGTGGATGCCGTCGGTCTGGAACCCGGTGTTCCACGAGAAGGCGATCTCCACCTCCTGCTCCTCGTCGGATCCCTCGTAGTAACCGATGACGTCGAACAGGGGCTCCTTGGTGGCGTTGAGATGCGCCACGAAGTCCCGGATACCGCCGTCGTAGCGGTAGGTCATCACCTCGGGCTCGCCGACCTCGCCCACCCGGGCGTCGATCGCTTCGAACTCGAGACCGGCGTTGAGGAACGCCATCATCTGGAAGCGATCGAGCAGGGTGTTGAACCGGTACTCGGTGCCTTCCTTGAAGATCAGCGGATCCGGCCAGAACCGGACCGTGGTGCCGGTGCGGTCGTCGGGTGCCTCACCGATGACCGAGAGCTTCTCGTCGGGGTTGCCGCCGTCGACGAACGACATGGCGTGGCGCTTGCCCTTGCGGTCGATCTCGACCTCGACACGGGTCGACAGGGCGTTCACGACGGACACACCCACACCGTGCAGACCGCCGGAGACCTTGTAGCCCCCGCCGCCGAACTTGCCGCCGGCGTGCAGCACCGTGAGCACCACCTCGGCGGCGGTCAGGTCCTCGTACTTCGGGTGCGGATCGACGGGGATGCCACGGCCATCGTCGACGACCTCCACCGAGCCGTCGGGCAGCAGCGTGACGACGATCTTGGTGCAGTGCCCCGCCATCGCCTCGTCCACAGCGTTGTCCACAACCTCCCAGACGAGGTGGTGGAGGCCCGCCGGGCCCGTCGAGCCGATGTACATCCCGGGACGCTTACGAACGGCTTCGAGCCCTTCGAGCACCTGGATGGCGTCGGCGCCATAACTCTCGTCAGCGGGTTTCGTCGGCGAGGATTCCGCCATCTGATCATCCGCCTCGGTCATCTCGAAAACGCCTTCATGAAGGGGTTCATCCTACCAGCGGAGGGTGACATCGACGGGGATGGCCCACCCGGTCGACGGGGCGGGTCGAGCGGGCCTCAAGCGCCGGTCCGCACCCGGACCTTCCGAGCCGCCGCCGAGCCACCCAGGTCGGCGAGGCGCTCGAGGATCTCGTGCTCCATCCACTGGATCTGCGCCGACCAGACGGGGTCGTCACACCGCACCGTCAACACCCCGTCGACCAGCTCGACCGGCCGGGTGTGTTCGGCCAACGCCGGCCCGACGATGTCGCCCCAACGGCTCTCGATCGACCGCATCGTGTTCGGCGGCGGACCACCGAGCAGGCGCATCATCCGCTCGAGCCCGTGCCCGAGCGAGGACGGATCGTTCACGACGAACCGACGGTGCGGTCGTCCCGGTCGGTGACGTCGACGACGGGCTCGGCCCGCACCCCGTCACGATCGATCCGCACGACGGCGTCCGGCCGGGTCGGCTCGGGCAGACCCGAGGCGGAGGTGATCACGCTCTGACCCGGCGGCAGATGGGCGAGCAGCGCCGCCGCCCGGTCGGGATCCAGCTCGGACAACACGTCGTCGAGCAACAGCAGCGGCGCTTCACCGAGACGGTCCGTGGCGAGCTGGTGTGCGGCGAGGCGCAGGGCCAGCGCCAGCGTGCGTTGCTCGCCCTGGGACGCCTCGGTCCGGCTGGCGAGCCCGTCGAGGCGCAGGTCGAGCTCGTCACGGTGCGGACCGACGAGGCTCACTCCACGGCGCACGTCGTCGTCACGCCCGTCGGCCAACGCCTCGGCCATCGAGTACGCCGACCAGGAGCGTTCGTAGCGGGCCTCCACCGGCACCACCTCGCCGGCGAGCACGGCGTAGGCCTGCTGCACCCGCGGGGCCAGCACCGCCACCAGTCGCTCCCGTTCCTCGGTGAGGTCGGTGGCGAGACCGGCGAGCTTGTCGTCCCACACGTCGAGCGTGATCGCAGCGGCTTCGTCCAGGCGGCCCTTGCACTGCTTCAGCAGGGCGTTGCGCTGCTTGAGCACCCGGTCGAGATCCGCCTGCAGGGCGGCGGCCCGGGGATCGAGCACCACGAGCAACTCGTCGAGGTATCGCCGCCGTTCCGACGGGCCCTCCTTCACGAGAGCGAGATCGTCGGGAGCGAACACCATCACCCGCAACGCACCGAGCAGATCCTGGGTGCGTTGCACCCGCTGCCGGTTGACCTGCACCCGGGTGCGGCCCTGCCGGGACAGCGCCACCTCGATCAGCACGTCCCGGTCGTCCCGGATGCCCTCGGCCCGCACGATCGCCTCCGTCGCGCCCCGCCGGATCAGGCTCTCGGTGGGCGCACCCCGGAACGAGCGCAGGGTCGACAGCAGCGCGACCGCTTCGAGGAGGTTCGTCTTGCCGACACCGTTGGGGCCGAGCACGGCCGTGAGCCCGAGATCGAGATCGATCTCGAGCTGTTCGTGGCTCCGGAAGTCCTGGAGCCAGATCCGCCGGAGCTGCATCCGAACGCCCGCCCGCCGGCCGGGCTCAGTTGAAGCGGACCGGCATCAACAGGTACAGGAAGTCGTCCACGCCGACGGCCCGCACGAGTGCCGGCTTCAGTTCGTCGATGGTCGACAACGTCACCATGTCGCCGGGTGCCACCTCGAGGCCTTCGAGGAGGTACTGCGGGTTGAACGCCACGGTGAGCGGCTGGCCGTCGTAGTCGGCCTCCACCTGCTCCCGTGCGGTGCCCACGTCCTGGGTGATGGCGACGAGCTCGAGACCGTCGGACGACATGTCGAGCCGCACCGGTGTCGCCTCACGGGCGAGCAGCTTCACACGACGGAGTGCGTCGAGCAGCTCCTCGCGGCTCACGGTGAGCGTGTTCGGATGCGAGGCCGGGATGAGCCCGCGGTAGTTCGGGAAGTCGCCTTCGATGAGGCGGGTGACCACACGGATGTCGCCGACCTCGAACGAGGCCTCCCGCTCCCCCAGCCGGACCATGACCTCGTCACCACCGGAGAGGATCCGGTTGAGCTCCTGGAGGGCCTTGCGGGGGATCAGCACGCTCTGCCCGTCGGACAGGACGAAGGCCTGATCGAGATCACGCACGGCCAGGCGGTACGAGTCGGTCGCCACGAGCCGCAGACCGTCGTCCTCGGCGGCAACGAGCACACCGGTGAGGATCGGGCGGGAGTCGTCGGTCGACGCGGCGGGGATGACCTGACCCAACGAGCCGGCGAGATCGTCGGCGCCGATGGTGACCGGCTCGACCGAGAGCTCGGCCAGCCGCGGGAAGTCGTCGCCAGCGATGAGACGGATGCTGAACTCACTGCGCCCCGCGGCGATCTTGAGCTCCTCGTTCTCCGCGGAGAACGACACGGCTCCGGGCTCGAGGGCCTTCACGATGTCGGCGGCGAGGCGGGCCGGGATCACGACCACGCCGTCGTCCTCACCCGACACGGTGAGACCGACGCTGATGGTCAGATCGATGTCGCTGCCGGTGAGTTCCAGTCGGTCGCCGGTGAGTGCGGCCCGCACACCCGACAGACCGGGCTGGGCACCTCGGCCGCCCACGGCACGTCCGGCGGTGGCCAGGGCGTCCACCAGCACATCTCGTTCACAGCGGAACTTCATTGTTGCTCCTGATTCAGGTGGGTCGGCGGGTTGTCCGCAAGCCCAGCACCAAGCCTTTTGATGAACCTGGTGATGGTTGTAGGTCCTGTGGATTGTGGACGATCACACATTCTGCCTGCTCACGGTGACGGCGAGTGTCCACCGCGGTGTGTGTCGATCCCCAACCGGGTGTGTGGGTGGGGGTGTGGGTTGGGGACAGCGACGTGGGTGTCCCCAACGTCGTCCCCCGTCGACCCCCACGGTTGTCCACGGTCAGTCCCCAGCCCGTGCGGCGTTCCGCACGGCCTTCTCGAGGGCGTTGACCTGTTCGTAGATCTGCGGCCGTTCCTGCATGAGCGCCCCGATCTTGTCGCAGGCGTGCATGACCGTGGTGTGATCCCGCCCGCCGAACTCCCGCCCGATCGTCGGGAAGCTGTGTTCGGTGAGCTGGCGGGCCTGGTACATCGCGATCTGGCGGGCGGTCACGAGCGGGCGCCGGCGGGACTTGCCGACGAGGTCGGCGATCTCGAAGCCGAACTGCTCGGCCGTGGCCTCGAGGATCATCGCGACGGTGATGGGGCGGGGCTGGCGATCGGCGATGAAATCCCACAGCACCTGCTGTGCGAGGTCCTCGGTCATCGCCTCGTTGTTGAGGTTGGCGAACGCCGTGACCTTGTTGAGCGCCCCTTCGAGCTCCCGGATGTTGGTCGTGATGTTCGTGGCGATGAACGACGCCACCTCGGTGGGCAGGAAGTAGCCGTCCCGCTCGGCCTTCGTCTGGAGGATCGCCATGCGGGTCTCGACGTCGGGCGGCTGGATGTCGGTCTGGAGCCCCATCATGAACCGGCTGCGGAGACGATCCTCGAGGGTCGGGATGGCATCCGGCTGACGATCGGACGACAGCACGATCTGGGAGTTCGAGGCGTAGAGGTCGTTGAAGGTGTGGAAGAACTCCTCCTGGAGACCCTCCCGCCCGGCGATGAACTGGATGTCGTCGACGAGCAGCACGTCGATGCCCCGGTAGCGACGTTTGAAATCGTCCTGGGTGTTCGTGCGGATCGAGGTCACGAACTCGTTCAGGAAGGTCTCGGTCGACACGTACAGCACCCGCAGGTTCGGGTAGACGTCGTTCACGTAGGCGGCGATGGCCCGCAGCAGGTGGGTCTTGCCGAGACCGGCCCCGCCGTAGACGAAGAGCGGGTTGTACGAGCCGCCCGGGCGTTCGGCCACCGACAGGGCGGCGGCGTGGGCGAAGCGGTTCGACGGGCCGATGACGAAGCCCTCGAACGAATACCGCTGCTCGGCGACCGGCGGCGGGGTGTCGTGCTCCGGGGCCGCGGTCGGGGTGGTGGTCGGCGTCGGGCTCGGCTCCGGCTCGGGCTCGAGATCGAACAGCGTGGTGGGCAACAGCTCGAGCGTCACCCGCATCGGCCGGCCCGCCGCCTCACTGACGGCGCCCTCGACGAGCGGTCCGTACCGGCCCTCGAGGCGGTCCCGGGCGATCCCGTTGGGGACGCCCAACACGAGCACGTCGGCATCGTCGATCCGCAGTGACGACACCGAGGCGAACGTCGACTGCCAGGTGCCCTCGGCGATCTCGCTGCGGATCACGGCGGAGGCGTCCGCCCAGAGGCGTTCGGAGTTCTCGTGGGCGCTCACCGACGTGCCGACCCCGCGATCGACGGCACCACGAGGTGGGTCGTCGTGTCGTGGCGGGCGTCGATCATGTGGTGCCTCTCCCCAACGTCCACAGGGTTGTCCACAGGCAGTGGGCACGGAAATCCCGCTGCAGCGAGCGGTTGCACGATGCAACCGGGGAGGCGACGTTAGCGGTCGTGCGCTGAGGCGCCACACCAACCTGTGGAAAAGCCTGGTTGTCCCGCTTCCGGAGCGGCCGTAGCCTCGGCACGTCGCGTCCCGTTCGCCCCTTCTCGGCCCCGGGCGTGACCAAACCGGAGCGTGGTGGCGGTCGCCACCCGCCATCGCACGCAGTCCCCGGATGGGCCCGTCCTCCGAGGTGACACGAGGAGTTTCCCGTGAGCAAGCGCACCTTCCAGCCGAACACCCGGAAGCGGTCCAACAAGCACGGATTCCGGTCCCGCATGTCGACCCGGGGTGGTCGCTCCGTCCTGCGGTCGCGTCGCCTCAAGGGCCGCAAGCGCCTCAGCGCTTGATCCACCGCGTCCGGCATCGCCGGACGTTCGAGCAGCTCCGGCTCGACGGGAGCCGGCATCGCTCGAGTGTCGTGTCGATGACGTTCCTGCCGATGGATCTCACGCACCCGCAACTCGCGTTCGCCGTCCCGACGTCGTTCGGAACCGCCGTGCAGCGCCAGCGCGCCCGCCGGCGGTGTCGTGCCGCGTTCGGTCGGGCGTGGAACGAGACGGACACCCCACCGATGGGCGTGTTCCTGCTCCGTCCCTCCCGGCGCTGTCTCGAGATGCCGTTCGAGGATCTGACGGCGTCGATCGAACACACGTTCGGGCGCCTGCGATGATGCGACGGTCCGCGCTCTGGCTCATCGGTCTCTACCGGGCGAGTCGAGGCGGCGGACCGGTGCGCTGCCGCTACGTCCCCTCCTGCTCGGCCTATGCCGAGGAGGCGATCCAACGCCACGGCCTCGTCCGTGGTGGCGGTCTCACAGTGCGCCGGTTGTCCCGGTGCCATCCACTCGGCGGCTACGGCGCCGATCCAGTTCCCGATCCGGAGGTCTGCTGACCCATGTTCGACGCAATCGCGAGGGTGCTCGCCGGGCTGTACGACCTGCCCGGTGTCGGTGGCTCGTACGGCATCGCGATCGTGCTGCTCACGCTCGCCGTGATGACGCTGCTGATGCCGCTCACGCTGCGAGCCACGAAGTCGACGATCAAGATGCAGCAGGTCCAGCCGGAGCTGAAGCGGATCCAGAAGGAGTACAAGAACGACCGGGAGGAGATGAACCGGGAGATGATGGCGCTGTACCAGCGTGAAGGCATCAACCCGGTCGGCGGCTGCATCCCGATGCTGGCGCAGCTCCCGGTCTTCCTCGTGCTCTTCAACATCCTGCGTGGCCTCACGCGACGCCGCGAGGACCTGAGCTACTTCGAGCTCGCCGCCGTGGTGCGGGGGTCCGACGGCTCGGACGGCCGCAGCTTCGTGCCGCGGTACCTCAGCGACGACTCGCAGATGTACCAGGACCTCCTGCTCGACGACGAGATGCCGTTCGGCCCGATCGACCTCGCCGCACAGGCGTGGGACGTGCTCCAGAGCAACTTCGTGCGTGCACTACCCTACCTCGTGCTGATCGGTGCCGTCGTGGCCACCAGCTACTACCAGCAGCGCCAGATCCAGGCCCGCCGCAAGAGCGACGAGCCGATGTCGGACGTGATGCGCCAGCAGCAGGCCATCCTCAAGTTCCTGCCACTGATGACCGGCATCTGGTCGTTCGCCTTCCCCGCCGGCCTCGTCGTCTACTGGTTCACCTCGAACCTCTTCCGGATCGGGCAGCAGTCCTACATCACCCGGAAGCTCTACAGCGACGCCGAGATCCCGGCCGCCGAGAAGCTCGACGGTGACGATCTGCCGTCGGTCGGCAAGGGCAAGAAGAACAAGCCGGCCGACGACGGCTCGTCGTCGAAGAAGAACGAGAAGGCCGACACCTCGGCCTCCAAGAGCTCGAACGCCGACAAGAAGCGTTCGAACGACAAGAGCGACGCCTCGGACAGCTCGTCCTCGGCCTCCGATCGCACCGAGCGATGGGAAGCCAGGAAGAAGCGGGCCGAGGCCAAGCGGCGCCAGAACACGTCGAGTGCCTCGACGTCGTCCGGTCGGACGACGCCGAAGGGCACGCAGGCGCGTCCCACCAACAAGAAGAAGCGAAAGCGATAACGCATGGAGTGGATCGAAACCACCGCAGACACGGTCCCCGCGGCCATCGACCTCGTGCTCGACAACCTCGGTGTCGACGAGCGTGAGGCTGACATCGAGGTGCTCGAGGAGCCCAAGACCGGTCTCTTCGGGCGGGTCAAGGGCCAGGCCCGAGTCCGAGCCCGCGTGAAGCCGAAGGCCCCGCGGCCGAAGCAGGAGCGCAAGGACCGTCGCCGGTCGTCCGGCAAGAAGAAGCCGGCCGGGAACGGCGGCGGCAACAACGGCGGCGCCCAGGGCGGCGGTCGCTCGGGTGGCGACAAGCCCAAGGCTGCCGCGGGAGGCGGCGAGTCCAAGCCCCGCCGCGACAACAAGCCCTCGAAGCCGGCCGAGCCGGACAAGAGCGATGCAGAGCTCGCCGGTGAGGTCAACGACTTCCTGACCGGACTCGTCGCGGCCTTCGGCTACGACTCGGCTGTCGAGGTGACGCCGAACGACGGAGACCTCGACGCCACGATCTCGGGCAACCACGGTCTGCTCGTCGGCCCCAAGGGTCGCACGCTCGACGCGATCCAGGAACTCTCCCGGGTCACGATCCAGAAGGCCTCGACCTCCACGGCTCGCATCCGCCTCGACGTGGGTGACTACCGGGATCGCCGTCGTGCGGCTCTGGTCGAGCTGGCCGAGTCGGTCGCCGGCCGGGTGCAGGACAGCGGCGAGCCGCTCGCCCTCCAGCCCATGACCTCGGTCGACCGCAAGATCGTGCACGATGCGCTCGCATCCATCGATGGTGTGTCGAGCCGGAGCGACGGCGAGGATCCGCATCGTCGAATCGTGGTCGAGGTGGCATCCTGAGCATGTGAGCTCAGAACTTCACACGGTCCTCGAGCGGGCCCGGTCCCTGGGATTCCTGGGACCGGGCCCGCTCGCGTCCCAGGTCGAACACGCCAGGACCTATCTCCCGGCGATCCCCGACGACGCCACGGTGCTCGATCTCGGGGCGGGCGGCGGAGTGCCCGGCTTCGTGGTCGCCGCTGAGCGGCCGGACGCCCGGGGCATCCTCCTGGACGTCGCCGTGCGGCGAGTGACGTTCCTCCGCTGGGGCCTGCGGGAACTCGGCGTCACCGCCCGCTGGTCGGTGGCACACGGCCGAGCGGAGGACCTCGTCGGAGAGACCGGGGAGCCCGACACGGTCATCGCCCGCGGATTCGGGCCCCCGGCAGCCACGGTGGAGTGTGCACTCCTCCACCTCTCCCCCGGCGGACGCATCGTCATCTCCGAGCCCCCGGCCCGGCGCACATGGGAGACCGAGAGCCTCGAAGCTCTCGGTCTGGTTGCGGACACGTCGCACTCCGGCCTCATGGTGCTGCACTGGTCGGGCGACGTTCGCCCAGCTCAGAGGCCCTGGAACCGGATGGTGCGATCACCCATCATCGAGGTCTCCGACTGACCGATGGATGTTTCACGTGAAACACCCGAGGGTCATTGCACCGCACTCGACGAGTGACGAGAATGATCCTTCACCCCGTGCGATGACACGGAGCGGAAGGCGAACAGCATGCATGACACCGGTGAAGCCTCCATGGAGGCGACCGAACCCCGTGTGATCGCCGTGGCGAACCAGAAGGGCGGCGTGGGCAAGACCACCACGACCGTCAACCTGGCGGCGGCGGCGGCGGAGCTCGGCAAGCGGGTCCTGATCGTGGATCTCGACCCGCAGGGCAATGCGAGTACCGGGCTCGGGATCAACCCACGGAGCCTGGAAGCGTCGATGTACGACGTGCTTCTCCATGACGTGCCGCTCGACGATGCGATCGAGGCGGCGGCGGTACGCAATCTGTTCGTCGCCCCGGCGAACCTCGACCTGGCCGGCGCCGAGATCGAACTCGTCCCGGCCTTCAGTCGGGAGATGCGCCTCAAGCAGGCGATTCAGTCGGTGATCGACGACTACGACCTGGTCTTCATCGACTGCCCACCATCACTGGGACTCCTCACCGTCAACGCCCTCACGGCCGCCGACGAGGTGATGGTCCCGATTCAGTGCGAGTACTACGCCCTGGAGGGCCTCGGTCAGCTGTTGCGGAACATCGACCTGGTGAAGCGCAACCTCAACGCCGAGCTCGAGGTGGGTCACATCGTCCTGGTCATGTTCGATGCCAGAACGAAGTTGGCGGGCCAGGTGGCATCCGAAGTCCGCGAGCACTTCGGCGACACCGTGTGTCGTACGGTGATCCCCCGCACCGTCCGGTTGTCCGAGGCGCCGTCGTTCGGCCAGCCGATCACCGTCTTCGACCCGGTGTCCCGCGGTGCCATCGCCTATCGCGAACTCGCCAAGGAGGTCGTCGGATGAATCGCAAGAGTGGACTCGGCCGAGGGCTCGGCTCACTGATCCCGTCGGACATCGCCGCGGCAGGGGAGCCGTCCGCGGAGGGGGACCTGCTCCGGAACGTGCCGGTCTCGTCGATCGTGCCGAACGAGTATCAGCCGCGTGAGCGCTTCGACGAGGAGGCGCTGGTCTCCTTGACCGATTCGGTACGTGAGCTCGGCGTGCTGCAACCGATCCTGGTCCGGGCATTGGACGACGATCGGTACGAGCTCATCGCGGGGGAGCGGCGCTGGCGTGCGGCCAAGCGCGCCGGTCTTCCCGACATCCCCGCGGTGATCCGGCTGATCGACGACCAGACGTCCCTCGAGCATGCCGTCGTGGAGAATCTCCACCGCGAGGACCTCAATGCGCTCGAGGAGGCCGCGGCATACCAGCAGCTGATCTCCGACTTCGGCTTGAGTCAGGACGACGTCGCCACCCGTGTCGGGAAGTCCCGCTCGGCGGTGACCAACACGCTCCGTCTCTTCCAGCTCCCCGGTGCGGTGCAGCGTCTGGTCGCCGCGGGTGAGCTCGGTGCCGGCCACGCACGAGCGCTCCTCGGCTGTAGCGACCGGACGGAGCTCCAGCGCATGGCGGATCAGGTCGTTCGTGAGGGATGGTCGGTCCGTCAGGTCGAACAAGCGGTCCGCGAGCTTGGTCAGGAGGCTCCTGCCCCGGAGGTCATCGAGCTCGATGAGCCGGGGGAGTCGGCGCCCCGATCGCCTGGCGCGGTCAAACCTGCGGCGGTGCTGGAACTCGAGGAGCTCCTCGCCGATCGCTTGGACACCCGCGTGCGGATCTCCGGCGGCGCCGCCTCCGGGTCAGGCAACGGTCGCATCTCGATCGACTTCGCCGACCTCGCGGATCTGGAGCGGATCTATCGACGGATGGTCGAAGGTTCGTAACCCACAGGCTGTGGATAACCTTGGGGAAACCCTCGATCGCGAGATGAGAGTTTTCAGTCGCGAGGGATGTTTCCCCAGCGTGTGGCCGTGATCCCGGCCCGCGGTGCCCTTGTGGGGATGTGGGGGAAAACGAGAACACCCCCGGGCCGAAGCACCGGGGGTGTGGAGTTCGTCCGGCACGAGTGCCGGGCCGGGTGACTCAGAGGCCGAGCTCTTCGACCAGCTGTGCCTTGCCCTTGGCGCCGACGACACGCTTGTCGACCTCGCCGTCCCGGAAGACGAGCATGGTCGGGATCGACATGACGCCGAAGCGCTGGGCGATCGACGGGTTCTCGTCGACGTTCAGCTTGGCGATGACGGCATCGCCTTCCTTCTCGGTGGCGATCTCGTCGAGGATCGGGGCGATCATCTTGCACGGTCCGCACCACTCGGCCCAGAAGTCGACGACGACCGGCTCCGACGAGCCGCTCACCACCTCGTCGAACGTGGCCTCGGTGAGGGTGACGATGGCATCGGACATGGTTGCTTCTCCGCAGGGTGGTGGGGGAGCGGGCGGGCTTCCCCGGGTTGGTTGATATCTGAAACCGACCGGATCGGTCGGCTATTCCTGAGCTTCGAGCCAGCGTTCCGCATCGATGGCCGCCGCACAACCGGAACCGGCGGCGGTGATGGCCTGGCGGTAGACGTCGTCCTGCACATCGCCGCAGGCGAACACGCCTTCGACCGAGGTGCGGCTGCTGCGACCTTCGACGGCGAGATAGCCACTGTCGTGCAGATCGAGCTGACCGACGAACAGGTCGGTGTTGGGACGGTGTCCGATGGCGACGAACAGGCCGGTGAGCTCCATGGTGCTCGCCTCACCGGTGACGGTGTCCTCCACGGCCACGCCGGTGACGCTCTGATCACCGAGCACCTCGGTGACCTGGGTGTTCCAGCGCCACTTGATCTTCGGGTTGGCCATGGCGCGGTCCTGCATGATCTTGGAGGCACGCAGCTCGTCTCGACGGTGGATGACCGTGACGGTCTCGGCGAACTTCGCGAGGAACATCGCCTCCTCCATGGCCGAATCGCCACCACCGACGATGCCGATGTGCTGGTCACGGAAGAAGAAGCCGTCGCAGGTGGCGCAGGTGGAGACACCATGGCCGATCAGTCGGGTCTCGTTGGGAACATCGAGCATGAGGGCCTTCGCCCCGGTCGAGACGATGACCGACTTGGCGAGGTGCGTGGGCTCCTCGGCGTCCGGGTCGCCGACCCAGATCTTGAAGGGCCGCTCGCTGAAGTCGACCCGGCTGGCTCGGACGGTGTGGAGTTCGGCGCCGAACCGCTCGGCCTGGGCCTTGAAGTTGAGCATGAGCTCGGGGCCCATGATCCCCTCGGGGAAGCCGGGGAAGTTCTCGACCTCGGTGGTCAGCATCAGCTGACCACCGGGCTGATCACCGGTGGAGGAGGGCTCGCCCTCGAGCACGAGGGGCTCCAGGCTCGCTCGGGCGGTGTAGATCGCCGCCGTGAGGCCGGCCGGACCGCTTCCGATGATGACGACGTCGTGCAGGGTGGGCATGTTGCTGCGCTCCCGATGTCAGGGGCTCGCGGTCGACGATCGACCGCGTCGCCGATTCAGAACCAGCTCGCGCCGGGGTTCCTTCCCGGCGGCGTGATCAGCTGCCGCGCTTGCGCCAGAGGACCATGCCGCCGATCCAGAAGATCACGGCGAACACGAGGTACGTGATCCACACGGCGCGGTCACGGTCGACGAGCTCTTCGAGCGCGACGTTCGCCATCCGGACCAGCAGCACGAGCAGGAGGAGCAGCAGGAGCACGGCGATGAACGCCATGGCCACGCCGTAGACGGCGACCCGGGAGATGTCGAGGGCCTTGCCCGTCGTCTTCTCCTTCACCTTGTCGACCGACTGCACGACGGTCTCGGTGGCCTTCGCCGACCAGTCGGCGGTCGAGTTGGTGGGTTGCACGTCCGACATCGCCCCGACTCTAACCGAGCGGAGACGCGGGTCGGACGTTCAGCGGATCTCGCAGATCTCGGCCTCGAAGACCACGAGCTCGACGCCACCGTCGGGGAGCGCCACGAGGTGCATCTCGAGCGGTGTGTCGTCTGCGATGGCGAAGCCGTCGGCCACGTGGAGCGACTCCGAGCCCTCGGGGGGCACGCAGGTGGCCTCGCGTCCGGGATCGCCCTGCTCGAAGCGGAAGAGCAGTTCCTCGAGGGTCTCGTCGCGGAACTCGGGATCGAACGGGATGATCGGCGCGAGCCCGGCGGCCTCGGGCGACCCTTCGGTCGCTTCGCCGGCCTCGGCGAGGTCGGCGGCCTCCTCCATCACTTCCTCTTCGGCCGCCTCGGCCTCGAATGCCTCCTCCATGGCGTCGTCGGCGGCCTCGTCGCTCATGGCCTCCGCCGACTCCTCGGCTTCCGCGACCTCCGCCTCCGCCTCGGCCCGGCTGGCCTGCGCGGTCGACTCCTCGGCCGCGTCGTCGAACGCGGCATCTCCGGCATCCGCGCTGTCCTCGGCCGCATCGAGGGCGACCGACGCGGTGTCGGTGGCGTCGTCGCCCCCGGCGTCGATGACGGAGGGCACCACCGCGCCGACCACGATCACCACCGCGGCGGCGGCGAGCAGGGCGCCCAGCGGGCGACGCCGCCGATCCGGTCGGTTGAACGCCACGACGTCGGCCACCACCGCCGACTCATCGCGGACATCGATCGTCGTCTCGGACGCCGCGGTCGAGGCCGCTGCCATCGGGGCGTCGGCTCCGGACGACCCGGCCGTCTGTTGCTGGTCGAACGCATCCAGCGCGGCGCGCAGGTGGCGTCGTCGAGTCACCTCGTCGGGCCGGCCGGTCGTCTCGGCATCGGCGCGCCGCAGGGCGTCGCCGACGGCCCCGAACGTCTCCATACGGGAGCGGACCTCGGCGTCGTCGGCCACCCGGGCGCGTTCGTCCGGGGTCAGCGCCCCGTCCAGTGCGGCGGAGGCGAGGTCGTCGTGCTCGCTCATCGGATCCTTGGACGTCACGAACCCTGCCCCTGGTTCCCGAGGAGGTCCGCGAGTTGTCGACGGCCCCGTGCGATCCGGGACCGTACCGTCCCGGGCGGGACCCCCAGGGTCGCGGAGATCTCCGCGTAGTCCAGCCCTTCGAGGTCACGGAGCACGATCGGATCGCGGAACTCGGGGCGCAGCTGGAGCAGCGCGGTCTTCACCTCGTCGACCTCCCCGATCCGGGGGGTCTGGTCGTCGGCGACGTGGGTGTGGAGGTCGAGATCGTCGTCGTCGGTGGGGGTGGGTCGGCGGCCGCGACGGCGGAGTTCGTCCAGGCAGGCGTTCGTGGCGACCCGGTAGGCCCACGTCGAGAACGCCGATCGACCGTCGAAGCGTTCGAGCCCCCGCACGATCGCGAGCAGCGCCTCCTGGGTGGCGTCATCGCCGTCGGCCGCGTTGCCGGCGATGCGGCGACACCGTGTCGCGATCCGGTCGTAGTGGCGATCGAGCAGGATCTCGAGCGCGTCGCGGTCACCGGCCTTGGCCCGTTCGACGAGCTCGAGGTCGCTGGGTTGCTCGATGGCTCCATCGTGGTCGCTCCGACGAGCCGGAGCGGGGACGGTGGATCAGCTGAGCACGATCTCGTTGATCTCGAGCCGGAGCCGGCCGTCGGTCCGGGAGCTGCCCTGTTCGGTGATCCACAGCACCACCTCGTCGCCGACGGGTGCGCCGTCGAGCTCGATGGTCACCGAACCCTCGCCGTCGGTCACGGTGCCGACCGGTGCCGGCCAGGTGTCGGCGAGATCACCCAGGTCGGTGCCCACGTGCACGCTGAGTGCGAACCCGGTGGTGTTCGTGTCGATCCGGATGGTCGAGACGCTCGCGGTGCCGTCGAGCAACAACCGGAAGCCGACGCCGGCCTTCAGCGAGCCGAGCTGGGGGCGCCGGTAGGTCTCGGTCGGCCAGGCTGTGGTCGGGTCGCCGTCGTGGGCGAGTCCGGCCCGTTCGTTCTGCTCGACACCGTCGCCACCCGGGTCGAACGGCACGGCGGCCGCGATCGTCGGTGGCACGAGCTCCACGACGGGGCTGACGATCTCGGTGTCGTCGCCGAGCTCACCCGGCGTCGTCGTGGTGGCGCCGGCGACCGTGTCGTCGTCGGGTCGGGTGACGAACAGCAGGGAGGCCACGGCGATGGCGACACCCACCAGCACCACGACGAACATCGTGGCGAACCAGTTGCGGACGCGTCCGACCGGGATCGAGCCGTCGTCGTACTCCTCGATCGGTTCGGGTTCGTCCCAGTCCTCGTCGTCGATGTGGCCGGTCGCGATGGCCACGGTGGCGTCGTGATTGCCGCCGAGCACGTCGAGGTCGACCCCGGAGAGCTGGGCGTGCAGCTCGGCCGCGGTCGACGGCCGACCGCTCGGTTGGCGGGCGAGGCACCGGTCGATCACGGCTTCGAGGTCGAGCGGGGTGTCGGGCCGCACCCGTCGGGCGAGCGGCGCGGCCTGATGGAGCCGGGCGAGGGCGGTGGCCGCGTCGTTGTCGGCCCGGAACGGGACCTCACCGGTGGCGCACTCGTAGAGCACGACACCGAGGGAGTAGAGGTCGCTGCGGGGGTCGACCGTGGTGCCCTCCACCTGCTCCGGGGAGAGGTACTTCGCCGTGCCGAGCAGGGTCCCGGTGACCGTCAGGTCGGTGTCCTCGCTGGCCTTCGCGATGCCGAAGTCGGTGACCACCACGCGTCGATCGGCGCACAGCACGATGTTCGACGGCTTGATGTCGCGGTGCACCACGCCGCAGCGATGCGCCTCACGGAGCGCGTCGGCCACCTGGCGACCGATCTCGAGCGTGGTGGGGTCGTCCAGCCGGCCGAACTCGTCGAGGGCGTCGCGCAGGGTCCGCCCGATGAGCAGCTCCATGACGATCGCCTCGAGATCGCCGTCGGTCACGGTGTCGAAGATCGAGACGATCGAGGTGTGGCTGAGTCGGGCCGCGGCGAGGGCTTCGCGATGGAAGCGGGTGAGGAAGCCGTGGTCGCCCGACAGGTGCGGATGGAGGATCTTCACCGCGACCGAACGCTCGAGGACGGGGTCGTGGCCCTCCCACACCTCGGCCATGCCGCCGGTGGCGATGCGCTGCACGAGTTCGTAGCGATGCCCGATGACCCGTCCGGGCCGGGGGCCCGGGATGGTCGGGTCGGTCACGCGTCCACGGTACCGCCGGCCTCGGCCCCCGTTCGGGGCGCGGCCGTGTCGGCGGCGTCGGTGCCGGCAGCGTCCGCCTCCTCCCGACGTCGTCGCCGGGTCTTGCCGATCGACACCAACCACCAACCGATGAGGAAGGCCAGCGCCGTGCCGGACAGCAACAGCCCGAGCCCGGGCACCGCCGTCGAACGGATGCGGATCGTGGTGCTGGCGAGCTGGCGTCGACCGTCGGGGGTGGAGACGATCACCTCGAGCGGGGTGAGGCCGAGGCTGCGGGTGATGACCTCGACATCGGTCGTGGTCGCACCAGGAGGCAGGGAGATCACCACGTCGTCGGGCGTGATGAGCTTGTCCGACTCGAACTGGAGCCGGACCCGACGGGTGCCGCTCGCGGTCGACTCGAACCGGATGGGCAGCGGATGACGTTCGGTGGCGAGGGTGACCGACCCCTGATCGGGCAGGGTCACGAAGCCGAGGGCGCCGTCGAGCTCGGTGCGGACCCGATCGACGGCTCGGATCCGGTCGTCGGGGTTCCGGTCGGTCGTGATGGCGGCGATGAGGTCGTTCCGGAGCCGGTCGGGTCGGGGCTCGCCGGTGACGTGGGTGCTCCGGTAGGTCTCGATGTCGTCGAGGATCTCCGCCAGGGGTTCGACGAGTGGGCCGAGATCCTGACTGGGGCGCTCGGCGGGACGCAGCGGCAGGGCGCCCACGGCGGAGCGGATGTCGGCCAGCGGCACCGGACCGACGGGGCCGGGTGCGCCCAGAGCGTCGAGCACCACGTCGAGCGGGCCGGCGGCGACGCGTCCGTCGGCCGAACCGGCGCCGAGGACCACGGGCGCCCGGTCGGCGGTGGCCCGCAGCGTCAGCCGGGCGAGCAGCTCGTGGACCCGGCCGACCTGGTCGGGATGGACCCGCAGCGCCCGTGAGTCGTCCGGATCGGGCTGGACGTTGATCACCTCGGGGCTGCGCCGCAGCGTGCCCGAGCGGGTGGCGCCGGCGGAGGTGTCGATGATGGTGAGCGGCGCCTCGCCGGCGAGCAGGGCCACGCCGTCGTCGGTGAGGCGGAGATCGTTCACCGCCAGGCCGGGTGTGAGTGGCAGGCCGATGGCGTCGAAGCGGCGGCGGTCGGAGATGTCGGCCACGCGGTGCAGCTCGCTGAGCCCGGCCTCGGCGAGGGCGGAGGGATCGAGGGCGACCACCGGTTCGGAGGTGATCGGACGTTCCCCGAGTGCGGCGCGTAGCTCGGCCGCGAGTTCCGGGCTGTTCTCGAGTTGGGTCAACACGCCACGTTCGAGCACGACGGTGACGGGGATCGAGGGGTGTTCGGTGAGGAGGCGGATGGCGTCCTCGACGGTGAGGTCGTCGGCGGCCGCCACGGGCATGACGATGGCCACCGGCAACGGATCGATCTCGGCGGTCTCGCCGGGGAGGCGGATGAGGTGGGTCTCGACGGTCGCCACCGCACCGTCGGGGCCGGTGAGGGCGAGTTCGACGGGATACACACCGGCGCTCGGGATGAAGATGCGTTCGCCCTCGCCGGTGGCCGCGGCACGGATCGGCAACGACAGCATGAGGTCGCCGGCGTCGTCGCGGGGGATCTCCTCGAGCCGGTAGGTCCGTCGGTTCAACACGTCGACCGGGGTCGACCCGATGTCGTCCTCGTTCCCGAGCACGCCGAACACGGTCACGATGAGGGAGTCGGCACCCCGGTCGGTGGGCCACCGGATCGTGACGTCGAACGATCCGTCGGCGGGGACGAACGCCGTCTGGTCGAGGATGGCGAACGGGGGAGGGGTGAGCTGCGTCGGCGCGGCGGCCACGACGGGTGCGACGGTGCTGGTCGGGCCCGACGGCGCCGCCGACACCACGGCCGGGGACAGGCCGGCCGCGAGCAACGCCACTCCCATGAGCGCGGTCGCCCGGCCGCGCCGCCAGGGGATCACGCGAGCCGGCGCTCGAGCACGAGCAGGCCGTGGGGTTCGTCGACGAACCCCATCGACCGGTAGAGGCCGAGGGCTCGGGTGTTGCGTTCCTGGGTGTTCACCATCACCTCGTCGGCGCCCCGTCGGCGCAACCAGGTGAGCGCATCGGCCACGAGCGCCCGGCCGAAGCCGTTGCCCTGCGCGACCGGATCGACGGCGAGCCGTTGGAGGTAGCCCCGGTTGCCGGCGCGGCCGGTGACGGCGTAGCCGACCGGCCCGTCGGATCCGATCAGCCGGAACCGGTGATGCGGGGTGGCCCGGCAGGCTTCGTCGAGGTTGGTGCGGTCGAAGCGCCAGAACCCGTCGAAGGCCGTGGCGTCGATCCCGAGGGCGAGCTCCCGATGCCAGCGACGCCCCGGACGGGTCGGATGGTCGGGTTCCGGCGTCTCGATCCGAAGTGAGCGACGGAGCAGGTGGAGCTCCTCGCGGGGCGCGAAGCCCGCGGCGAGGAACGGTCGGGCGTCGGCGAGGTGCAGCGCCGGGGTGACGAGATGGGCCACACCCTCGGCGGCGAGGCGCCGCGCGGCACGGTCGACGGTGGCGGCATCGACACGACGGACGCGTCGGCTCGGACCGAGGAGCACCGTGGCCGGGTCGCCGTGCCACGGATGGACCCGCAACTGGCGCGTGCCCGAACGCAGACGTCGGCTCGCACCACCGGTGGGAGCGCCGAGAGGAAGAGGTGTGTCCACCAGGCGACGAGGATACGGCACCGTGGTGCGGTGCCGAGTCGCCCCCGACGTGGGCCCGAACGGACTGGGCCGGTGGCCGGTCGGACGGTAGGTTGCGGACATGTCGAGCGGTCGTGTCGTGGTGGTCACCCATGCCGACTGTGTCGCCCACGACCCCGGTCGTCACCATCCCGAGCGCCCGGCCCGGCTCGGCGCGGCGATGCGTGGTCTCGACGATCTCGAGCTCGGGGACGACCTCCGGGTGGTCGATGCGCCGTTGGTCGACACCGCCGACGTCGTGCGGGTCCATCCCGAACAGCTGCTGCGCGATCTCGATCTGCTGTGCGAGCGGGGTGGTGGTGCGATCGATCCCGACACCCACGTGAGCCCGGAGTCGGCCGCCGCGGCCCGACGTGCCGCCGGGGCCGGGCTCGCCGCCATCGACGAGCTGCGGGCCGACCGTGCCGACGTGGCCTGGGCCATGGTCCGGCCACCCGGTCATCACGCCACCACCCGCACCCAGATGGGGTTCTGCCTGCTCAACAACGTGGCCGTCGCCGCCCGTTCGCTCGTCGCGGCGGGGGAGCGGGTCGCCATCGTCGACATCGACGCCCACCACGGCAACGGGACCGAGGAGATCTTCTGGCGGGATCCCGACGTGCTCTACGTCAGCCTCCACCAGTGGCCCTGGTACCCCTACACGGGCGAGGCCGCCGACGTCGGCGCCGACCGTGGGCGGGGCACCACCCTCAACGTGCCGATGCCGGCCGGGGCCGCAGGCCGCGCCTACCGCCAGGCGCTCGACGAGGTCGTCATCCCCGCACTGGAACGGCATCGGGCCGACTGGTTGCTCGTCTCGGCCGGGTTCGACGGCCATCGGGCGGATCCGATCACCGATCTCGGCCTGTCCGCTGCCGACTACGCCGACATCACCCGACGTCTGGCCGCCGCCATGCCGGCTCGTCGGACCGTGCTGTTCCTCGAGGGTGGGTACGACCTCGACGCCCTGCGGGCCTCGACCGCCTCGGTCACCTCGGCCCTCGTCGGTGCCGGTCACCGCCCCGAGCGGGCCACCGATGGTGACGCCGTCGACGACGTGCTCGACGGCGTCCGTGCCGCCCATCGCGACATCGAGTACCCGTCGTGACCCGGCGGGCCCGGCGTTGACCGTCGTCGACCCCGTCGAGGGGGCCGGCCCGATCCTGGAACGTCTCGCCCCGGTCGTCTCGGCCTTTGCCGGGTCGGGCTTCCGGTTCGCGCTCGTCGGGGGAGTGGTGCGGGATCTCGCGCTCGGCCTCGGCGACGACGTGCACGACGTCGACGTCACCACCGATGCCCGACCCGACGACATCAAACGTCTCGTCGCCCCGGTCGCCGACGCCGTGTGGACCCAGGGTGAACGGTTCGGCACGATCGGTATGCACCTCGGCGACGACTCCGTCGAGATCACGACGCACCGGGCGGAGGTCTACGACGAGACCTCCCGCAAACCGGTCGTCTCGTTCGGTGACGACCTCGGTGACGACCTCGCCCGGCGGGACTTCACCATCAACGCGATGGCCGTCGACGGCCACACCCGGACCCTCGTCGACCCCCATCACGGCCTCGCCGACCTCGTCGACCGACGACTCCGGACGCCGCTGTCGCCCGAGATCTCCTTCGACGACGACCCGCTGCGCATGCTGCGGGCGGCCCGGTTCCTCGCCCGCTTCGACCTCGCCGCCGATCCGGCACTCGTCGGGGCGATGACGGCGATGGCGGCCCGTCTCGGGATCGTCTCGGCCGAACGGATCCGGGACGAGCTCGACAAGCTCCTGACACTCGACACCCCCGGACCCGGGCTCGATCTGCTCGCCGAGACCGGTCTCGCCGAACGGATCGACCCGTCGTGGACCCCGACGGCCCTCGCCGAGCCGGCGCTCCGCGAGCCGACGCCGCCGGTCCGGGTGCCCCGCCTCGATCTGCGTCGCGCCCTGCTCGTCGAATGCTCCGACGATCCCGCCGCGGCACTGCGGGCGCTGCGCTGGCCCGGGGCCGACATCCGCCGGACCGAGCGGGCACTCGTCTTCGCCGACGACCTCGTCACCGCCGGCGCCCACCCGTCGGATCGCTTCATCCGCTCCTCGATGCGCAGCCCCGGCCGGGAGGCGGTCGATCTCGCCGTCGATCTCGTCGACGCCCGGTTCGGCCCCGCCGCCACCGACACGTTCGTGACCCGACTCGAGGAGCTGCGCGAACTCGAGGAGCTGGATTCGCCCGCACCGCCGCTCGATGGTCGTGAGGTGATGGACCGGTTCGATCTCCGCGGCCCCGCCGTGGGGGAGGCGCTCGATCTGCTCGAGGAGCACCGGCTCGATCACGGACCGCTCGATCACGCCGCGGCCATCGCGCTGTTGGAGGCCCGACGGACCGCGCGCTCAGACCCGCCGGGGGACGAGCGGTAACCTGGCCGGTCATGGCCGTCGCCCCGTCGCCCACCGGTGTGGTCAGCTACCGGCTCGCCCGGGAACGTGTGGTGGACGACGTGCGGGCCGGCCGCCGGACCCGCCTCGACGTCTGCGACGCCAGCGCGGAGCTCCGTCGGGTGGTCGAGCACGGGGCCGCCCCGACCGGTGACACCTGCCCGATCTGTGAGGACGCCTCGCTCGTGCTCGTCACGTTCGCGTTCGGTCCCGGCCTGCCCAGCTCGGGCCGGGCCGTGATGGACACCGCGGATGTCACCCGTCTGCGCCAGCGTCAGCGCACGACGATCTGTTACGTCGTCGAGGTGTGTCCGGGGTGCTGGTGGAACCACCTGCGGGAGTCGTTCCCGTTCGGGCGACGTCGACTGGCGACCGGCTCGTGACCGAGACCGGACGTGGCCTGCTCCGCGGGCCCGGCCGGGTCCGCCGCTCCCGGTGGAACCCGTTCTGGCGATTCCGTCGGATCCTGTTCGCCCTCGGGGTGTTCGGCTTCGCCGTGCTCGCGGCCACGCTGACCGCGCTCAGCGGCATCCCGCTCGACGAGCTCGACGAGATCGAGGAGCTGGCCCAGACCAGCTACCTCTGCACCGCCGAGATCGAGTCGGGGTGCGGCCCGGAGACGGCCACGGCCCAGTTCTCCGCCGGGGAGGACCGGGTGGTGCTCACCTTCGAGGACATGCCCGACGTGCTCGTCAACGCGGTCGTCGCGGCCGAGGACCAGGACTTCTGGACCCACTACGGCGCCGACCCCCGTGGCATCGCCCGGGCCGCCTATCAGGACCTGTTCGGGTCGGGCGTGATCCAGGGCGGGTCGACGATCACCCAGCAGTACGTGAAGAACGCGTTCCTCACGCCGGAGAAGACCCTCGACCGCAAGATCCGCGAGATCGTCAAGGCGATCAAGCTCGAACGGGAGATCTCCAAGGAGGAGATCCTCGAGCGCTACCTCAACCGGATCTACTTCGGCCGCGGCGCCTACGGCATCCAGGCCGCCGCCCGGACCTACTTCGACAAGGACGTCGCCGAGCTCACCCTCGCCGACTCGGCCTACCTCGCCGGCCTCATCCGGGCCCCCGCCTCGGGTGACGTGGCGAACCATCCCGACGAGGCCGAGCGGCGACGCCGGTCGGTGCTCGATCGGATGGCGGCCGACGGCTACATCACGCTCGCCGAGGCCGAGGCCGCCGCGACGGCCCCGTTCGACGTGGTCGACTCCCGCCGCCGGGAGGGCCTCGGAGAGGTCCGGGGTGCGGGCTACGGCACCGAGTACTTCGTCGAAGCGGTCCGCCAGCAACTCGTCGCCCTGGAGGATCTCGACGACGGGCAGCTCTACACCGGGGGCCTGCGGGTCTACACGACCCTCGATCACGACCTCCAGCTCGCCGCCTACGAGACCGTGACCGACGAGCTGAACCCGGCCGCCGGCGACCCGTCGGCCTCGATCGTCGCCGTCGACGACCAGGGCCGGGTCGTGGCGATGATGGCCGGCACCGACTTCTCCACCTCGCAGGTGAACCTCGCCCTGGGACGAGACGGCGGTGGTTCGGGGCGTCAGCCCGGTTCGTCGTTCAAGCCGATCGTGCTCGCCGAGTTCCTCGAGCAGGGCTTCTCGGCGCAGTCGTTGTTCGAGGCGACCTCGCCGATGACCTTCGAGGGTGCGAACGACGGCGCCGACTGGATCGTGCGGGGCGGCGGGAGCCCCGACGGCTACCGGGACACGCTCGACGCCCTTCGGGTCTCGTCGAACGTCGTGTACGCCCAGATGATGTTGCAGGTCGGTCCCCAGCAGGTGGTGGGCCTCGCCGATCGGCTCGGCATCGAGGCCGAACTGCCGCCCGTGAGTGCGCTCGTGCTCGGCTCGGGTGAGGTGTCGGTGCTCGACATGGCCACCGCGTATTCGACGATCGCCGGGCGTGGTGTCCATCTGGAGCCGGTGTTGATCGAGCGCATCGAGGACGCCGACGGACGGGTGCTGTGCTGGTATCCGAGCAACGGCCGCTGCGCCGACGACGAGATCCGCCTCGGTGATCCCGTGCTCGACCCGGCGGTCGCCGGCCAGGTCGCCTACGCCATGCAGCAGGTGGTCGATGTCGGCACGGGCGGTCGGGCCCGACTCGCGAACGCCCCGGCGGCCGGCAAGACCGGCACCACCCAGGACAACCGCGACGCCTGGTTCGTCGGGTTCACGTGCGACCTGACCGCGGCGGTGTGGATGGGGCACGTCGGTGCGCCGGGCGCCCCGGTCCAGACGATGGACGACTTCCGTGGCGAGGAGGTCCAGGGCGGCGGTCTGCCGGCGACGATGTGGTCGCGTTTCGTGGAGCGGGCGACGGCGAACGCCGCACCGTGCACCGACCTCGCGATCGACACCGGCTTCGACGGGACCGTGCTGAACCGCAATCTGTCGACCACGACGCTCGGCCCCTGTGCGCCGGTGGAGCTCGCCGTGGCACCCGACGAGGAGGGTGTCGACCCGGAGGCGACGACCACGACCGAACCGTGCGACCCGTGCTTCGTCGACCCCGACACCACGACGAGTTCGACCGACACGACGGTGGCGGGCGACGATCCCGGCACCGGTGCGGCCACGGCCGACCCGTGTCCGACCGGCACCCCCGGGCCCGACGAGTCGACGACGTCGACGAGTGAGACGACGACGACCACGGCGGGGGAGGCGACCACCACGGCCCCGCCGACGACGGCGGAGACGACCACGACGGCGGCCCCCACCACCACGGCCGAGTCGACGACGACCACGGCCGAAGCCACCACGACCACCGCGGCGAGCACGTCGAGCTCCGCCGAACCCTGACCGCGCGCGTCGTCGGTTCGCTGTCATCGCGGTCCTCTACGGTGTCGACAGGTCGCTTCGGCGCCGTCCGCCGCTAGCCTCGCCGGGTCACAACGGCCCTGCTCCCATCCAGAGGTGGGAGCCCCGGTCTCCAACCGGGACCAGAGGGAAGGACACGCAATGCGTGCTTATGAACTGATGATCATCTACACGGCCGACACCGATGAGTCGTCCGTGCAGACCTCGATCAACAAGCTCGGCGAGATGGCCACCGAAGCGGGTGGCTCGCTCGAGAAGATCGAGAAGTGGGGCGTGCGCAAGTTCGCCTACGAGATCAAGAAGAAGTCGGAAGGCTTCTACGTGGTCCTCGAGTTCGTGGCCCCCGGGCCGCTCTCCGAGATCGAGCGCTCGCTCCGCCTCGCGGACGAAGTGATCCGCCACAAGTTCATCCGGCTGCCGCTCAACGAGGCCCATCGTCGCGGCCTCGACGCAGCCACCGTCTGATTGGAGTCGCCCCATGGCGATCGACAACAACGTCACCGTGACCGGGAACTCCGGTCGTGAACCCGAGCTGCGCTTCACCCCGTCGGGCCAGGCCGTCGCCAATTTCGGCGTCGCCGTGAGCCGTCGGTGGCAGAACCGTCAGACCCAGGAGTGGGAAGAAGCCACCTCCTGGTTCGACGTCACCTGCTGGGGCCAGCTCGCCGAGAACGTCGCCGAGACGGTTGGCCGGGGTACCCGGGTCACCGTGAGCGGTCGCCTCGATCAGCGCTCCTGGGAGACCCCCGAGGGCGACAAGCGATCGAAGGTCGAGATCGTCGCCGACGACGTCGCCGTCAGCCTCCGCTGGGCCACGGCGAACGTGAACAAGAACGAACGACGTGATGGTGGCGGTGGGGGAGGTGCCGGCGGCGGACGCTCGTTCGGCGGCTCGACCCCGTCCGCCCCGCCGGCATACAACCCAGATGAGGAGCCGTTCTGATGGCCAAGAGCCGAGGTCGCAAGCGGGTCAAGCCCAAGGACAACGCCCGCCGCGCGAAGAAGAAGGTCAGCCCGCTGACCTCCGACAAGATCGAGTACGTCGACTACAAGGACACCGAGCTGCTCAAGCGGTTCATGTCCGACCGGGCCAAGATCCGTGCCCGTCGGGTGTCCGGCAACGACGTGCAGCAGCAGCGGGTCGTCGCCCGGGCCGTCAAGAACGCCCGGGAGATGGGTCTCCTGCCGTACACCAGCCGGGTCACCACCCAGCGCCGCAACCGGTCCGAGCGCGGCGATCGCCGTGGCGGCCGTGGCGAGGGTCGGAACGAGGAGCGGGCGCCGGAGAACACCGACGCTCCCACCGAGGCTCCGGCTGAGACGCCCGAAGCCACCGTGGAGGCCGAAGCCTGATGCAGATCGTGTTGCTCACCCGTATCGAAGGTGTGGGGAACCGTGGCGACATCGTCGAGGTGTCGGACGGCTACGCCCGCAACAATCTCATTCCGCAGGGCAAGGCCGAGCGGGCCACCGCCGGTGTCGCCGCCCAGGCCGAGCGCATGCGCCAGGCCTGGCAGGTGAAGAACACCGCCGAGCGCGAGGCCGCCGAGGAGATCGCCAAGCGTCTCGTCACGGCCCCGATCTCGATCACCGCCCGTGCATCCGGCGAAGGCAAGCTCTTCGGTTCGGTGTCGGCCGGCGACGTCGTCGACGCCGTCCAGGCCGCCACCGGTGTGGAGCTCGATCGCAAGATGGTGTCGCTCGGCGACGGCATCAAGACGGTCGGCAGCCACATGGTGACCGTGCAGCCGCACCCCGAGGTGCAATTCCCGATCAACGTCGAGGTGGCCTCCGCCTGAGTGTGGAGACCCCACAACGTTGGGAGTGGTTGACGGCGGGCGACAGCCCGTCGTCAACAGCGCGCCCGGGTTTTCCCCAGAGTCGTCCCCAGATCCACCCGGGTTCCCCAGGTTGTCCACAACGTTGTTGGTCTATTCGTCCCCAGGAGGCGTGAGCGAGGATGAGCTCCATGGATGACGGTTCCCCACGACGTCCCATGCGGGTCCCCCCGCACAACTCCGACGCGGAAGAGGCCGTCCTCGGCGCGCTGATGCTCAGCCGGGAGGCGATGGCCGACGTCATCGAGATCCTCGAGCCCGACCACTTCTACACGCCCGCCCACGGCCACGTGTACGAGGCGATCCTGAGCCTCTACGGCGCCGGTCAGCCCGTCGACCCCGTCACGGTGGCCGAGGAGCTGACCCGAGCGGGTCTGCTGGAGGCCGTTGGTGGCGGATCGATCCTGCTCGACCTCCAGGCGGCCACGCCGGCGATCTCGAACGCCACCCACTACGCCAAGATCGTCGAGGACCACGCCCTTCTCCGGAAGCTGATCGTGGTGTCGAACGACATCGCCGAGATGGCCTACGACAAGCCCGAAGACGTCGTGAAGGCCGTCGACGACGCCGAGTCACGCATGTTCGAGGTGGCCCAGCGCCGGGTCGCCAACTCCACCGCGGAGATCAAGGAACTCCTCGCCGCCAACCTCGACCGGCTCGAGATGTTGTACGACCGCGGCGAGTCGATGACGGGTGTGCCCACGGGGTACTACGACCTCGACGATCTCCTGTCGGGGATGCAGCCCGGCGCGTTCTACGTGGTCGGCGCCCGACCGGCGATGGGCAAGACGGCGTTCGCCCTCGGCATGTCGTCGAACGCGGCCATGCAGTCGAACAAGCCGGTGCTCGTGTTCTCCCTCGAGATGGGCCAGCTCGAGCTCTCACAGCGAATCCTGTGCTCGGATGCCCGCGTCGATGCCGGCAAGGTCAAGACCGGCAAGCTCGACGAGTCCGACTGGGCGAAGATCAACCACTCGGTCGGCCGCCTCGCCGACGCCCCGATCTTCATCGACGACAATCCGCAGACGACCGTCATGGAGATCCGGGCCAAGGCCCGCCGGCTCCAGAGCAAGGTCGGTTCCCTCGGCATGGTCGTGGTCGACTACATCCAGCTCATGACGGGGCGATCCAACGCGGAGAGCCGCCAGGTCGAGGTTTCGGAGATCTCCCGAGGTCTCAAGATCCTCGCTCGTGAGCTCGAGTGCCCGGTGGTGGCGCTCGCTCAGCTCAACCGTGGGCTGGAGCAGCGCCAGGACAAGCGCCCGATGCTGTCGGATCTGCGTGAGTCCGGCGCCCTCGAGCAGGACGCGGATGTCGTGATGTTCCTCTACCGGGACGAGATCTACGACACCGAGTCGGAGCACAAGGGTGTGGCCGAGGTGATCGTCGCCAAGCACCGAAACGGTCCGACGGCCACGGTCAAGCTCGCCTTCCTGGGTCAGTTCACGAGGTTCGAGAACATGGCCCGCTCGGCGCCCGCGAGTCCGGGTGGTGGAGCCGGGGGTGGCGGGGGAGCGCCTCGCGCCGAGTTCTGACGCTCAGTCGAACTGGACGAACACGGCCGGCGGAGCATCCGCAGGGCCGGTGGCCGGAGCCGCCTCCGACTGGAGCACCAGGCCGACGACCCCGAGGATCGTGGCGATCCCGAGCAGGCCGAGGAACACCAGACCGGTGGTCTTGGAGTGCTGGGGCACCGAGATCTCGATGGAATCGCGCTGGGGAGTGGCCGGCACGACCGTCGCCGCACGGCGGCGCCGACGGACCACGGTGGTGGTGGCCGCTCGGGTGCGCTGTTCGGTGGCGGTGCTCATGCTTCTTCTTTCGGCATGTTCCGCATCCCGCTTGAGTGGGCGGGCGAGACCACCCAACCCCGGGCGCCGGGGCGGTGTTCTCCCTGGTCAGCTCACCAGCGTGGCGATGGCCCAGATCGAGGCGACGGTGCCGAGGAGGATCTGGGGAATCGCACGGGAGAGCGGGGGTCGCTCGAACTCCCCGTCGGCGACCGAGGCGGCGTCGTTCGGTCGGATGAGCGCCAGGAGGGTGCCCACGGCGAGCGCGCCACCGATGGCGAGCGTGAGCCACGGGAGCAGGTCGTCACCGAGAAACACGAGATCCTCCAAAAGATCGCTCAAGGTCCCGGGGGACCCCGTCGATGGTACGGGTGTCGGTGTTTCACCGGCACCGGGATCCGGGCGGAGGTCGTCACACTCCCTCCACACGCATCGCCATCGGGGTTCGCCCCCCGATACCGGCGGCTTCCGCCCGAACCCACCGGTCGGCTTGGACCGACCCCGCCCCTCGGGGCATGGTTGACCGGGAGGTCCCATGTCGGACGAGGACGAACTGATCGAGGCGGCCACGGCCGTGCTCGCACGAGACGGCGACGACGGTCTCGAGGTGTTGATGCTGCGGCGCAACTCGAAGGTCGCCTTCGGGGGCATGTGGGTGTTCCCCGGCGGACGGGTCGATCCGGAGGATCGTGACGCCGCGGCGTCCGACGACGTCATCGACGTCGGACGGGTCGCCGCCGGACGTGAGATCGAGGAGGAGACCGGGCTCACCGTCGACGCCGCCGATCTGCGCGTGTGGTCGCACTGGGAGCCACCCCAGGCCCGGGAGATGGTGACCGCCGGCAAGAAGCGGCGGTACTCGACCTGGTTCTACGTGGGCACGGCCCCCGACGCCGAGGTGGCGGTCGATGGCGGCGAGATCCTCGAGCACCGCTGGGTGACCCCGGCGGCCGCGCTCGAGCTGTTCGCGGCGAAGGAGATCGAGATCGTGCCGCCCACCTGGATCACGCTGCACCAGCTCGCCGCCTGCGACGACACCGGGTCGATGGCGGCCACGGCCGACTCCCGCACCCCACCGCTGTTCCACACCCGGCCGATCATGAAGCCCGTGCCGACCCTGGTGTGGGCCGGCGATGCCGCCTTCGAGAGCGGTGATCTCGATGCCGGCGGCGGTCGCAATCGTCTCATCATGGACCGCGCCGGTTGGCGCTACGAGCACGACGGTGGTCACGGCGAGCCTGGGTGAACCCTCCCGAGTGGCCGGGATCGGAATGCGCGTTCCGCTTCCCGATCCGAACCTGCGGGTCGACATTCACCGACCGGAGGTTCTCCGACATGTCCATTCGCCGCATCGCCCCGCTCGCCATCCCGGCGGCGCTCCTGCTCGCCTCGTGTGGTTCGTCCCTCGACCGTGAGGGTTCGATCGACGAACTCGTGGAGTCGGGTCTGTCCCGGCCCGTGGCCGAGTGTGTGATCGACACCTCGGTCGACGAGTTCGGCGAGGACCGGGTCATCTCCGATGACGACCCCACCCCGGAAGAGGAGGCCCGAATCGGCGAGATCCTCTTCGAGTGCATGGACTCGGCCGGTTGATCGTCGCCGCCGGGGTGCCGACCGACGACGTTCGGCGCCCCGGGGGTACACCCACCGGGACTCAGGCGGCGATGAGCAGCTCGTCGTCCTGGATCGTCTCGGGCACGTGGCTGGGCGCTTCCAGTCGTTCGACGGCGACGATGTCGGCCGTGCGATACGACGCCACCCGGACCGACCACGAATCGATCGTCCGCTTCGACGAGCCGACCGTGAAGAACGTGGTCATCGGACCCTCGGGTTGGTAGGCGTCGGCATCGGCCACCGTGACCGTGCGATCGCCGCTGAGCTGCACCTTGAACATCGCCATCGTCTCGTCCTCCCTCGTTCCCGGCCGGGCAGGCTCCCGGCGGGGGTGATGTCGCCCATGTTGTCCTCGGGGTGTGACACCGAAGCGTTGCCGTAGCATTCGCGGCCGAATCGCTGCGGAGCACGACCGGACAACGGGGGACGAGATGGCTGAACACCTGCTGCTGCACGGCAAGACCACGTCGGTGCTGATCGCACATGGCGAGGGTGCCCCGTCGGTTCTGTACTGGGGGGCGAAGATCCCCGACGCCGACGCCGAGGCGGTCGCCGCCGCGCTCGACCGGCCGCTGGCCCACGCGTCGATCGACATCGAGGCCCCCGTCGCCCTCGTCTCCGAGCTCGGCAGCGGGTTCTTCGGCTCGCCGGGCATCAAGGGGTCCCGACCCGGTGGTGGTGCCTGGGCACCCCGGTTCCAGGCCTCCGCACCGCCCGAGGTTGGCGACGACCACGTGACGCTGCGCTGCGCCGACGAGATCGCCGGCCTGGCCTACACGATCGAGTTGTGGCTCGAGTCGACCCGCGACGTGCTCGCCTTCCGGGTGACACTCGCCAACACCGGCGACACCGACTACTCCCTCGGCCGCCTGGCCTTGTCCCTGCCGCTGCCCACCCGCGCCAACGAGATCCTCGACTTCACGGGCCGCTGGTGTGATGAGTTCCATCCGCGCCGGACGCCCTGGGAGGCCGGTGCGATCATCAACGAGAACCGCCGCGGCCGCAGCTCCCACGATCACGTGGCCGTGCTGTTCGCGGGCACCGAGGGTTTCGACGAGAACCACGGCGAGGTCTGGGGATTCCACCTCGGTTGGTCGGGCAACTCCCGCCTCGTCGCCGAACGCCTCTCCGACGGTCGGCGCTACCTGCAGGCGGGGGAGTACCTCTTCCCCGGCGAGGTCGAGCTCGCCCCAGGCGAGGAGATCACCTCGCCCTGGCTCTACGGCGCCCACAGCGTGCGCGGCCTCGGCGAGGTCTCCCGGAGCTTCCACTCCTACCTCCGCGACCGGGCATCCCATCCGTCGCCCGACACGCCGCGCAAAGTCCTGCTCAACACGTGGGAGGCCGTCTACTTCAAGCACGACGTCCCCACGCTGAAGCGCCTCGCCGACGTCGCCGCCGAGGTGGGGGCGGAGCGGTTCGTGCTCGACGACGGCTGGTTCCCCAACCGCAACGACGACACCGGCGGCCTGGGCGACTGGTGGGTCGACCCGGCGAAGTACCCGAACGGACTCGACGAGCTCGTCGATCACGTCACCGGCCTCGGGCTCGAGTTCGGCCTGTGGTTCGAGCCGGAGATGGTCAACCCCGACTCCGAGCTCTACCGGGCCCATCCCGAGTGGGTGCTCCAGGATCCGGACTACCCGGAGATCCTCGGCCGCAACCAGCTGGTGCTCAACCTCGCCAACGACGACGCCTACGCCTACGTGCTCGAACACCTCGACCGGATGCTCACCGATCACGCGATCGGGTACGTGAAGTGGGACATGAACCGGGATCACGTGCAGCCCGTGCACGCCGGTCGTGCCGGGACCCGGGCCCAGACCCTCGCCCTCTACCGACTCCTCGACGAGCTCAACGGGCGCCATCCCGACGTCGAGTTCGAGTCGTGCTCATCCGGTGGCGGTCGGGCCGACTTCGAGATCCTCCGGTACACGAAGCGGATCTGGACCTCCGACTGCAACGACGCCCTGGAGCGCCAGCGGATCCAGCGGGGCTTCTCCATGCTGTTCCCGCCGGAGCTGATGGGCGCCCACGTCGGCCCGCACCAGTCACACACCACCCGCCGGACCCACGGACTCGGGTTCCGCGGCGCCATCGCCTTCATGGGGCACCTCGGCATCGAGTGGAACCTCCTCGACGCCACCGAGGCCGAACGCAAGCAGGTCGCCGAACTCGTCGCCCTGCACAAGCAGTTCCGGCCGTTGCTGCATTCGGGCGACCTCGTGCGGCTCGACTCCCTCGACGACGCGACCCTCACCCAGGGTGTGGTCTCGGAGGACAAGGGCGAGGCGCTCTTCGTCTACGCCCGGATCAACACCGCCCGGTCCTCGATCCCCGACCCGGTGCAGTTCGCCCATCTCGATCCCGACGCCCGCTACCAGGCCCGCATCCTCGGGCTGCCCGGCCCCGGCGGGGAGTTCGGCCGGACCAAGCCGGAGTGGATGCGCGAGCCGAAGGGTGTGGAGCTGTCCGGTCGCACCCTCATGCGGGCCGGCCTCCAGCCGCCCGTGCTCGACCCCGAGTCGGCCCTGCTGTTCCACCTCACCCGGGTCGACTGAGACCGATCGGGCGGATGGCTCAACCCGGCCGTCCCACCCCCCGATATCAGGGACGTGTTGGTTCGCTCGTTCCTCCTGCTCGCGCTGTTCGGCGCGCCGGTCGCCCCCGTGGCGCCGACGGTCGACGCCGAGCCGGCGTTGTGCGAACCGGCCGGTTGTGTGGCGGCCGATGTCGATCCGTGTGCCGTTCACCTGGTGATCTGTGGCGAACCGGCACCCCTCGTCGATCCGCTTCCGGAGCCCGTCGTCGATCCGTGTCAGCTCGATCCGCTGCTCTGTGGTGAGCCCGGCCCGGTGCCGACGACGACGCCCGTGTTCGAGCCGGTCGTCGATCCCTGCCTGCTCGATCCGAAGCTGTGTGGACCCGACCCCGGGCCGCCGGCGGCCGAGCCGCTGGTCGACCCGTTCGACTGCGGGGCGATCTGCGACGTCCTCGAGGGTGTCGAGGACCCGTTCGACGACCCCCTCGACAACCCGCTGGTCGTGCCCGACCTCGGCCCGGTCATCCCCGGTCTCGAGCCGATCGACCCCGCGCCGACGACCACGGTCGGAACGGCGCCGGGCGTGTTCGACCCGGCCGATCTCGAGCCGGCGCCGCTGCCGGGCTCGTCGACCACGATCCTCGGGTCGATCGAGACGGTCCCACCCCGTCCCACCGATGACGTTCGCGGGCCGGGGTTCGACGAGCTGCCGCCGCCCCCTCCGTCGACGCTGCCCTTCGTGGAGATCCCGGGGAGCGATCGTCCGGAGTTGCCCGACCCCGCGGTGATCTCCGATGCGGAGCTCCTGCGTGAAGCCGAGTCGCTCCTGCTGCTCGAGATCGGTGCCCTGACGGCCCTCGATGCGTTCGCCGACCCGTCGGTCTGGTTCCGATCGATCTCGTCCGACCTCGGGTTCGACCAACTCGACCGGACCGAAGCCATCGAGGAGCTCGCGCTGATCGAGGATCGTGCGCTGCTGCTCCTCGCCGAGATGGATCGACGCGGGCTCGAGGTGCCCGTCGAGGTCCGGGGTCGCTTGCAGCGCAACGACCCCGAGTTCATCGCCGAGCTGGCCGCCGGCCGCGCCGCACCGATCGCGGTCGAGCCCCACACCCGTGCCCTGGCCTCCGTGCTCGGCCGGAACGGCACGACGTTCGCCACCACCGACGGACTCGACGACGTCGAGGTCGCCTCACTGCTCGAGGGAGTGCTCGACGCCCGCCTCGCCGAGCTGGCGGCGGAACGCCAGGACGAGCGGCGGAGCAGTCTGCTGCTCATCGGCGTCCTCGCGATCGCGCTCTTCCTCGCCCTGGTGGTGGTGGTGAGCCTGCTGCGCCGCCGTGACGACGCCACCCGGGCCGCCGACGATCTCGTGGCGGCCGGAAGTCGCCTCACCGGCACCCTCGATGCCGACGAGGTGCGCACGATCGCCGGGGCCGAGGCGCAGTCGCTCACGGGTGTCGCGGCCGTCGTCCGCCCGGTCGAACAGATCGATGCGGCCCATCAGCCGCTGGCTCGCGCCGCGGTCGAGGGCGGTTCCACGGTGCGTGGTGTCGCCGCCGACGGTTCACCCGTGGCGGTCGCCCCGGTCGAGTCGGGCGGAGGCGACGCCGAGGTGCTCGTCCTCGTGGGTGCGCCGGGGTCGGCGATCACCGAGGATCATCTGCGCTCCATCGGGTCGTTGACCCCGATGATCTCCTCCGCGCTGTCGGCGGCCCACAGCCATCGTTCGCTGAGCGAGTTGGCGCTGATCGACGAACTGACCGGACTGCTGAACCGCCGTGCGCTCGACGTCGACATCGCCGGGGTCGAGGCGCCGGCCTGTGTGGTGATGGTCGACGTCGACCACTTCAAACGCTTCAACGATCGACACGGCCACGTCGCCGGCGATCGCGTGCTCCAACGGGTCGCCGACATCATGTGCGATCACGTCCGCCACGAGGACGGCGCGTATCGCTACGGCGGCGAGGAGTTCTGCCTCATCCTCACCGGCGTCGATGCCGCCGCCGCCCGCCCGATCCTCGAACGACTCCGCTCGGCGGTCGAAGCCGGCGCTCACGTCGCCGAGGGCGACACGAGCGGTGAACCCGTGACCGTCTCACTCGGCCTCGCCGTCCGGGCCGCGGAGGAGTCGGCCGAGGCGTGGCTGGAGCGGGCCGACGCCGCGCTCTACGTCGCGAAACGGGCCGGCCGCAACCGGCTCGTCACCGCCGACTGACCGACACATCCGGGGTTCCGTCGACCCACGTGGCGAGCGCATCGGCGAGGCGCCGGTCGTACTCGGTGATCCGGCGGAGCTTGAGGTCCTCGTAGCCACGGACGTGGTCGACGAGCCCGGCGATCAGCACCGCCGAGTCGTGGTTGGCGGGGGAGAGGCCGGACACGAGCCGGTCGACCAAGGAGCGGTAGTCGGCGAGCAACGCCCGTTCGGCCACACGCACCTCGGCCCGGCCGAACGGATCGAGGCGGGTGCCCCGGAGTCGTTTGCCCGCGGCGAGCTTCCGGATCGCCGGGGCCGCCGCGAGCGGCACGTCGATCTTCGAGTCCATGCCGAGGGCACGCAGCATCGGCGGATGCAGCTTCCACGTGATCCGGCCGCTGGCGCCGGCCACACGGGTCGCCTCGGCGAGCCCGTCCGGGTCGGTCATGAGCCGGGCCACCTCGTACTCGTCCTTGTAGGCCGTCACCTTGTGGAGGTGGATCGCCACGGTCTCGGTGAGGGCGCCGTCGAGCCCGAGCGTCGCCTCCCGCTTGGCGACGGCGGCCACCCGGTCGAGGTAGTCGGCGGCGAGATCCCGGTTCTGGAAGCCGACGAGGTCGGCGGCGAACCGGCGGAGCATCGGGTCGAGGTCGAGGCGCCCGAGGATCTGGGTGATGGCCACGATGCGGCGGCCGAGCTCGTCGGCGACGTCGACACGGGCCCGGGTGGTCTCGGTCGGGGAGGGGAGTGCGTCGGGGTCGGCCACGGCCACCCGGCCCCATCCGAACGCCGCGAGGTTCTTCTCGACGGCCACACCGTTGAGGCCGATGGCGGCGTCGAGCGACTCGATCGAGATCGGCAGGGCGCCGGCCTGGGCGGCCATGCCGACACAGAACATGTTCGCCATCACCGCATCGCCGAACAGGGTGGTCGTCACGGCACCGGCATCGATCCAGTGGTGGCGGTCGGCCCGACTCACCCGGGCGATCGCCGCGGCGAGGTGGTCGGGGGTGGGGGAGGGGATCTCGGGGTGGGTGATCTGGTGTCCGGTCGGCGTGGCCGTCGTCGAGCCGACCACGACGGTGCGGTCGGAGTCGCAGACCGATCGACCCTTGTCGGTGGCGGCCACGAGCTGGTCGCAGGCGAGCAGGAGGTCGGCCTGGCCCCGGCCGAGCTTGTTGGTGGTCACCGAACCGTGCCGGGCGAGGCGCACGTCGCTGACCACCGGGCCGGCCTTCTGCGAGAGGCCGATCTGGTCGAGGCCCGACACCTCGAATCCGTCGAGCATCGCCGCGGTGGCGAGCACCTGGGACACGGTGACGATGCCGGTGCCGCCGATCCCCGTGATCCGCATCGAGAACTCGTCGGGATCGACGACGAGCGTCGGCGTCGGCACCTCGGGAGGGGAGAGCGGTGCCGACGCCGCGCCCGGGGATCCGTCGGTCGGATGATCGGGGTCGAGCTCGATGGTCATGAACGACGGGCAATCACCCTCCACACACGAGGCGTCGAGGTTGCACGTCGTCTGGTTGATGGCCGTCTTGCGACCGAACTCGGTCTCGACGGGTTCGACCGACAGGCAGTTGCTCACCTGGCCACAGTCGCCGCAGCCCTCACAGATCCGGTGGTTGATCGCCACCCGGGGCTTGGTGTCGGTGATGGTGCCGCGCTTGCGGCCCCGGCGGAGTTCGGCGGCGCAGCCCTGGTCGTGGAGCAGCACCGTCACCCCCTCGATCGTGGCGAGGTGTTCCTGGGCCTCGATGAGGCGGGATCGGTCCCACACCTCCACGCCGGCGGGCAGGGCCTCACCACCGAACCGGCCGAGGCGGCCCCCCGGCCCGGGCAGGGTCCGGCCGTAGCGCTCCGGCTCGTCGGTGGTGATGAGCACCTTGGTGACGCCGTGGGCGAGGAGCGAGGTGCAGATGTCGGGCACGGTCATCTGGCCCTCGGGGTGCTGCCCACCGGTCATGGCGACCGTGCCGTTGTGCAGCAGCTTGTAGGTCATCGTCACACCGGCCGCGACCGCGGCCTGGACGGCGAGTTGCCCGGAGTGGAAGTAGGTGCCGTCGCCGAGGTTCTGGAACATGTGCGGCGTGTCGACGAAGGGCGACATGCCGATCCACTGACTGCCCTCGTTGCCCATGCAGGTGAGGCCGGCTTCGCCGCCGACTCGGGCCGGATCCATGAGCAGGGTCATGCCGTGGCAGCCGATGCCGACGCCGGCGAGTGATCCCTCGGGGATCTCGGTGGAGCGGTTGTGGGGGCAGCCCGAGCAGAAGAACGGGGCCCGCTGGGTGTCGGTGAGCAGCGGGATGAGTTCGCGTCGACGGGGGAGGGGAGCGAGGCGTTCGCCGAGTCGGGTCTCGAGCACGGTGCGGAGTGGGGCGACGAGGTGGTCGGCGCCGATCTGGGCGTGCCAGGGGAGGAGCGGGGTGCCGCGTTCGTCGGTCTTGCCGAGCACGAGGGGCCGGTCGGGCAGGTGGTAGAGGGCGTCCTTGATGAGGCTCTCGAGGATCGGCATCTTCTCCTCGACGACGATGACCCGCTCGAGGCCGGTGGCGAAGCGACGGATCGTGTCGGGGTCGAAGGGGAGGGGCATCTGCATGCGCAGCAGGCGGATCCCGGCGGCTTCGATCTCGGCGTCGGTGCCGAGCCCGAGTCGTTGCAGCGCCTCGCGGAGCTCCCGGTAGGTCACGCCGGAGGCGGCGATGCCGATCCAGGCGTCGGCGGGGTCGACGGTGACGTGGTTGAGGCGGTTGGCCGAGGCGTAGTTGACGGCGAGCGGGTAGCGGACCTCGTAGATCTCCTGCTCGAGTTCGATCGTGTGCGGGGTGAGGAGGCGACCGTCGGGCTCGCGGCGGGCGGCCTCGTCGAACAGGGCGGGGGTGACGGGGGCGACCCGGTCGAGGTCGAGTGCCACCGAGGCCATGCCGTCGGCGACGTCGGCCACGATCTTCAGTGCGGTCCACAGGCCGGTGAAGCGCGACAGGGCGATGGCGTGGCGGCCGAGTTCGAGGACCTCGCCGGCATCGGCGGGGTACAGCACCGGGATGTGGAGGTCGGCGAGCACACCGGCGGAGGAGTTGGGGAGCGAGGAGCTCTTCGCGTTCGGGTCGTCTCCGACGAGTGCGACGGCGCCGCCCCATCGCGAGGTGCCGGCGAACACGGCGTGGCGGAGGGCGTCGAGGGCCCGGTCGACACCCGGTGCCTTGGCGTACCAGAGCCCGACCACACCGTCGTGGGTGGCGTCCGGTCGGGTGGAGGCGAGTTGGGAGCCCATCACGGCGCTCGCGCCGAGTTCTTCGTTGGTGCCGGGGGTGCACACGATGTCGAGGTCGGGGTTGAGCTTGGCGGCTCGGGCCGCGGCCGCGTCGAAGCCGCCGAGGGGGGAGCCGGGGTAGCCGGAGATGAATGCGCCGGTGGTGCGCCCGTCGCGCCGGTCGGCCCGGAGCTGCTCGACGGGGAGGCGGGCGAGCGCCTGGACGCCGGTGAGCATGACGGTCTGGGGTTCGGTGGCGGTGTAGCGGTCGTCGATGCGGTAGGTGCGGGGAGCGACGTCGGTCATGAGGGGCCTCCGGTTCCGTGACGGGTGTCACCACGCTCGCGGACAACGCGATCGAAGGGAAGATCTCCCGAACATCGGATCGTCTAGCCTCGGTGTGGCCGTCTTTTCGTCGTTTTCCACGACGTCCGGCCGGGTGACGCCGAACGAATCACGGGGGTTCCGATGTCGTTGGATCGTGTGCAGACCGAGCTGGTGCGGACGTTGCAGGCCGACGCACGGATCACGAATCGGGCGTTGGCCCAGCGGGTCGGGCTCGCCCCGTCGAGCACGTCGGCCCGGGTGGCCGAGCTCGAACGCCGGGGTGTGATCACCGGTTACCGGGCCGAGGTCGATCTGCCGGCGCTCGGTCGTCACCTCGAGGCGATGGTGTTCGTGAAGCTCGCCGTGGGCGACGGCACCGCCGTCGATCGGTTTCTCGCGGAGGTGAGGGGTTGGCCCGAGACGCTCGCCGTGCATCTGTTGTCGGGGGTGGAGGATGCGCTCGTGCACGTGGCCGTGCCGGACGTCGCCTGGTTGCGGCGCACCGTGATCGGCAAGATCGCGGCGATGCCGATGGTCACCGACGAGCGCACGTCGCTGGTGTTCGATCACCACCGGACCGCGGTCGTCGAACCCCTCGACGGCGGGGCGGCGTGAGTCGGGCCGATCTGCGGGCGGGTTTCATCCGGATCCAGCTCGAACTCGTCGCCCGCTCGGTCGAGCTCGGTGGCACCTGGCGCGACGGCGTGCATCGCCTCACGAATCTCCAGCGCCGCCTCGGGCTCGGCACCCCGACCGACCCACCGACGGGGCGATGGGCCGAGCTCCTCGCCCGGGTCGACGCACTCGCCGCCGTCGAGCCGGTGGTCGAGCTCGTCCTCGCCGAGGTAGCGGAGCTCCCCGCCCCGATGCCCGAACATCTCCGTCACGGTTGGCCGACCGTCGGCGCCTTCTCGATCCAGATCGAGGGCGACATCGCCCGCACCCACTTCTTCTCGACCGACACCGACGGCGTCAGCGCGCTGCATCCGAGCAAGGCCGTTCGCCGCCGCGCCGAGCTCACCTCCGTGCTCGCCGAGGTCCGCGCTGCCCATCCGGAGCTGCGACGGGTCCGGGGTGGTTCCTGGTTGTACGCACTCGACCGGTACGCCTCGTTGTTCCCACCGGCGCACCTGGCCACGGCCGTCGAGCGGCGGGATCGGGACACGTTCCGGGGGATGTCGCACTGGGGTCAGTTCGTCGACCACCGCGGCGAGCTCCGCGACGACCGTGCCGAGGTGTTCCGTCTCCGTGTGTCCCGCTGGCACGGCGGTGATCCGTGCCCCCTGTTCCCAATTCCCACCCTCGAACTCGACGCACCGATCGAGGTCTTCGACGGTTGGGGGTGACCCGAGCGATCGGGCCCGGGTCGGGCCGACGTCTACGCTCTCGCCCGATGTCGTCGGCTCGATCCACCGTCCGTTCCCGTCGCCGGGGTGCTGTGCTGCTGAGTGCGGTGGTGTTGCTCGGTGCCTGTGGTGGCTCCGATGCCGACGAGGCGGGCACCACCACGGTGCAGACCACCGGCACCACGGCCGCTGCCGCCGCCACCGAGACCACCACACCCGAGACCTTCGTCGTCGAGTGCGACGACGGGTTCAGCGCCGAGATCCCCCGGTCGGCGCTCACCGAAGAGCAGGCCGAGATCGTCTTCTGCACCCCCACCACCACGGCCCCGGCGCCATGGGAACCCGACCCGGATCTCCTCGTGTCGGTGTCGCAGTCGACCTGGCCGTCGGTGTTCGGTGCCGTGTCCGGCGACGCGATCGTGGGTGCCGGCCAGGCGCTGTGCACGATGGCCACCGACGCACCCGACGCCACCGCCTTCGGTGGTGAGGCGCTCGAGGTCTACGAGGCGGGCTTCGCGCAGTTCGGCGCCGACGTGTTCGGGCCGGACGACTGGTCGATGTTCTCCATCGCGTCGCTCTCGACCCTCTGCCGCCCGGAGATGAACCGCCTCTACCGCTGAGGCAGACTCGGCGCATGAGCGCCACACCCGACATCGTCGACGTCTGGATGCAGCACCCCACGCTGCGCCACTCCCAACACGAGATGTTCGATTCGCTCCGGCGATGGATGGGCGGGGAGGTCCCGACCGAGGCCCTCCCGATCGAGTTCACCCTGGCCATGCTCGACGAAGGTGCGGTGTCGGTCGGCCTCACCGCCGCCTGGTACGGCCCGTCGGGTGATCTGATCTCCAACGACGACGTCGCCGGCTTCGTGGCGGCGTCGAACGGGCGCCTGCGCGGTGTGGCCGGCGCCGACATCCGCAGGCCGATGGAGGCCGTTCGGGAGCTGCGTGATCGGGTCGACGAGGGCTTCGTCGCGCTGCGGCTCGTCCCGTGGCTGTGGGAGGCCCCGCCCACCGATCGCCGCTACTACCCGCTCTACGCGGCGTGTGTCGACCTCGGTATCCCGTTCTGCACCCAGGTGGGCCACACCGGGCCGCTGCGTCCGTCGGAGACCGGCCGTCCGATCCCCTACATCGATCAGGTGGCGATCGACTTCCCCGAGCTGACGATCGTGTGTGGGCACATCGGCTACCCGTGGACCACCGAGATGATCGCCGTGGCCGACAAGCACCCGAACGTCGTGATCGACACCTCCGCCTACACGGCCAACCGGTATCCGGCCGAGCTCGTCGACTACATGAAGGGCCGTGGGGCGCAGAAGGTGCTGTTCGGCACGAACTATCCGATGATCATGCCGGCCCGGGCGCTGCGGGATCTCGACGCACTGGGCCTCGACGACGAGACCCGGGCGGCCTTCCTCGCCGGCAACGCCCGCCGGATCTTCGATCTCGACGACGCGGCCTGAGGTGCGCGTCGCCGACGTCGAGGCCGCCATCGGCCAGCTCGGGGCGACCCCCGAGGTGATCCGGGCCCTCGCCGCCCCACTCGCCGACGATCTGCTCGCGGAGGCGCCCGTGGCGGGGGAGTGGTCGATCCTCCAGGTGATCGCCCACCTCGTGCACGCCGACGAGTTCGCGTTCGTGGCCCGGGTGCGGTCGATCTCGGGTGGTGCCGCCGAGATCGAGCGGTATCACCCGGTCGACGAGATCGGGATCGACGGCACCCCACGGGAGGTGCTCCACGAGCTCCTCGATCGGCTCGCCGCGGGCCGTGCCGATGCGGCGGTGCTGTTGCGATCGATCGATCCCGCCGATCTCGACCGATCGGCCGGGCACCCCGGTGGTTCGTTCACCGCGGCCGACTTCGTCGAGGAGTGGGTCTTCCACGACGCCGACCATCTCCAGCAGATCCTCGAGAACGTGAAGGGGCGCCAGTTCGGTCGGGTCGGCCCGGCGATGCAACGAGCGCTGCGATCGATGACCTCGGTCGGTCCGCAACACGAGGTCGCCGACTGAGCAGCGGTGCGGGCGGCGCTCAGGCGAGGATGCGTTCGACCACGTCGCGGGCGGCCTTGGCCGCCGTGTGCACGCTGCTCCAGTCGTCGCCGCCCCGCACGTAGCTGCAGCCCGCGAGATCGATCCGGTCACTCACCGGTCCGGCGAGGGTGGGGGCCACCGTGGAGCTGGCCTCGTCGGCGAGGTAGGCGGCGCCGGCGAACTCGTCGGCGCTCCAGTTCTTGGCGATGTGCCGCAGGTAGGTGCGGCTGGCCGCACCGTCGAAGACGGCATCGAGCTCGGCGAGGATGTGGTCCCGCAGCTCGTCGCCCTCGTCGAGCACCTGGTAGGGCTCGGCCTGATCGCCGACGCTGAACAGACCGAGCACGTGGTGGGCGGAGTCCTGCCCGTACGCGGCGTCGTAGTAGAGCCGCTGCCCCGCCCGGGAGCTGGCGTCCTCCGGTTCGAAGAAGGTCGGGAAGAACGGTTCGGAGAACTCGAGAAAGACCTTCATGCCACCCCAGATGTCGGCCTCGGCCAGGGCATCGAGGTGCCGGTCGGGCAGCGGCGGGTCGAACTCGATCGCACTGTCCCGCAGCAGGAACATCGGGATCGTGACGATCACGTGGTCGGCGGTGTGGCTGACCCCGGCGGCATCCACGACCTCGACCCCGTCACCGGTGTCGCTGACCGAGCGGACGACGGTGTCGTACGTGATGCGATCGGCGATGCCGGGCAGGACGTTCGCCTCGAAGAACCCGAGCCAGGAGGAGCCGACGAACTTGAGGTCGGTGTCGACGTCGTCGCCGGCGATGTCGCGCTGCACCTCCCCGTTTTCGAACCACACCCAGGTGTCGGTCGAGGCGTAGGCACTGAGGGCCGTGGTGGCGGCGATCTCCGGGTCGTCAGCGATGTCGCCGAGCACCTCGGCGTCGACGTGGATCCACTCCCCACCGAGCGAGATGGGGAAGTCGACGAAGTCGGTGTCGTGCGCGATGCGGCCACCCGGCACCGACTTCGCCTCCAGGATCTCGACCTCGACGCCGCGCCGGGTGAGGAGGTGGGCGGCGGTCATACCGGCCGCGCCGGCCCCGACGATGAGGACCTTGCCGTCGAACGAGCCCTCGAGCCCGGCCTCGGCATCGTCGCCGAACAGCCCACATCCGGGCAGCGCGAGGATCGCACCGAGGGCGGCGGTGGAGCGGAGGAAGTCTCGGCGGGACGTCGGTTGCACGGGTGCAGTGTGCCCCGCCGCAGTTAGAGCCGAGGAGCGCTGAGCGGCGCGATGTGCCGTTCTCGCGACCGGATCGGTGCGCTGCCCGTCTCCCAGCACGACGGTGTGGCACGGTCACATCGCACAACGACACAGCGAGGACAACAACGTGATCGGACTCTTGGGATCGATGCTCGGCAGCCGTGGTGGCCGGATGATCGGCGGCATGATCGGTGGCCGGACCGGCGCGATGATCGGCGGCATGGCCGGCGCCATGCTCGGCGGACGCCAGCTCCGCCGCCTCGGTGGCCTGGTGAAGAGCGGTGGCGGCAGTGGTGGCCGTGACCTGCCCGAGCCGTCGGCCCCGGCGATCCGTGACGATGAGGCACAGATCCTCATCCGGGCCATGTGCAACGCGGCCAAGGCCGACGGCGTGATGGACGAGACGGAGACCGAGACCATCATCGGTGAGCTCGGCGAGGTGTCGGCCGAGGAGCAGGCGTTCCTCCGCACTGAGATCGCGGCCGCCCCGATCAGCGCCGCCGCCCTCGCGGGACAGGTGCCGCCGGCACTCAAGGCCGAGGCCTATGCCGTCTCGTTGATCTCGATCAACGTCGACACCGTCGAAGAGGCCGACTACCTGCGGGAGCTCGCCACCGCCCTCGGCCTCAGCGACGGCGACCGCGACGACATCCACGACGATCTCGGCGCCGATCTGCTCTAGTCAGCGCAGGCGGGGGTCGGCCCAGCGGTAGGCGATCTCGCTGAGTCCCCGGATCACCATGATCGCGAAGGTCAGGTAGGCCGTCAGTGTCGCGACCACATGCAGGTCGCGGTTGATCGACCCCTCGAACAGCACGGAGCCGAGCCCACCGATGCTGTAGATGCGTTCGATGATCACGACGCCCCCGAGCAGCGAGCTGAGCACCAGTCCGATCTGGGTGAGCAGCGTCATCGAGGCGGGCCGCAGCACGTGTCGGGTGAAGATCTGATGCCGGGGCAGGCCCTTGGCCTGGGCGGCCACGACGTACTCCTCGCCGAGCACCTGGTTGGTGCTCGTCATGACGACCCGCGCGATGAGCGCCGCCTCGGGGAGTGCGACCGCGGCGACGGGCAGGGTGAGGAAGCGCAGGTTGCCGGTGATCGAGGTCGACAACCGCTCCCAACCGGCGGCCGGCAGCAGGCCGAGCCGCACCGCGAGGATCCAGGTGGCGAACGTGGCGAGCACGAAGCTCGGGGTGGCCTGGAACGTCGCGACCCCGAGCTGGTGCAACGTCTGCGGTCCGGGCCGTCGCAGGATCGCGCCGAGCAGACCGGCCGGAATGCCGATGAGCACCGCGAGGAACAGGCCGACCGCTGCGATCTGGAACGAGATCGGCAGCCGGGGAGTGACCAGCACCTCCACGGGTTGGTTGCCGATGGTGCGGCCGAGGTCGCCTCGGACGGCGTCGAGGGCCCAGGCGGCGTGGCGGACCACGACCGGGTCCCGCAGGCGGTAGGTCTCCACGTCGTCCCGGATGAGCTGGGGGAGCGTGGCGTAGGCCTCGTCGTCGAGGTGGACGACGCCGCTCTGTGCGCCGAGCACGACACTCGCCATGCCGCCGCTGATCGACACCTCGATCATGAGGAACACGAGCAGGGTGCTCAGGTAGATGGAGATGACGATGCGGGCGACCCAGCGCAACGCTCCGGCGACCGCCTCCATCGTGGAGACGCTAGTTCGGGGCCGTCGACCGGCCCAGTCCGCCCGGAACGACGAACGCCCGCTCGGTGAGCGGGCGTCGTGTGGAGCGGGTGACGAGAATCGAACTCGCGTATGCGGCTTGGGAACCCGCTCGGGCGAGGTTGGCGCGAACGGCGACTGACCAGCGATCTTCGTACTGGAAGGCGGTTCTTGGGACGTTGCCGCCTGACCGCTGGGTCGCGCTCGCGGCCCCTTCTCTCCGATGTTCTGGGCACCAGGTGACTGTCCGGCGGCCGTCTCAAGCGTTCGATCTCGCTGCTCGACGGCGTAGTGGTCACCACTGTGGTCCGAACCGTGCTGGACGTAGCAGACGGCCAGCTCGACGAGGAACTCGTCGCAAGCGTCGCCGACGACGCCCTGGACACCGGAGCGATGAGCATGCGCCAGCTTGAACGGCGGATGGGCGGGCTGAGGAGTGATGCGCAGGCTCGTGCGAAGCGGGTGCTGTCGAGGCGATCTCGGTCCGCTTCTTCGCTCGGCGGACCCATCAACCCCCCACCGGCGATGTAGCTGCCGTTCCGGCATCCGCAGCAACGGTTAACGAGCGTGCGACCGTTGTTAGATGAAGCGTTCCGACGATGATCTACCCGCTGGACTGGCAAAGGTCGACGCGATTCGCGCCTCGGGCCTCACCATCTATGACACCCTTCTTGAGAACCGACCGGACCTGTTCCTGACCGACAATCAGCTTGAGGCAGTTCTCACCCGGTTCTTCGTAGGACGTGAAGTGGCAGGCGAGAACCGAACGAGGTCGAAGATCGCCAAGAGCCTGGTCGCTGAGGCACTCGGCTATCCGGTCCCAACTTCGTTCCCGAAGACGGTTCCACGGTTTCCGGGCCAGGACCTCGACGTGTCCGTCCAGACCCGTGACAACCTTCAGATCTGGAACCAGGAAGTTTCGCCGGAGCGGCGCTACGTGCTGATGAGACCTGACGAGAGCGGAATCGTGCAAGCCGTCCGGGTCGTACGAGGACAGGTGGTGGCGACTTGGGACCGGACTGGAACGCTAACGAGCAAGTACCAAGCGAAACGGATACCGGGAAGGACCGGGTCGCGGCTCGTCGTGGATAGGGATACAACGCGGTTTCGAGAGGTCTTGCGGCCGAGACCGATGTCCTCAGATGAGGTGGCGGGGCTGGGAGTTGGTGATGCGCCGAAGGTAGGCGCATTGCTGCCGATAGCCGACGTGTACGAGCGGCTGCTCGACCTTGTTGGCCAGACCCTGACGCCAGTTCGGCCTGGGCAGGATCGTGTGCGCGGCGAGCTGCTGCAGGTGGCCGTGTCGGAGCAGCTCGGGCTGGGCGCACACGCGAACCCCGGATCCTGGCCTGATGTTCTGAGCCAGGCAATCGAGGTGAAGCTGCAGACTGCGGAGACCGTTGATCTGGGCATGGTCCTTCCGTCGGACGCGGGACCAGCGCCTGACATTCACCCACTGCTACGTCACTGCGATGCTCGGTACGTCGTGGCGTACGGAGACGTGCAGCAAGACGGTTCGACGGCCCTTGCCGCCGTGGTCGTGACGACAGGTGAGAGTTTCTTTGACGAGTTCCAACAGTTCGGCGGGCTCGTATCAAACAGCAAGCGCCAGCTGCCCCTACCCAAAGGGCTTTTCGACCCCGAGTGAGCGCCACACAAGCTCGTCGAGGCCTTCTGCATCACCGGTGGCGTGTAGACCTCGGATCTCCTCGACGAGGTTCTCAGTCACATTCGGAATGGGCAGCCGCTCCATGTACTGAGTCATGAAGCGTCGCCGACCGGCGTACAAGAAGTTCCCGCACGCGGCATCGTAGAACCAGGTGCAGAAGCTCGAGTTTCCTACGGCAGTAACGACGTCTGCGAGATCGTCGTCCTCGATGGTCAGCCAGTAGCAGTCGCCGTTGACGATCGCTCCTGTGCGATCGATCGCAAAGCGCGGCGTCTCTGCGATGTCAGGAAACACCAGCTTGGGCAACTTCCAAAGTCCCGGCTTCTGCGGAACCCAGATCTCGTACCAGTTGCGACCACCGTTGATCACGTACTTGCGACCTTCGAGCCGCTCTCTGTGGCTCTCGAGGTACGCAGCAGCCCTCGGGTAGCCAGTGAGATCCACAGCGGCCGATCTCCCGTTGTTGTCGCGGTGTGGATAGAGAATTCGACGAGCGCCTTGGCTCGCATCCCAGGGTTCAATGTCGTGGTGGGTGATGAGCTGGTGCACCAGTTCCGCCTCGGGCTGAAGCTCGTTTGGGAGCGTGCCCCAATCGGTCCGGATGAAGACTGGATCGGCCGTCGTCTTCACTCCGACTTTGATCTTCCCCAGGTCGCCAAGCGTCTTTACCTTCGACTTCCGAAGGACCGAGAATCGAGCTCGCGTGGCGGCGTCCATCGGGTTCCACGGCTGCATGTGGCCAGCGGCCACGTCAAGGAGTCCGGCCCGTATGACGAAGGTTCTCTCGCCGTCAACCACGCCACCGCTGGTTCGGTCAGAAAGAGCAGCGATGATGGGTGACGCTATTGGGCTGGCGTGTGCCTTCACCTCATAGACGGAGCGAAAGCCGACGGTCTCCCGCTTCTGCTTGCCGTTCGACACTCTGGTTCCGGACACAATCACCGGCAACACTGCAGCCTCAAACAGCTTGGTGTCGCCCAAGTCAACGATCTCCGAGAGGTCCAGTTGCTCGAGCAGAAGGCGGCGCATGGACGTGCCTGCCTTGTTCGTCAGGAACTTGTTTGAGCACAGCAGCCCGAGACCGCCTCCATCGGCCAACGCCCGGATCATGGCGACTGTGAAGGCGTGGTAGAGGTCAACTCGCCCCGTCAACCCGAACTTCGTGCCGAGCGTCTGGGCGACGTCAGCGCCGAGCGTCTGGGTCCGTACGTAGGGCGGGTTCGAGATGACTAGCTCGAACTCCAACTGCCTGGAAGCGCCGCCGATATCGAACAGATCAGGCTCCGCCGGACCACTGCTCTCGGCTGCGAGAGCGAGAAAGTCAGCCTGATGCACGGTGGCACCGGGGGTGCTCTCCAAGCGCGTGGCGGCTTTGTCGACGGCGTCTTGGTCAATGTCGTATCCCACCACGGCCTTCACCTCGAGCCCTCGAAGATGCGCCTCCGCTACGGCTGCGAGTAGAAGTTCACCGTCGCCGCACGCGGGATCCAGTATGCGGATCGGTGTCTCGACTTCGAGTGCATCGAACGCTTGTGCAGCGAGAAACTGAGCGAGCGCGGGCGGCGTGTAGACGACGCCACCGGCCTTGATCGAGTCGGCCTTGTGTCGGTCAGTTCTCGTCTGTGGTGGCATGATCCCATTCTGCCTGACAGGTGTGACATAGCACCGGAGCTCGCAACAGGCTGCTCCGCAAGGCAGGTTGAGCCCCTGCCCTGACTTGCAACGTCATGTTGTCTTCTCCAGGTCTTATGTCACGGTGTTCCATTTGGTTGCCGCTCCAACTCCCCGGCCATCCGTCTTTCCATTGCGTCGGCGATTTCCTCGTCGCGTCGTGCTGACGCGTTGAGGTACCGCAGGCTGGCATCGGAGGAGGCGTGGCCCATTCGGGCCATGATCTCGCGAAGCGAGGCGCCGGCCGTTGCCGCGGACGTGGCGGCGTGGTGGCGGAGGTCGTGGAAGCGGATCGACTCGTCGATACCGGCTTCCGTCAGAGCCTTCTTCCAGTACGGAGCGAAGTAGCGATTGACGCGCGGGCTGTCCTTCACCAACGTGAAAACGAGCGCGTCGGGATCGGCGGCGACGTGCTCCTCGATGTGGGCGGCTAACAGCTCGGCTACGCCGCCTGGGATGACCACAGTGCGATGAGCCGCTGCCGACTTCGGCGGGCCGGGTGTTGGGCCTTGGCCCTTCACGAACGACAGTGCTTGATCGACCCGAAGCGATCGGCCTTCGATGTCGACGTGGCGTCGCGTGAGGCCCGTGAGTTCGCCGTAGCGGAGGCCCGACTTCGACAGTCGGCCGTGCCACGCTCGAACCGCCGACGGTGTGATCTTGCGCAGCTCGACCGGCTCGAGCTCGTCCAAGATGTGGGCGAGCTGCGAGGCGTAGGTGTCCCGTGTCCGAGGGCGGAGATCACGAGCCTCCAGCCAGCGCTCGGCGAACACGCCGAACCGTTCCCGGCCACTCGATGGGTCGACGTGACGACCCCACAGGAGGTCCGTCTCCATCGTCGCTAGCCACGCCCGCGCTTCGGCCTTCGTGGCGAAGGTCCTGTCGGCCGGAACCTGCTTCCCGAGGTCTCAGTAGCGCGCCTGATAGCGCCCGGACGCGAGCTTCCGGATGTTGCCAAAGGGCCTGCTACTCGCCACTCGTGCCTACTGTTCGCCGCTGTTCTAGGCACTCTGTAGGCACGGAGCCCGGTGGCGATCCAGTAGATCAGACTCGAAACCCCCAACTACCAGGGCTTTCGTGTGGATGGAGCGGGTGACGAGAATCGAACTCGCGTATTCAGCTTGGGAAGCTGATGTTCTACCATTGAACTACACCCGCAGGGTGGGGTGAGAGTAGCCGCGACGGCGCTCGTTCGGCGACGCCGATCCGGTCGCCCCTCACCCCCTGAACGGGTGTGGAAGACTCCCCGCTGCTCATGGACGCAGCACTTCCTTCCGGCCTCGTGACCTTCATGTTCACCGATGTCGAGGGTTCGACGCGCTCGTGGGCGGCCGACCCGGAGGCGATGTCGGCCTCGCTCGGCGTGCACGACCAGATCATGCGGTCCGCCATCGCCGACCACGGCGGCTATGTCTTCACCACCGCCGGCGATTCCTTCGCCGTCGCCTTCACCCGCGCGAGCGACGCCGTCGGCGCCGCCACCCGGATCCAGACCGAACTCGACCGCGCCGAGTGGCCCGGCCCGGCGCTGCGGGTCCGGATGGGCTTGCACCTCGGCGAAGCCCACGAGCGCGACGGCGACTACTTCGGGCCCGTGGTCAACACCACCGCCCGGGTCGAAGCCGCCGGCCACGGTGGCCAGGTGCTCATCACGGACGCCGTCCGGGCCGCCGCCCACGTCACCGGCACGACCGACCTCGGCCCGGTGCTGCTGCGAGATCACACCGAACCGATGCGGCTGCACCAGCTCGGCAACCACACCTTCGCCCCGCTGCGGGTCATCGACCCCGACCTCACCAACCTCCCCGTGCCGCGCTCCCGCCTGCTCGGGCGGGACGACGAGGTGCTCCGCATCCGCAAGTCGCTCGGTGAGCACCGCCTCGTCACCATCACGGCAGGCGGTGGGGCCGGCAAGACCCGCATCGCCCTCGAGATCGGCGACGCGGAACTCCAGCACTGCACCGACGGTGTCTGGTTCGTCGATCTCGCTCGTGTCGCGCACGAGGAGGAGGTCCCGATGGCGGTGTGCCAGGCCGTCGGTCTCGATCTCGGCACCGGCGACGTGACCGACCAGCTCGTCGGCTTCTGTCGGGACAAGCAGCTCCTGCTCGTGCTCGACAACTGCGAACACGTCGTCGAGGCGGCGGCCGATCTCGCCGATGCGCTCCTCGCCGACCGGAGCCCCGCCCGCATGCTCGCCACCAGCCGCGAGGCCCTCGACGTCGAGGGTGAGGTCGTGCACGTGCTCGCCCCGCTCGACGCGGGTGGGTCGGATGCGCCCGCCGTCCGGCTGTTCCTCGATCGGGCCACCGCGCTCGATGCCGACCTGCACTACGACCCCGACGAGTTGGCCACCGTCGCGGAGCTCTGCCGGCGGCTCGACGGCAGCCCGCTCGGCATCGAACTCGCCGCGGCCCGCAGCCTCGTGATGCGTCCCGCCGAACTGCTCGACGGGCTCGACGATCGATTCCGGCTGCTGTCCGGTGGCCGGCGGCGCAACAAGCAACGCACGCTCGAGGCCACGTTGGCGTGGTCGTACGAACTGCTCGACGACGAAGAACAGTCGGTGCTCCGATCCCTCGGCGTCTTCGCCGACGGGTTCGATCTCGATGCGGTGGCCGCGGTCGCCGGAGTCCCTCTGAGCGTCGCCGTCGACCTGCTCGACTCGCTGATCGCCAAGTCGCTCGTCGTCCGGGTCGAGCGGGCGGAACCGACCCGGTTCCGGCTCCTCGAGACCGTGAAGGCCTACGCCGAGGACCGTCTCGTCGACGCCGGCGAGGCCGAGAAGGTCCGCTCCCGCCACCTCGACCACTTCGCCGACCGCACCGACGAGGGCGGCCGCACCATCCTCGGTCGTGCCGGTCACGCGCGACGGTTGCGGGCCGACCGGGCGAACCTCTCCGCCGCGGCGGAGTGGGGCACCGCCTCGGGACGGCTCGATGCTGCCGGCCGTCTCCTCGCCGGCACCTACGTGGCCTACGAACAACACGCAGCCTGGGGCGAGCTCGAAGGTCTCATCGATCGCTGGTTGGAGCGTCTCGGCGATGGAGACGTCGACACCCGTACCCGGGACGAGGTCGTCGTGGTGCGGATGCTCTGCCGCCTCAACAGCGCGCAGATCGATGCCGTCGTCGGCTCCTACCCGGAGATCGACGCGCTCGCCACGCCCGAAGCACGCCTCATCGGGCTCGCCCTGTTCGCCTACGTGCTCGCCTATCCGGGGGAGGCGGCGGACACGATCGCCCGTTGCGAGGCACTCCGGGCCGAGCTCGTCGAGCAGGGTGAGACGGCGGTCTCCGGTGCCGCCGGGGCGGCCCTGACGGTCGCCCGGGCCGTGAACACCTCCGACTGGGACACCGACGCCGCGGTGTCGCACCCGCTCTGGGCCGAGGCGGCGGAGGCCGCACGAGCGGCCGACCTGACCATCGCGCAGGGGATCGCGGTCACCTCCCATGGCCTGTGCCAGGTGATCGACGGGCAGGCGGCCGACGCACTCGTCACGATCGAGGGCGTCGACGATCTCGGCGTGCCCCGCATCACGAGTGACGAGGTCCGGGCCCTCGCCTATCTGGCGCTCGACGACGTCGACGCCGCGGCGGATGCCATCCAGCGGAGCTGCGCCTCGGCGCTGACCGGGCGCGTGCCGACGTCACAGTTCCTGTCGCTCGCCCTCATGTCGGCCTGGTGCCTGCACGAGGGCGACCGCGACCGGGCACTCGAACTGCTGCTCGAGTGCCGCTTCTACCGTGAGCCGGCCGGTCAGCTGCTCTGTCATCACCTCGGCCGTCAGCTCGGCGCCGAACAGCGAGTCCGGGATCAGATGATGGCGTCGTGGCCACCGACGCCCGAGATGTTGGAACTCCACCGGCATGGCGGTCTCGACGTCCTGCGGGCCGAGATGGCCCGTCGCGGCCTGCGCTGAGCCTCGGGGCGTCTCGGGCTTGACCGACCCGGCTCCCCGCCGATGGAGAGGCCGTGCGTGTTCCGGCCCCGGCCCTTTGTGTTCTGAGTCTGCTGTTGGCGGGTTGCTCGACCCTCGGTGAATTCGACTCGAGCGCCCCGCCCGAGGCGACCGTGACCACGGTCGAGTCGGCCACCAGCACGACCGCCACCTCCGTGCCCGAGGCGCTCGCCTTCGACGACCGACCAGGCACCGATCCGGCCACGACCACGACGACCACGGCCGACGACGGTGCCACGGCGACCTCGACGCCCGCCGGCGGCTCAGGCTCCGGGTCGGGCGGCGCCACCGCCGTGACCCGACCGGCCGGCAACGACCCCGTCACCATCGGCGGGCCCCCGGCCACGGTCGACCCGTCCACCCTCTACGTCGGTGTGGTCGGCGCCCTCGGTTTCGATGAACCGGTCGTCGACGGCACCGCCTCGGTCGCCCGGCCACCGGGTGCGCCGCTCACCGGCATCGGCGTCGACCCGGGACGTCGAGCCGTCGTCGTGAAGATCGACAACAGCGGCCCCGCCCGCCCCCAGGCCGGCATCGACACCGCGGACCTCGTCATCGAAGAAGAAGTCGAGTGGGGCCTCACCCGCCTCGCCGCCGTCTTCCACTCCGACGGTGGTGTCGTCGGCCCGGTCCGCTCCGGGCGGACCACCGACCTCGCCGTGCTCACCGGCCTCGGTGGCCCCGGGTTCGTCTACTCCGGCGCCAACGACGTCACCGACGCCGTGCTCCGCAGCGACCCCACCGTCGTCAACCTCTCGGCCGCCCGCACCGGTGGTTACTGGCGCCAGTCGGGGCGCCGAGCCCCGCACAACCTGTTCATCGACCTCGCCGACGTGTGGGACGCCCTGCCCGCCGGCAACGCCCAACCGTTCTTCGCCATCGGCACCACACCCGGCGGCATCGGCACCGTCGCCGGCAGCGCCACGATCACCTACCCCAACAACCGGGTCCACTGGGTGTGGACCGACGGTCGCTGGGCACGCCAACAGGGCGGTGCTCCCCACCGCACCGACACCGGAACCCAGCTCGCCGTCGACAACGTCGTCGTGATCGAGACCCGGCGTGTCGCCACGGGTCTGCACGACTCGTCCGGCGGGGTCGTGCCCGAGTTCGTCTTCGTCGGCACCGGCGAGGCCACCGTCTACCTCGACGGTCGTCGCCTCGACGCCACCTGGATCCGACCGACCCTGCGCTCACCCGTCGCCCTCGAACTGGCCGACGGCACCCCCGTCGCCCTGCGCCCCGGCCAGACGTGGGTGCAGCTCGTCGACGGCGCCACCGACTGGGGAAGCTGAGCCCGACCGTCGCCGCCGGTTAGCCTCGGCGCCGTGATCCTCAGCGACCGGACCATCCGGGACTCCATCGCCTCCGGGCGCATCGTGATCGAACCCTTCGACGACGCCTGCGTGCAGCCGTCGTCGGTCGATCTCCACCTCGACAAGTACTTCCGGGTGTTCCGCAATCACACCCTCGGCGTGATCGACGTGAAGAAGAACCTCGAAGAGCTCACCGAGCTCGTCGAGGCCACCGACGAGAACCCGTTCATCCTCCACCCCGGCGAGTTCGTGCTCGGCTCGACCGCCGAACGGGTGGCCATCCCGGCCGACCTCGTCGGCCGGCTCGAGGGCAAGTCGTCACTCGGCCGACTCGGCCTGCTGATCCACACCACCGCCGGCTTCGTCGACGCGGGCTGGGACGGCATGCTGACGCTCGAGTTCCACAACGTCGCCAACCTGCCGATCACGCTCTACCCGGGCATGAAGATCGGCCAGATCAGCTTCATGCAGATGACGAGCGAGGCCGAC
>JAHDBV010000197.1 GCA_020630195.1 Acidimicrobiales bacterium
CAGGTCGACCGGCGGGGCGGTCGCGTTGCAGCGCGGGAAGACAGGCATGGTGCGCCAATCATAGACCGCGCCGATGTTACGGCAGGCAGTAGGCCGCCGTGGCTGGCTGAGCGGGGTTGTAGCTGTGCGACGGGCCGAGGGGCTGGCACAGCTCGGCGAAGATGGTCGCCAGCGGTGCGCGGTAGGTGCTGATGTCGCCGGGGGTGTCGTACTGCGGGCGGTAGCGGAGCGCTCGGCCGGGGAGTGGGTTCGCGCTGTTCGGTCCGCCGTCGCTCAGGTAGCCGAAGCCGCAGCCCGACGCCGTGCCACCGTTGGCGTAGTTGACGCAGTTGTCGATCCACTCTTGGTTGATGTCGGGGTGCCACGCGCCCTGCCAGTCGGCGTGGAGCGAGTGTCCGCGGTTGCCGGTCAGCGTCGGCGTGCCGCCACTCACGACCGAGGTCTTCGACCAGTCCGACGCCAGCGACCAGTTGGCCGCATTGTCATCGGGTGGGATGACGTAGTTGACGAAGTAGGTCACGTTCGGGAACGTCCGGTCATTCGTCGTCGAGCCGAAGTTCGGGCCGCAGTTGGAGAAGAACCAGCCGCCCGTGGTGGCCGCACGCCAGCCGTTGAGGTCATTCGACGGCAGCGACGAGTCGAAGCAGTTCCACAGCTTGATCTCCATCTCGAGCACCGTGCGGAGGCCGGGGAAGGTGCCGCCGTAGGTGGTCTGCGCGAGCGTGCCGGGGCAGTTCGGGATCTGGTTCACGCCCGACGCCAGCACGCCACCGGAGAAGTTGTCCGTGCACTTGTACTCGACGTCGCCCTGTGCGCCGCCGACGTTGATGCCGACCTCGGCCACACCCGGCGTGCCGTTGCCTGGGGCGATCTGGATCATGCCGTAGTCGTACGGCTCCGACGCTCCACGGGCGAGCCCTTCGCCCTTGTAGTAGACGACGATCCGTTCGGGAATCTGCGCCGTCTGGTGGGTGTCGGAGATCATCGCCGGCACCCAGTACGCCGTGCGGTTCAACGCCTGACCATTGCAGGTCGACGAGCCCGAGTCGGTGAGCGTCTCGGCCGTCGTGTAGGCGTTCACGTCGGTGTTGCCGAAGTACATGTGGAGGTGAGCTCGACCGGGCTGGTCGGGGAACACCACCGAATCGTCGTAGAAGAAGCCGCCGAACTCACACGACGTGCGGAACTGCCCGCCCGCCACGACCGGGAACGACTGCTCGGGGTTGCCGTTCGGGTTGCCCAGGTAGTCCGTCCGCGGGCCGAGCATCGGGGACGTGTTGGACACGTCGAGATCGGCCTGGTCGACGTCGCGCCACGGGTCGTTGTCGTGGAGGGTGTTGCGGTGGGTGGCCGAGTGGATCATCGCCAGGTTCTCGGCGTAGGCGGTGCCGATCGTCCCGCTGTCGTTGAAGTTGGCGTACGTCGCCGTCGTGGCCGCCACGATGCCGCCCACGACGATGCTGATGCGTAGGCGCGTGCGGTTGCGGTTCCCTCGGCGATGGCCGTCGCCGGTGGTGTTCGTTCGGATCTCGACCATCAGGGTCCTTAGATCGGGGCGCGAACGACGAGGCGGCCTTGATCGAAGGTCGCGCCACCGTCGCACGATGCGCGGAGGTTGAGGTAGAACAACTGGCCGTCATCGGGCTCGGACGTGAGCCCGTCGATGAGGTCCTGCTCGATGCGGAGCGTGATGCACGGATCGGTCGTCGGCTGGGTCTGCCACGCCGATGTCGGCGTCGGCTGGTCCGGGTCCGGGTCGTATCCCGCCGGCAGGTTGTAGTCCGGCTGGGTGAGTAGCGGCTCGTCGATCGACGCCTGCCACAGCGTGGCCCCGACACAGTCCGAGCAGACCTCGACGTCCTGGGTGGTCCCGTTGAAGGTGACCGGCACCTCGCCGAGGTTGTTGGACGTGACCGAACCCACCACGAGGGTGGTCGGGGTGGACGTCGCCATATCGCCATCGACGTCGGTGCAGACGAGGTAGATGGTGAGGCCGTTGTCCAAGGCGGTGACGGTGTAGGGCGTCACGATCGGCGTGGCGGGGCCGGTGAGGTTCGTTCGGTACCACTGGGCCGTGACCGGCGGGTCACCACCCGTGCAGGTCCCGTCGAGGATGAGCTGATCGCCCGCCGAGACGTTGATCGACGGGCTGATGTTGTTGGTCGCCGTCGGCGTCAGGTCCACTGGTCCCGTGGTGGGTTCACAGATCGGGAAGACGGGCATGGTGGCCGCCATCATAGGCGAGGCCGATGATTGGGCTCAGCGGCGATACTGGGCGACCCAGCGGC
>JAHDBV010000018.1 GCA_020630195.1 Acidimicrobiales bacterium
CGGCACCTTCGCCACCCTGGATGTCGATGACGACGAGCACCGGGTTGCCTTCGAGAATCGCACGTGTCGGCATCCCGGGAGTCTGCCGCAGATCGGCGACGCCGGCTCGGGCGATCGGCCTGATGGGGTGGGCTACCGTTTTCGGATGGCCACGCCCGATCGCCTCTCCCTCGTCAAGCCCGCAGGGTTCGCCATCGTGGCGGCGCTCGTGCTCGCCGCATGCGGCGCTGCCGATGACGCGCCTGCCGCCCAGCCGACGACCACGGCGACCACGACGACCACGACGACCACGACGACCGAGGCCGAGACCAGCAGCACCGCCGAGACCACCACGACGACCGAGGCGGCGACCACGACGACCACCTCGCCGTTTCTCGTCGACCGGTTGGCGGCGGCGAACGGCGCCGCCGAGACCTCCCAGCAGGCGACGGTGACCGGGCAGCTGCCGGTGCGCACCTTCGACCCGGTCACCCTCGACGAGCCCGGCACGATCGCCGGGGTCGTGTGGCGGGGCATCTATTCGTTCTGCCAGGACCGCGATGGAGTCCCGGACCCCCATGCGTCGGGCTTCCTGGTCGAGTTCTACGCCGATGCGGGAGACGGAACGCCCGACCGGACCGAGCCGGTGTTCTCCGAGCGTTTCACGCCTGACGCCACAGCCGAGACCTTCGACGACACCGTCGACCAGGCCTGTGTCGATCGTCCCGAGTCGACCTGGGCCTTCTACGACTACGAGGTCGCCCTGACCGAGCCGTTCGTGATCGACGAGCCCGGCACCATCTGGCTGATGATCCAGGCCGTGACGCCGGGCTTCGACACGTATTGGGGTTGGGAGTCGGCCGGTGGCCAGATCGCCTCGCTGCAGGAGTTCAACGGCGAGCTCTACCCGGTGACCACCGGCAGCCGGGCCGTCGCGCTCATCCGAGGCTGACGACTCAGCGCACGCCCTCGCCGCGTTCGATCCGCCAGACGATCTGGAGGGCGGGCCGGTCCGCGTCGCTCGCGTTGGGCGTGCCCGAGTGCAGGAGGTGGCCGTCGAACACGAGGGCGTCGCCCGCGTCGAGCCGCACGACGAACTCGTCGGGGTGGTGCTCGAGTCCGCCGGCTCGACGCTGGAGGTCGGGGCGTCGGTGCGAACCGGGGATCACCCGTGTCCCACCGTTGCGGTCGTCGATCGCACAGAGGGCGACGATGGCGGTGAGCGTCGTCGGGGCCTGCCCGGGGGAGCGGGCCACGTCGTCGGTGTGGAGCCGCTGCCCGCCGAAGCCGGGCTGTGGTGTCCTGGCCGAGACCTGTGAGGCGGCCACGGAGGACCCCAGATGGGTGTGCACGACGGAGGTGAGTGCGGGGTGGTCGAGCAGTGACGCCACGACCTCGCTCCGTTCGTCGAGCCGGTGCAGATGACGCGTGCCCGCCTCGGCCCGCTCACCGGCCGGTCGCTCCTCGGCCGGTGTCGTGCGGAGCCGTTCGAGATCCCGGAGGAGCTGGTCGACGGCCTCGCGCTCGAGGAGCCCGGTCAGGATCGTGTAGCCGTCGTGGTCGAGCGAGCCCGTCATCGCCGTCACCGTACGACGCCGCCCTCCATGGCTCGATCCGATTTCGACGGGTTCGAGGACGCATTGGGCAGCGAGGCCGGAGCGACGCGTCAGGATGACGTCATGGACGATCTGGAACTCCGAGCGATCGATCTCGGCGACGTGACCCTGTCGACGGTGGTGCACGGCCCCGAGGCCGGCCCGGCGGTGGTGCTGCTGCACGGGTTCCCCGAACTGGGCTACTCCTGGCGGCACCAGATCCGGCCCCTCGCCGAGGCGGGCTATCGGGTGGTCGTGCCCGATCAGCGGGGCTACGGCGCCAGCTCGATCCCGCCCGACGTGACCGACCACACGATCCACCACCTCGTCGGCGACGTCGTCGGGCTGATGGACGCGCTGTCGCTGCGCGATCCCGTCGTGGTGGGCCACGACTGGGGGGCCATCATCACGACCCACGTCGGCTTGGTCGTGCCCGAACGGGTGCGGGGGATCGCGACGATCTCGGTGCCGATGCTGCCGCCGCTCGACCAGTCGATCCTGCAGATCATCGACGGTCAACGTGCGGGCGGCTTCCACTACATGCGCTACTTCCAGGAGCCCGGCGAGGCCGAGGCCGCGCTCGACGGCGACCCGATCGGCTTCCTCCGCAAGATCCTCTGGTTCGCGTCCGGTGACCGTCCGGACGGACTCGTCGATCCCGACCCGGCGACCCAGACCACCTGGCTCGGCGACGTCGAGGTGCCCGACGGGCTGCCGCCTTGGCTCGACAGCGGCGACTTCGAGGCCTTCGCCCGTGCGTTCACCCGCAACGGATTCACCGGACCCCTCAACTGGTACCGGAACCTGCATCGCAACTGGGAACTGACCCGGGCATGGCGGAACCGTCCGGTCGAGGTCCCCTCGGCGTTCATCGGTGGGTTGTCCGACTTCGTCGTGAACGGAGGTGTCGACGGTGAGGTCGGCGCAGGCGTGCAGTTCATGCAGGCGCTCTGCACCGACCTGCGGCGATGCGATCTGTTCGACGGGGTCGGGCACTGGACCCAACAGGAAGCACCCGAGCTCGTCAACGAGTCGCTGCTCGCGTTCCTCTCCGACGTGCACGGCTGAGCGCGCCGTCGGCCCGGCGAGCTGGCCCCGCCGGGGTGTGTCCCCTACGTTCGCCGCGGGACCACACGACGAGGGGACACGACGTGAGCGACATCCTGACCATGCGGGCCGAGGCCCATCCCGACAAGGTCGCCGTCATCGACGACCGGCCGGGCCAGCCGGTGCGATCCATGACGTTCGCCGAGTTCAACGCCTACGTGGCCCGTCTCGCGAACGGCATCGTCGAGCGGGGTGTCCAGCCTGGTGATCGGGTCGTGTGGTGCGGGCTGAACAGCCTCGAGCTGCTGGCCATGATGCACGCCGCCCGCAAGGCGAAGGTCACCGCGGTGCCACTCAACTACCGCTTGAGCGACGAGGAGTCGGTCTACGTCGTCGACAACTCCGACGCCGTGCTCGTGTGGGCCGACGTCGAGTACGCCCCGCTGTTCTCACGCATCCGCGGTGAGATCCCCAAGGTGCGCGACGTCGTGATCTTCGGCGGCGATCCGCTCGACGGGCAGGAGCCCGAGTCGGCCCTGTTGTCGGCAGAGACCGCCGACCCGGCCATCGAGGCCGACACGGCGGCCACGATGATCTACACCTCCGGCACCACCGGCGTGCCGAAGGGTGCCTACCGGCGTTCGGCCGCGATGCCCGAGCAGCGCCGGGCCATGTTCGACTTCATCGGCTACACCGCCGACGACGTCTACATCACCTGCGGTCCGCTGTATCACTCCGGGCCGGGCGGCTTCGCCGGCTTCTCCCACGCGATGGGCAACACGATCGTGATCCAGCACAAGTTCGACGCCGAGGACTGGATGCGGCTCGTGTCGACCCATCGGGCGACCCACACGTTCTCGGCGCCCACCCCGATCCGGATGGTCACGAACCTCCCGGCCGAGGTGAAGGACCGCTACGACGTCACGTGTATGCGGATCATGATGGCCAATGCGGCGCCGTGGCCGTTCCCGCTCAAGCAGGCCTACGTCGAGGACTTCCCGCCCGAGTCGTTGTGGGAGTGCTACGGCTCGACCGAGATGGGTGTGAACACGCTGCTCGCTCCGGCCGACCAGCTGCGCAAGCCGGGCTCGTGTGGCCTGCCGGCCCCGATGGTCGAGATCGCGCTGTTCGCGGACGACGGTACGGAGATCACCGAGCCGAACGTGCCGGGCGAGTTGTGGGTGCGGGCCTCGACCGTGATCGAGACCTATCACGGCGCCCAGGAGAAGTTCGACTCCGAACACCGCACCGACGGCTTCCACACCGTCGGCGACATCGCCTACCGCGACGACGAGGGCTACCTGTTCATCTGCGACCGCAAGAAGGACATGATCATCTCGGGTGGCATGAACATCTATCCCGCCGAGATCGAGGCGGCGCTCGAGCAGCACCCGGGCATCTACGAAGCGGCGGTGTTCGGCATCCCGTCGGAGGAGTGGGGCGAATCGGTGCACGCCTGTGTCGTGCGGACCGAGGCCGACGGCATCGAGGACGAGGCCGCGGTCGAGGCCCACGCCCGTGACCTTCTCGCCGGCTACAAGGTGCCGCGATCGGTCGAGTTCATCGCCGAGATCCCGAAGACCGGGTCGAACAAGATCCTGAAGCGGGAGCTCCGCTCGAAGTACTGGGACGACGCCCGCACGATCTGATCACGGTGGGCGGGTCCCGCCCGTCGTCAGCCCTCGCAGGCGGCGGCGAGGCGGGCGAGGGTCTCGGCCATGCCCGCCGCGTTGTGGGCCTCCCGGTCGGCCACACCCGAGATCTTGACGCTCCCGGCTCGGACGTCCTCGGGGCGGTGGTCCTTCGTGAACTCGGTGACCGTGCAGCCGGCGTCGGTCGGTGTGACCTCGTAGCCCCAGGTGGCGAACACGTAGCCGTTCCAGTCGCAGTCGAACGCGAACCGCTCACCGTCGACGAACTCGACGATCTCGGCCTCGGTCGACCACTCCTTGTCGCCGTTTCGGTTCTTCCCGGTCCAGCGGGCTCCCAGCTCGGCGGTGTCGAAGCCCTCGTTCCACGAGGTCTCATAGGTCTCGGGCGACCACTCACCCATGCGGGTGATGTCGGTGAGCGCGGCCCACACGGTGGCGGCGGGGGCGTTGATGTCGCGTGAGACGCTGAGGTCGGGTTCCATGCCTCGCACGCTAGGTCGCGTCGCGGCTCAGGTGCCAGGGTGCTCCCGGGGCACGGTGCGCAGGATCACCAGGTGCAGCACGATCACGGCGGCCATCGAGAAGCAGCCCATGACGATGAGGGTCGTGCGGAGCCCGATCACATCGGCGACGGCACCGAGGGGCGCCGCGAAGATCCCGAACGCGGAGAAGCCGAGCATCTGCAACGACTGCACTCGGCCGTGGTACTGCTCCTCGGCCCGGAGCAGCACGAGCGAGTTGTTCAGCGCCTGGAACGCCGCGTTCGCGGCGCCGGTGAGCAGGACGACGAGGAGTGCGGCCTCGATCGTCGGGGTCACCCCGAGGAGCACGACGAAGGCGCCGAAGGCGATCGCCACGACGGCGACGGTGTGATCACCGAGGTCCTTCGTGCCGCGACGAGCGATGACGAGCGACGAGACGACGGCGCCGATGGCTCCGGTGGTCGACAGGAAGCCGAGCCATTCGGCCGATCGGTCGAACACGTCGTCGACGAGCGAGGCCAGGAAGGCCACGTAGGGAAAGGCCGTGGCCACCACCGTGATGCCCATCAGCACGGGCCAGAGCACGGGTGGGGTCGAGCGCACGTATCGCAGGCCGTCGACGAGGTCGCCCAACGGCGACCGGGTCGAGCCCGTCGCCCGGGGCAGGCCGGGTGGCAGGGAGACGGCGAGGGCGATCGACACGAGCAGCAGGGCGGCGACCGCGAGGTAGACCGCCGTGGCGCCGAGTGTCTCGATGCCGATGACCGCTCCGGCGATCGACGGACCGAGCACCCGGGTGCCGTTCATCGAGATCTGTGCGAGGAGGATGGCGTTGGTGAGCCGCTCCCGGCCGACGAGCTCGGCCGAGAACGCCATCCGTGTCGGCGCCATCAGCGAGAACGCCGCCCCCTGGAGCACCGACGACCCGACGAGCATCCAGAACTCGAGCCGGTCGGCCAGCAGGGCACCGGCGACGAACGCGGCGGGGAGCCACATCATCGAGATCGAGGTGACGAGGACCAGCCGCTTCGGGAAGCGGTCGGCGGCGATCCCGCCGACCGGGGTGAAGATCAGCATCGGCACACCCATGGCGAGCAGCACGAGGCCGAGGGCGGAGTTCCGCTGTGTCAGGTCGAACGCGAGAAAGCTCCGGACCGTCGTTTGCATCGCGACCGCGGCGAAGGTGAACAGGCCGGCCAGCCAGAGCCGCCGGTAGGTCGGGATCCGGAGGCTCGAGAACGTGCCCTCGGCCGGGGCCGCCGGCTCGGGCGCGGCGGTGTTCGTGTCGGTCGCGTCGGTGTCGGTCACGCGATCGACTCCTCGAGGCCGGTCGGTGCGCCGTCGAGGCTGGTCGTGTTCTTGCGCCGCCAGTAGTCCCGGAGCTCGTCGTCCGACATGGCGGCGTAGAACGGTTCGAGGTCGGTGGCGCCACGGTCGTGGACGACGGACATCTCGGGGACCCCGCTACCGCAGGACGACGTGACGAGCTCGACCGCGACGTCGAAGATCTGCCGTGACCCGCCGAGGGTCGGGAAGGATCCGAGTGCGTCCGCCCAGGCGTCGTCACGCGGGTGCAGGACCGTGGCGGTGCCGTAGACCCGCACGATCAGCGGGTCGGGGCCGATCGACATCCACATCAGGGTCATCCGGCCGTTCTCGCCCACATGGGCGGCGGTCTCGTTGCCGCTGCCGGTCAGGTTGAGCCACCGGATCGTGCGCTCGTCGACGACCCGGAGTGTGTCCATGCCCTTGGGGGAGACGTTGACCCGGCCATCGGCACCGGCGGTCGCGACGAAGAACAGCGGTTGGGCTTCGATGAACTCGACGCGGCTCGGCGTCAGTCGATCCATGGGGTGTCTCCGAACTGGGGGAGGGTCAGTGGCGTGGGCCCGTGAGGGTCACACCCTCGTACCCGGACTCGGTGATGGCATCGAGCTTGGCCTGGTACTTGGGGGAGCCGCCGTTGTAGATGAGGTGGCGCATGGTGCCCTCCTCGTGGCCCTCCACGTTGGAGTTGTATCCGGTGAACCAGCCCTTCGCCTTGCGGAGCAGCATCATCTCGTACATCTGCTTGACGTGATCGACCCAGGCCCGCTCGGCCTCTTCGGTCGCTTCGATCCTCGTGATGCCGTGGGCTCGGGCGTGGTCGAGCAGGCCGGTGAGCCAGGCGACACCGGTCTCGATGCCTCGGGGGAAGTTGGTGGACGCGTTGCCCGACTGCGGGCCGGCGACCATCAGCAGATTGGGGAAGCCGTGTGTCATCACCCCCATGAACGTGGCGGGATCGTCCCGCCACTTGTCGCGCAGCGTGACCCCGTCGACTCCTTCGACGTGGATCTTGTCGAAGGCGCCCGTGATGGCGTCGAAGCCGGTGGCGTAGACGATGAGGTCGAACTCCCGGTGGGCGTCGGTGGTGGCGATGCCGGTCTCGGTGATCTCGACGATCGGCGTCTCGGAGACATCGACGAGATGCACGTTGGGCCGGTTGTAGGCCTCGAAGTAGTTCGTCTCCATCGGGACCCGCTGGTACCCGAACCCGTGATCGGTGGGGATCAGCTTCTCGGCGACGGTCGGGTCGTCGACGCGTTGGCGGATCCGCTCGGCGATGTAGTCCGAGAAGATCCGATTGGCCTCCTCGTCGATGAAGATCTCGACGAAGTTCTGGAGCCAGATCGCGAACCCCGGCTCGTCGTAGAGCCGGTCCCACAACTCGAAGCGCTCGGCCTCGGTCACTTCCCAGAAGCCTCGCCGGTCGGGCTCGTGCACGAACCCTCCGGGTGTGCGGGCACAGACCTCGAAGATCTCGTCGTAACGATCGCGGATCTCGTCCATCTCGGCGGGGGAGATCGGGGCGTTGTTCAGCGGGGCCGACCAGTTCGGGCGTCGCTGGAACACGTGCAGCTCGGCGACCTTGTCCTGGATCTCGCCGATCACCTGGATCCCGGTGGCACCCGTGCCGATCACGGCGACACGCAGCTCGCTCAGGTCGAGCGGCTCGGCCGGCCAGTCGTGGGTGTGGAAGCTGCGGCCGGTGAAGCGTTCCACACCGGGGTAACGGGGCGGCGTGGGCACCGTGAGCAGGCCGATGGCGGTGATGACGATCGGGGTCCGGATCGTTCGCCCGTCGGTGAGGGTGACGGTCCATTCCGTGGCGTCGTCGTTCCAGACGAGCGACTCGACGTGGCAGTCGAAGTGCATGAACCGCCGGAGGTCGTAGGTGTCGGCGACGGTCTGGAGGTACCGCAGGTTCTCGGGTTGGCCCGAGAAGTGTTCCTTCCAATGCCAGGTCTCGAGGATCTCGGTCGCCCACGAGTAGCCGTAGCTGTACGACTCGGAGTCGAACCGGGCGCCGGGATAGCGGTTCCAGAACCACGTGCCGCCGAGGTCGGCGCCCGACTCGATGACGACGGCGTCGATGCCGCGGTCGGTGAGCTCTTTGATCTGGTGGATGCCGGCCACACCGGCGCCGATGACCACGGCCTCGTGTCGATCGGCGAGTGCGTGCGGTCCGGGCATGTGTCGATCCTCCCCGCGGCTCCGGAAACGGGGCAAGTCCGCCACGGCGTCGGGGCGGGCGTCCCCTGATGGCAGGATGCGGCGGTGCGTGATGCGGCGATGACGATCGAGGTTCCCGGCGGCACGGTCGAGTCGTGGTCGACCGGAGACGGGCCGGGCACACCGCTGCTCCTCCTCCACGGGGGCCCGGGTGGCTCGTCGGCCGGCCTCATGCTCTTCGAGCGGCTCGCCGACGACCGACGTGTGGTGCGCTGGGATCAGCTCGGCTCGCCGTCGTCGTCCTGGTCGGGCGACGCCCGCGACCTCTGGACGCTGGATCGCTTCTGCGACGAGGTCGACGCGGTCCGTGCCGCACACGACCTCGATCGGGTCGTGCTGCTCGGGCACTCGTGGGGCGGCTGGTTGTCGATCGACTACGCGAGTCGGGCCTTCGGTGCCGACGGCGCCAGCTCGGACGGTGCGGGTCTCGATGGCCTGGTGCTCGCCGACACGACGGCCTCGTTCGCCTCGTTCGAGGCCTCGATCCGAAGGCGAGTCGCGACGCTCAGCCCCGGGTCGCGGGCGGCGGTCGCCGATGCGGATCGTCGAGCGGTCGAGGGAGCGGGCGGGGTGTACGACGACGAGGACTACCGCGACGCCGCACTCGAGTTCTACGGACGCTTCGTCGTCGGCCGGGTGCCGGACCCCGACGCACCGGCCACGGTGTTCGACCGTCAGCGGGCCACCGAGGTGTTCCGCCACATGCAGGGTGAGGACGAGCTGCACACGAACGGGTCGCTCCGCACCTGGGACCGTCGGGCGTCCCTCGGTGCGATCGGCGTGCCCGCCCTGGTCTATGGCGGCGCCGATGACCACATGGACCCCGAGTGTGTCGCCGAGACGGTGCTCGGGTTGGCGGATGCGACGCCGAAGGTGTTCCGGGCCAGTTCCCACTGCCCCCACCTCGAGGAGCCCGAGGCCGTGCTCACGGTCGTGCGGGCGTGGCTGGACGAACGCGGGCTCTGAGCTCCGACGGCGCGGCGGCGCCGGTCAGCGGCAGCGTTCGATCGAGGTGATCGTGGCGGCGAACTCGCCGTCGACACCGTCGGCGATCATGACACCGATCCAGTCGATGGCGGCCGTGACGAGGGCCGTGTCGTCGACGTCGCGGCCGAAGACACCCGGTCGCATGTCGGCGAAGGCCACCTCGACCACGGTCGGGCCCGGCCCGAGGGTGATCTCGGCCCGGTGTGTCACCCGGCTGTTGCGACCCTCGGCCGAGTCGCGGGCGCGGAACTGGTAGGTGCGCCCGTCGCCCACCGCGGTGATCCGCACGCCCGACCAGCCGTCGAGGTCGCCGGGATCGACGCCTCGCCGGATCGACGAGAAGCCGCCCCCGTCGGTGTTCACCGACCCGGTGAAGCGGAGCTCTCCGTTCTCGATGAGGAGACCGCCGAGCGATCGGCCGCCCATGACGTCGTCGTTGACGACGAACCAGCGTCCGATCTCGGTGTCGTCGATGGTGATCCAGGCCGAGCAGGGGTCGGGCTCGGTCGTCGTGGTGCTCGTCGTCGACGACTCGATCGACTCGGGCTCGGTGCTGCTCGGGATCCCATCGGTCGGAGCGGGCGCGTCGGTCGCCGAGGTCGCGGTGGTCGAGGTCGGTTCGGTCGTCACGGCATCCGACTCCTCGTTCGACGGTGCGGCCGCAGCACTGGAGCACGACATGGCCACGAGGGCGACGGCGGCGACGATCCAGAGGCGGGACACCCCGAGAGTGTCCCGCCTCTTCGCGTCGATCGTCGGATCGGGTGGACCGTGGTCCGGCGCGGCCTAGTTGACCGAACGCTCCCGGCCCTCCCAATAGGGAGCACGAAGGTCCTTCTTCAGGACCTTGCCGGTGGGGTTGCGGGGGAGTTCGGCCACGAAATCGACCGACTTCGGTGTCTTGAAGCCGGCGAGTCGCTCCCGGGCGTAGGCGAGGATGTCGTCGGCGTCGGGCTCCGAGTCGGCGACGGCGACCACGATCGCCTTGCCGACCTCACCCCACTTCTCGTCGGGCACACCGATCACGGCGACGTCCTGGATGTCGGGGTGGCTCATCATCGCGTTCTCGACCTCGGCCGGGTACACGTTCTCGCCGCCGGACACGATCATGTCCTTCACGCGGTCGTGGATGTAGAGGTAGCCGTCGGCATCGAGGTAGCCGGCGTCGCCGGTGCGGAACCAGCCGTCGTCGTCGATCGCCGCCGCTGTCGCCTCGGGGCGCTTCCAGTAACCGACCATCACCTGGCGTGACCGGATGAGGATCTCACCCACGTCGCCGACTTCCGCGACGTCCGCGCCGTCGTCCCCGACGATGCGGACCTCGACACCCGGACCGGCGACACCACACGAGCGGAGGCGGTGCAGGTTCGGACCGTCGATGTCGTGGTCCTCGGGCGGCAGGTTGAAGATGGCGCCGGTGGTCTCGGTGAGCCCGTAGGCCTGCCAGAACTTGCAGCCGAAGAGTGCGACCGACTGTTTGAGGATGTCCTCGGTGATCGGTGAGGCGCCGTAGGCGACGATCTCCATCGACGACAGCATCGAGGGGTCGAGGTCGGGGGTGAACAGCATGAAGGCGAGCACCGCGGGCACGAGGAAGGCGTGGGTGATCCGGTGCTTCTGGATGAGCGCGGCGAGTGCCATCGGGTCGAGGTCCCGCATGATCACCGTCGTGCAGCCGTAGTACATGCCGGCGGTGGCCCAGCCGCCGCCGCCGATGTGGAACAGCGGCATCGCGGCGAGGTTGACCGTGTCGGCGTCGAACTCCCAGATGTCCTGGGCCAGCGGGAGCAGCCCCAGGAAGTTGTCGTTCGAGATCATCACGCCCTTCGGATGCCCCGTGGTCCCCGAGGAGTAGAGCTGGAAGGCGACGTCGGCGACCTCGGTCGGCGTGCCGGGGTCGATCGGCTCGTGGGCCATGATCCAGGCGTCGTAGTCGAGGTGGGTGGCGTGGCCGCCGATGACGGCCGTGGTCGTGACCTTGCCGAGGTTGCCGTGGATCCCGTCGATCAGTTCGGCGAACTCGCCACCGGCCACGAGCACCGTGGCGTCGGTGTCGTCGATGATGAACTCGACCTCGGGTCCGGCGAGGCGCCAGTTGGGATCGACGCACACGGCGTTGAGCATGGCGGCGCCGTAGAACACCTCGAAGTGCTCGATGCAGTTCTTGTCGAAGAACACGACCCGATCGGCGGCGCCGACGCCGGCGGCGGCGAGGGCCTGAGCGGCCCGGCTGGACCGATCGAGCAGTTCGGCCCACGTCATCTGCCGCTCACCGTCGATGAGGGCGATCCGATCCGGCGTCTCGACGCCGTAGAGCCGGACGATGTCGGCCATGTTCTGGATGCTGGTGAAGTCGGGCACGGCGCCTCCTGCCGTCGGAACTGGGTGGACCGACCGTAGTGCTGTGCCGCCTGTCACGTCCTGTTGCGGAGGGTTCAGGTCTCGGTGCGTGCGAGCAGGGCGCCGAGGTCGAGATGGGTCTCGACGGCGTCGGCGAGCGCCTCGAAGGTCTCCTCGAGCACGTCGGCCGGACGGACACCGGTGAGTCCCTCGAGCACGTCGGGCGACTCGAACAGGCCGTGCGCCGTCGTCGCCAGGACGTTGCCGGCGGCCCACACCAGCGGGGCCGTCGCCACCGCGGCACCATCGATCCGGCCGTTGCGGATCTCGTAGCCGCCGGCGCGCCGGCCGGTGAGGCCCGCCCACGGGGCGGGCAGTGCGCCGAACTCGACGTCGGTCCGCTCGGTGAGCTTCTCGGTGGCCATCGTGGTCGTGAGATCGAGCAGGCCGAGGCCCGGCACCGTCGTCGGTCCATCGGCGGCGGCCGGGCCCTCGATCCCGTCGGGATCGTGCACGGCGTGGCCGAGCAGCATCGCACCACCGCAGACGCCCAGCACGCGGGCCCCTCGGGCGGCGGCGTGGCGGACGGCGTCATCGAGTCCGGTCTCGCGGAGCCACGCGGCGTCGGCGGCCACGTGCTTCGAGCCCGGCAGCACGACCAGGTCGGCGCCGTCGAGGTCGGCCGGGGCGGTGGCCCAACGAACCCGGGCGGCGTGGGGGAGCAGGTGCCACTCGTCGAGGTTGGAGCCGAACGGCCACCGCACGATGGCGGCCGTCGGCGCGTTCGCCGGGGCCGTCGCCCGGAGGGTCGCCCCCTCCTCGTCGGGAAGCTGGTGGCGGATCATGGGCAACACGCCGAGATCGGCCATGCCGGTGCGGCGGGTCACGAACTCCGGTGCCGGGGTGAGCAGCGAGGCGTCGCCCCGGAACTTGTTGAGCACGAACCCCGCGAGCCGTCGCTGCGTGGTCACGGGTGCGAGGTCGTGGGTGCCGACGAGGTGGGCGAAGGCACCGCCCCGATCGATGTCGGCGACGAGGACCGCGACCGCGTCGACATGGGCCGTCATCCGGTTGTTGACGTAGTCGGGCAGGTTGATCTCGGCGGGTGAGCCCGCGCCTTCCATGACGACCAACTCGTGCTCGCCGACGATGCGGTCGGCGCCGTTCGCCATCGCCGTCCACAGGTGCGGCCCACGCTCGATCCACGGCATCGACGACAGGTCGTGACGGGCCCGGCCGTCGACCACGACCTGGCTGCGGGTGTCGGCCTCGGGCTTGAGCAACACCGGATTCATCTCGACGGTGGGTGTCAGGTTCGCGGCCCCGGCCTGCAGCCACTGCGCCACACCGATCTCCCCGCCGTCGACCACGCGTGCGTTGTTCGACATGTTCTGCGCCTTGAACGGCGCCACGTCGATCCCGCGTCGATGGAAGGCCCGACACAGCGCCGTGACGATCAGGCTCTTGCCCGCGTCGGAGGTGCAGCCGAGCACCATGATCGGCCGTCGGTGGGACGTCACGAGAACTCGGCCCGGATGGCCGCCCCCTGGGCGTCGATCGCCGGCACGGATCGGGTCGCCTCGACGGTGCCGAGTCCGTCGACGTGGCGGACCGGATGGGCCGGGAGCGAGACGATCTCGCCGTGGGACGACCGGACCGACCGCCGACGCAGCGCCGCGTGTGTGGCCAGGTCGTCGAGTGAGCTGACGTTGCCGAACGCGATCGAGGCAGCCGAGAGACGGGCCTGGAACGTCGGGCGGTCGAGCCGGCCGATGATCTCGGCCAGCGTGGCGTCCAACGCCGCGCGTGCGTCGACCCGTCGGTCGTTGTCGCCGAAGCGCGGGTCCGTGGCGAGTTCGGACCGCTCGAGCACATCGCCACACAGACGGACCCACTCCCGCTCGTTCTGGATCGAGATGAGCGTGAGGTGGCCGTCACTCGTCTCGAACGCGCCGTAGGGGGCGATCGACGGGTGCCGGAGCCCGACCCGGGTGGGAGGTGTGCCGGCGGCGTGGTGGGCGAACGGCACGGTCATCCACTCGGCGGCGACGTCGAACAGCGACACGGCGAGGCCGCGACCCCGGCCGGTGATCGACCGCTCGACCAGCGCCTCGAGGATCGCGGCGTGGGCGGTCACGCCGGTGCCGATGTCGCACACCGAGACCCCGATCCGCCCCAGTTCGCCGGGTGGTCCCGAGACGGCGACGAGGCCGCTCTCGGCCTGGACGAGCAGGTCGTAGGCCTTCTTGTCCCGCACGGCGTCGTCGTCGCCGTAGCCGGAGATGTCGCAGGTGATCAGCCGCGGATGAGCCGCCCGGAGCTCGGCCGGATCGAAACCGGCCCGGGCCGCCGCACCCGGAGCCAGGTTCTGCACGAAGACGTCGGCCGACGCCAGGATCCGGTGGACGAGTGCGGCGTCGCCCGGGTCCTTGAGGTCGGCGGCGAGGGACTCCTTGCCGTGGTTCGCCCAGGCGAAGTACGACGAGTCGCCGCCCGCGGCGGTGTCGTAGCCACGGGCGAAGTCGCCGTCCGCCCGCTCGATCTTGATGACCCGGGCGCCCGCGTCGGCGAGGCGGGCGGTGGCCAGTGGGGCCGCCACGGCCTGCTCGACGGCGACGACGAGGAGCCCGTCGAGGGGGCGGCGGCTGGTGTGTTCGGTCTCGTCCACCGGGGCATCGTGGTGCGCCGGCGCTCCGGGAGCCAGCACCTCAGCCGAGCTTCGACAGGATCTCGTTGGTGTGGTCCTTCGTCCTGGGGCGCTTGAACACGTGCTGGATCACGCCGTCGGGACCGATGAGGAACGTGGTCCGCTGCAGACCGTCGTAGACCTTCCCGTAGTTCTTCTTCTCTCCCCACACGCCGTAGGCCTCGATGATGGTGCGATCGGGGTCGGCCACGAGGGCGAACGGAAGCTCGTGCTTCTCGGCGAAGCGGGCGTGGCTGGCGTCGTCGTCGGGCGAGACCCCGATGACCGTGATGCCGTGCTCGGCGAGTTCGCCGAGGCCGTCTCGCAGGTTGCAGGCCTGCGCCGTGCAGCCGGGTGTGGCGTCCTTCGGGTAGAAGTACAACGCCACGCGCCCACCACGGAGCGACGAGAGTGTCAGCTCGTCACCGGCGGTGGTGGTCACGGTGAAATCCGGCGCCTCGGCGCCGGTCTCGAGTGGTCGGGGAGCGGGCATGGTGGCGACCTCCGGGTTGGGGACGCGTACCCCGGGAAATCGGGGTCGGCGTGGCGGTGTTCCGCGTCGTGGTCTGCCAGTCTGGCGGGGTGACGGACGCCCCCCGCCAATCGCCACCACAGCTGGGTCTGCTCGTCGTCCACGGCATCGGCGAACAAGCCCAGGGCAGCACGCTCGTGCAGTGGTCCGACGCCCTCGCCGACTGGCTCCGGGTGTGGAGCGCCGACGAACCCGGCACCGCCCTGCACCTGCCCGCCGGAACGGAACGTCGGGTGAGTGTCGAACGGGCCGAGTTGGCGCCGGCCGAGGGCCCGGCGCACGCCACCCTCCGCTTCGACATCCCCGACGCCGACGATCCCTCGCAGACCTGGGTGGTGGCGGAGGGCTGGTGGGCCGGCGCATTCCAGGCGCCGTCGTTCGGGGAGTTGTGGAGCTGGAGCTTCGTGTCGGTGCCGGCCACCGCCGCGATGCACACCAATGCGATGGTGGGGCGCGCCGTGGCCCAGGTCCGGCGGTCACACACACCACTCGAGCGAGCCGTCAACGCCACGCGCCTGGCCGGACTCGTGGCGTTGCTCACCGCACTCGTACTCGTGAGCCCCGCGGTCATCGTGCTGTTCACGGCGCTGCTCGCCGTCGGCTTCGTGGCCCAGCTCCTCCCGTTTCCCGCCGTCGGTGCGTTCGTGTCACGCGCCCAGCTCGCCGCGATCGGCACGATCGGGGACTCCCAGCGTCTCGTCGAGAGCCCGACCCAGGCGGGTGCGATCAAGGCGCCGATCATCGATGGGCTCGCCCACCTCGTCGAACGGGGCTGCACCCGCATCGCGATCCTCGCCCACTCCCAGGGCGCCGCCGTCACCCACAAGGCGCTCGCCGACCTGCAGCACCGGCTCGAGCCCGACCAGCCGCCGCCGGTCGACGCACTCATCACGGTCGGCTCGGGTCTGCCGAAGGTGCACGCCCTGGAACACCTGTCCCGCAGCGGCGGGTGGCGGAACCTGCGGGTCGCCTCGCTGGCCGTCCCGATCTGCGCGGTCACCATCGCCCTGTGCTGGTGGTATCTCAACGAGCGCGGGCTCTACGGCGGACTGCTCGGCATGGCCGCCATCGCCGCCGTGACCGTCGTGTGGGCCCGCTCGTCGGCCCGGCGTCGACGCGAGGCCCTCGCGGATCACGTCGCGGGCCGTCGCTCGTCGCCACCACACGAGTGGACGGCGCCCATCGATCTCGCCGGCACCCCGATTCCCCGGATCCCGATCGTGGTGTCGGTGCTCGCCGCCTTCGTGTGGGGGGTGATCGCCTCGCACGGCATGGCGGCGTTCGGGATCTACCTCGCCGGGCTGACGGGACTGGCCGCCATCGTGTTGATCTCGGTCGGTCGGATCCCGCCGATCGGGAACGACATCGATCGCATGGCCGACCACTGGCTGGATCTCTATGCACGCCGGGACCCGGTGCCGGCCGGGCCGACCCGGACCGAGCGGGTCGGTTGGCCACGTTCGCTGCCGATCACGAATCGGGCCTCGGTGGTGCGTGACCACACCGGCTACCACCGCAACGCCGACGAGTGCCTCACCCATGTCGGCATCGAACTGCTCGACCTCGTCGACGCCCCGATCCCCACCGAAGCGGCCCGCCTCCACACCTCGGTGTACGGGCTCGAGCGCCGGTGGCGAGCGGTGTGGGCCCGGATCGTGAACCTGGTGTTGGGTCTGGCGGCCCTGGTGTTCGCGCTGCGCACGTGGGGTCGGGCCGACACCGTCGTCGCCGACGCCTACGGCGGCCTCGTCGACGGCGAGGGACCCCTCACCCGATTCCTCCCGGGGTCGGTCCCGGGCTTCGTGCCCGATCAGCTCGACGGGTGGTGGCTGAGCGCGACGATGGTGGTGCTCTACGCCGTCGGTGCGGTGGTGCTGACCCGGATCGGGAACGGGCTGTGGTCGACCTGGGACGGCGCGGCGGCGGCCCGCGAGCTCGGCCCGGAGCGATACGACCCGTCGTCGACCGACGGTCGTCAGGGGGCGCTGCTCGGCATGACCGCCCTGCTCACCTTCCTCGCGCTCACGCCCCACTGGTCGTGGCGGACACTGCGATCGCTCGACCTCACGACCTGGACCGACTCGGGGTTCGTCGCCCTGGTCGTGGCGATCCCCATGGGGGTCGGCCTGGTCATCCCGGGTCTGCTGGTGCGGCTCGGCGTCAAGGACTGGTTCCTGCGCCAGGACCGACTCCGTAGCGAAGACCAGCTCACGCAGGGTCACTACCGGATGGAACGGGGCGAGCTCCGACGGGCCATCGCCTCCTACGAGCGGGCCCGCAGCGTCGCCCTCGCCACCGGAGGACCGGTCGGTCCGGCCGAGTTGGGCCTCGCCCGTGCGCTCGACCGGCTCGCCCACGAACGGGTCGAGGCCGGCGCGAGTGACGTGGCCGAGACGGTGGCCGCCGCCGACGCGGCCTACCGCCGGGCCCGGTTCGCCGCCGGCAACGACCCGGACATCCTCGTGGCCCACGCCAACATGCTCGGTTCGGCCGGGCCCTCGGCCGAAGCCGCGTCGCTGGTGGCACTCGCCGCCGAGGTGGCCGACGGGACCGACGACGGTGCCCTCCTCGCCGCCCGGGTGGCGCTCGCCCACGATGCCGGCGCCGGCATCATCGACGCCGAGCTGGCCGGCCTCATCGACCGCCGCTGGGACAACCTCGCCCCGTCGGAGAAGCTCGCCATCGGGTTCGCCGCCGCCGTCGTCGTCGGTGACCCCAGAACACCGAGCGGTCGGACCCTCGACTGGGCCGGACGGGTCCGCCGACTGCTCGACCACGGTTTCGACGGTGAAGGTCTCGATCTGCGAGCCTCACTGGCCGCATTGCCCGGCACCCTGCCCGAGGACGATGTCGCACGTCTCCGCCTCCTCGCCGATCGGGTGCTCGGGCGTTGCGGAGACGACGAACCGTGCGATCCACCCACGCCCCACGACCACCCGGAGTCCTCGTGACCGACACACCGCTGATCCGCACCGGCGGCCCCGACGGCCATCGCCCCGACAACCTCCCCGCGGGGGTGGTGACCTTCCTGTTCTCCGACATCGAGGGCTCGACCCCACGGTGGGAATCGGATCCGGTCGGGATGCGGGACCTGATCGTGCGTCACAACGAGCTGTGCGTGGAGGTGGTGCGTGCCGCCGGCGGGGAGATCTATCAGCACACCGGTGACGGTGTGTCGGCCGTGTTCGTGGCGCCGGATGCCGCGGCGCTCGCCGCGATCGACCTGCAACGGCGGTTCCAGACCGACGCCTGGGGCGGCGCGGAACGGCTCCGGATCCGCGTCGGGGTGCACACCGGGATGTGTGAACCGACCGCCGGCGACTACTTCGGCACACCGGTGAACACCTGTGCCCGGGTGACCGATCTCGCCAACGGCGATCAGATCGCCATCACCCCCGCCACGGCGGCGCTCATCACCGGTCATGACCTCCGTGACCGCGGGGTGCATCAGCTGAAGGGGCTGGGGTCGGAGACGATCTACACGCTGCACCACAAGGATCTCGTCCTCGACGACCGGCCGCTGCGATCGCCGTTGATCGAGGGTGTGCGGGGCCTGCCGTCGACCCTCGCGGAGCTCGTCGGACGCGAGGAGGAGATCAAGCGCCTGTCCGACCTGATCGCCCGCCAGCGGGTCGTGACCCTCGTCGGTCCCGGTGGTGTCGGCAAGACCCATCTCGCGTCCGTGGTCGCCCGGACCGTGGCCGATCGGTTCGAGGACCGGGCCGTGTTCTGCGACCTCGTGCCGATCACCGACGCCGACGACGTCGCCGAGATCGTCGCCGAGACCCTCGGTGCTCGAGTGCAGCCCGGGCTGAGCCTCGTGGAGAGCATCGGGGACTACTGCGCCAGCCGACGGATGCTCCTCGTGATCGACAACGCGGAGCATCTGCCGGGCGCCGTGCGGGCGTTGGCCACCGAGCTGTTGTCGCACCCGAACATCACGATGCTCATCACCTCCCGGGAACCGGTCGGCCTGCCCGGCGAGCAGCTCTTCGGCCTCCTCCCGTTGCCCGAGACCGATGCGCTCGAGTTGTTCCGCCGCCGTGTGGCCGAGCGCGATCCGGACGTGCTCGACGATTTCGACATGGCCTCCGCTCGGGCCATCGTCGAACGCCTCGACGGTGTGCCGCTCGCGTTGGAGCTGGCCGCCGCCCGGACGCGGTCGTTGTCGCTCGCCGAACTCCTCGAGCGCCTCGACGACCGGCTGCACATCCTCCGCGGCGGTCGCACCGGTCGGCACCAGACGTTGCTCGACACGATCCTGTGGTCGTACGAGTCGCTGCGTCCCGATCAGGCGGACCTGTTCGAACGCCTGTCGGTGTTCGCCGGCGATTTCTCGCTGGGCGACGCCGAGGCGGTCTGCGCCGCGCCCGGTGTCGACGTGCTCGACGTGCTCGGCGAACTCGTCGACAAGTCGATGGTGCTCGCGAAGCGCCACCGGGGCCGTCTCCGCTATCTGCTCCTCGGATCCCTCCGACACTTCGGCCAGGAGCGCCTCGACGCCTCCGGCTCGGCCGGTGAGGTGCGGGCACGTCACGCCGCGCACTTCCGATCCCTGGTGGCGACCGAGACCGGTCGGTTGCTGTCCGCCCACGAGGCCGACGGTTGGGAGACGCTCGGCCGCAACTGGGCCAACATCCGCGCCGCGTTCGAGGAGCTGCTGCATCTCGGCAACGTCGACGCGGCCGCCGGGATGGTGTGCGAGCTCGGACACTTCGCGGTCTACTCGATGCGCTTCGAGGCTCTGGCCTGGGCCGAGGAGCTCGGGGAGCGCTTCGACCTCGCCGGCCACCCGCTCGAGGGGTCGTTGCTCGGCATCCGCTCGGTGCTCGCCTACTTCACCGTCGACGAGCGGGCCCATGAGCTCGCGATGCGTGGCCTCGCCGTCGACGCCAACGATCCGTACGGCTACTGCCGGATCTCGATCGCCGCGATCGTGCTCAACAACAAACTCGACGCCGAGGCCAGCGCCGAGCTGACCTCCGAGTGGGTGGCCGCACTCACCGACGGTGTGGGGCCCGAAGCCACGGGGTTCGCCCGTCTCTGGGGGCACGCGATGCGGGTGTTCCACCTCGCGGCGAACGAACCGACCGTCTCCGCCCAGAACGATCTCGACGAGGTCGAACGGCTCGCCCGCGACAGCGGATCGGCCACGGCCCTCGCCGTGGCCGGCTGGGCCGGGGGCATGGTGGCGAGCTACTCGGGGATGGGTGCGGCCATCCGACGGTGGCGCCGCGGCGCCGACCTGGCCGAATCGATGCATCCCTCCCACCTCGTGTCGCAGATCATCATCGGTCTGCTCCTGCACTTCTCGGTGGAACACGACGAGGTCGACGCCGCACTCGGTGCCTGCGAGGACGCGCTCTCGATCGCCCGCGAACAGCACTACGTCGCCGGCGCGAGCCACCTGTTCGGCGTCACGGCGATCGCACTCTGTCGAGCCGGGCGTGCCGAGACCGCCGGCCGTCTGCTCGGCGCCATGAAGGCCGCCGGTCACAATCCGCGTGAGAACGCGATCCGGGTCGTCGGCGATGCCCTGGGCGGGCGGGCGTCGACCATCGAGGCGGAGGGTCGGAGTTGGTCGGTCGACGAGGCGTGTTCGATCGCGCTCGACACGATGCGGGCCGTTCGGGGCGAGCGGGGTGTGATGTCGTGAACGATCTGCCCGATCTGCCGGCGGACTACACGACCCGGACGGCGGAGGCGAAGGCGGCCTGGCTCGCCGGCGAACTGCTCGGCCCGACCGAATACGACCCGTCGACGCGGCCGGACCCGGCCATGGGGTCGCCCTGGCAGATGTTGTCGGTGGCCGGGTCCCGCCGCCGACTCGCCCGGACCCTCGATCGCAGCGACGAGCTCATGGAGGACGGTCGCCCGAAGATCATCCACACCCATGGCGCGGTCGCGATGGTGGAATTCGAGACGGAGCCCGCGTCGGCGTTCACGGGTGTGCTGGCCGCACCGCCGCGGGGTGGAGCGATCGGGGTCGTCCGGATGTCGCTCGCGGTGCCACCCACCGGGCAGCGGGCCGTCACGCCCGGGATCGGTCTCAAGCTCCTCGTCGACGGTCGGCCGTCGCTCGACCTCCTCGCCATGAACCACACGGTCGGCCAGGGCCGTGATCCCAACCCGTTCTCGAACTCGTTCACCCACGACCTCCGCGACGAACACACCGAGCTGCGGCCCGCACAGAAAGTGATGCAATTCTTCTTCAAGCGGCTCGTGCGCCAGCCGCGGCGGCTGCTCATCGATCACTTCGCCGCGGTCGATCGGCACGGGGTCGAGGAGCCGGATCCACGGGTCCCCGATCGACTCGTGTTCCATCCACACGACGACGTGGCCACCCACGTCCGGGGCCGCGAGATGTTCGACCTCCGTGACCTGCTGGCCGACCTGCCCGTCGGCGTCCGCCTGTGGCGGGTCGACGCGGTGGGCGCCGCCCACGACCGCGGCGACCTGACGATCGGCCGGGTCCGTCTCACGTCGCGGTTCACCAGCTCCGCCGGTGGGGACCGGCTGTTCTTCCGGCACCACGTGGCACCGGAGGATCGACTCGATCAGTAGCTGATCGAGGTCTCCCACCGGTGCGGCTCCATCCCACGGAACGGGATGGCGCGAGTGGCGTTCCGTTCGGCGATCACCCGGCCGGCCTCGATCATCTCCGACTGGAGGTCCTCGATCGCCCGGCGGAGACGGGGATCGTCGACGTGGCGGGCGGCGTTGATCGTCTGGAGGTTGTTGCCGGCCACGTTGAAGCGGCTGACGAAGCTCGCCTGCTCCATCAAGAAGACGTCGGCGGCGGCCGGTGTCGGTGTCACGTCGTGGTCGAGGAGCTCACGCAACGTCTCGAAGGACAACCCGGCCTTGTCGGCGTGATCCTCCGAGTCGAGGATCGGCGAGAGGTTCCCGCAGATCTCGTGGATGACGTTGTTGTAGACGAGTGCGGTGCACAGTCGGCGGAGCGACGCCACCCCGTCGAGTCGAGGCACCGACTCGACACCGGGCAGCACCTGACGCACGACGCCGTACCAGGCCGCGAGGTGGGGGTCGTCGACGACGTCCGCATCGGTGCGGACATGGAGATCGTCGAGGTGTCGGTCGACGACCCGCTCGACCATGGGCCAGACCGTGCGGGCGTCCTCGACATAGGGATGGCCCGGGATCGCGTCGAGGCCACGCTTGGCGATGTCGAGCGGTACCGACCACTCGTCGAAGTCGAAGGCCGCCATCGAGTTCTCGACGATGCGTCGGGCGTCGGCGGGGCGGACGAAGTTCGACCGGAGGAAGTAGCTGTTGGGCGTCAGCAGGGCCTGGTAGGCGAAGTGGTTCACCTGGAGCGTGCCGTAGGTGAAGAAGTCCATGAACTCGCGCAGCGGGTGCCACACCGGCAGCGTGTGGGCGGCGACGGCGAAGGCCTGGCCGACCATGAGGTGGGTGTTGAACAGATGGCGGATGAACGTCACGTAGCGGGCGTCGAGGGCGTTCACGATCGACTTCGCCCGGCCCCAGCCGGGGTCGCCGGGGCGGTGCTGCTCGTCTCCGATCCGGATCCAGGCGGGGACCAGCCCGTCGCCCTCGACACGGAAGCGGGCACACGTCGCGGGGAAGACGCCGTCGAAGAACGGGCCGAGATCCAGGTCGAACACGACGTCGTCGGGACCGTCGCCCATCGCGGGATCGGCGGAGGCCCGGCGGAGTTCGAACGGATTCGGGCCCTGCAGCCGCAGTGCGGTGAACGTGGCATCGTCGGTCGGATGGCCCCACTCGTCGCGGCCGGCCGGAAAGGCGTCGTTCCACGGCAGCTCGTCGTTCCAGGCGAGGGAGGGGTCGATCGGGAGCTTCCCGTAGAGAAGCCAGCCGAGCTTCGAGGTCCCGTAGTAGGGAAGCACGTAGCGCATCGGGAGCTTCGCCTCCGGCGGGAGCGTCTCGGGGGCGAGCAGGGCGGCGGGCAGCCAGCCCATGTCGGCGTGGACCGAGGCGGCCGGCACGAGGCGGGGAGGTGGGGAGGTCGGCACCACCCGCTTGCGGAACGTGCGGGTGCTCGAGTGTTCGATCGTGCGTTGATGGGTGCGCCGCATCCGGACGACGAGTGAGGCCTTGGCCCGGTCGGCGAGGCCGGCGGGTCGGGTACGTGGGCGATCGGCGAGCATGGTGGGATCTCCGCTCTCGGGGAGCGCCGAGTATCGCATGTCGCCGGAACCCGCCCGTGCCCGGACCGGCGCCGGAGCTCAGTGGAGCGACGTGTCGTGCACTCGTGATCCCGTCGGGCGGGTGACGAGTGCCAGGAGCTCGTCGATCGGCATGGGGCGGTGGAACAGGAACCCCTGCCCGAGCGTCCCACCGAGTCGTTCGACCACGGCGGCCTGATCGGTGGTCTCGATGCCCTCGCAGACGACGTCGAGGCCCATCGCGTCACACAGGTGCAGGAGCGACCCGGTCATCGCCCGGGTCACCTCGTCGTCGACGAGATCCCACACGAACGAACGGTCGATCTTCACGACGTCGATCGGGAGCTCGCGCAGGTGTGCGAGTGAGGAGAACCCGGTGCCGAAGTCGTCGAGGGCGATGCGGACGCCGAGCGCCCGGAGTTCGTGGAGTGTCGGCAGTACCCGGTCGGCGGAGATGACGGTCGACTCGGTGATCTCGACGACGAGGTCCCGGGCGGGAAGTTCCCATCGGGCGAGCGACCGGGCGATCACGTCGACGACATCCGGCTCGACGAGCTCCGCCGCCGTGAGGTTGACGGTGACGTACATGGGGCGGCCGCGGCGGCGCAGCTCCGACCCCGCCTCGATGGCGCGGTCGACGACGAGACGACCGAGGTCGGGCATGAGCCCGGCCTCCTCGGCGACGTCGAGGAACGCCCCGGGGCCGAGCAGCTCACGCCCGGTCCGCCAGCGCACGAGCGCCTCGGCCCCGACGACGCCGCCACCCGGGAGACGGACGATCGGTTGCAGGTGGACTTCGAGCTCGTCGCCGTCCAGTGCCCGGCGGAGCGCGGCCTCGACCTCGAAGCGCCGGTCGACGGCGGCCCGCAGCTCGCGGTCGAACACGACGTAGCGACCGCGACCCTGACGCTTCGCCTCGTAGGCCGCGGTGTCGGCCTCGCCGAGGATGCGGTCGGGGTCGCGGTGGTCGGCGGTGGCGTAGGAGATCCCGATGCTCATGTGGAGGCGCAGCGAACGATCGGCGATCCGGAACGGGAGGGTCAACGCCTCCAGCGTCTCCTCGGCGGCGGCGATCGCCCGCTCCTCCGAGCCGTCGGCCAACAGCACCACGAACTCGTCGCCGCCCTGTCGGGCACACACGCTGTCCGCCGACACCGCCAGTGCGTTGAGGCGGGCGCCGAGCGCTGCGAGGAGCTCGTCACCGGCGGCATGGCCGAGCGAGTCGTTGATCACCTTGAAGTGATCGAGATCGAGGAACAGCACCGCGGGGTCGTGCCCTTCCTCGAGGGCGGCGGACAACGCTTCGAGGAACGTCGCCCGGTTGGCGAGCCCGGTCAGTTCGTCCGTGGTCGCCCGTCGATGCAGCTCGGCGGCGAGGCGATGTTCCTCGGTGACGTCGCGGCCGATGCCGAAGCACCGACCGACGGCGGTGTCGAAGTGGAGCGCCCACCGCACGAGTCGGTACGTGCCGTCCGCCCGCCGCATGTGGAACGTCGGCTCGGCCCGCCCGCGGGTGCGGAGGCTCTGCTCGACCTCTACGCGGGTCCGGACGTCGTCCGGCGGCAGCAGGGTCCAGGAGTCGAGCCCGAAGACCTCGTCGTGGGAGTAGCCGAGCAGCTTCTCCCAGGCCTGGTTCGACTCGATCACGTGCCCCGACTGGTCGTAGACGACGAAGAGCGAGTCGCCGGTGGAGTAGAAGCGTCGGATCAGGTGGTCGCCGGTGTCCTCCCGCTCGGTGGTGGCCAGGAAGACACCCGCGTCGGGGTCGACCGGCCGCACGCGCCAGCGGGTCGTGCCGTCGGCGCCGAACACCAGGCCCTTCGAGACGGCCTCGGCCAGCGGGCGGACGAGTGCCTGCCCCGGCTCGACCTCGATCCAACGATTGGCGGCGACCATGACGCCGTTGCGGTCGACCAGTGCCGCCGGGACGGGCATGGCGGCCACGACCGAACGCCAAGCGGGGAGCTCGGTGTGGGTGGCGTGGTGGTCCGCGACCATGGCGCTCCATCGGCCGGAGCGGTGGTTCTGCTGAATCCGACCGGGCCGTCTGGCCCAGATGGACCGGTGTCTGCCCTCCACATGAGGGGTCCGGCGGCCGCCTGCGGCCCGTCACCGCATCGGATCTACCCTGCGGAGGTGTCGACGATGCTCCGCCTCGCCTGGATGACGGCCGGGTTGGTCTGTGTCGCGATCGGCGGCGTCGGTGTGATCGTGCCCGGCCTGCCGTCGACGGTCTTCTTCATCGCCGCCGCCGCCTGTTTCACACGGTCGAGTCCGCGCCTCGAGGCCTGGGTGCTCGGGCTTCCCGGTGTGGGTGCGGCGATCCAGGACTACCGAGACGGTGTGATGCCCAAGCGGGCCAAGGCGACGGCGTTGGTGATGATGTCGATCGCCGTCGCGACCAGCGCCTGGTTGCTCCGGTCGTGGGTGAGCCTCGTCGTGATCGGCGTCGGCCTGATCGGCGCGGTCGTCGTGCTGCGGATCCCGACCAAACCGGAGACGACCGTCGCCTGACGCGTTGGGTGGAACTGTCCACCGTCGGAGGACCTCGGTCCGCGAGGGGTCAAGTCCGAGCCCTTCACCGACCGACGACATGGATGAGCCCACCAACCAGGATCACCCATGTCCCTCGCCCGATCGTCGCGTCGCGACGTGATCGGCGGCTTCGCCCTCGTCGCGGTCGCCGCCGCCCTCGTCGTGATCGCGAGCGTCTTCTATCTCGATGCCCTCGCCGCCCGGCGCTCCGTCGCGGACATCGACGCGGTCCGCATCGCGTCCGCCCGCGTGTCGGCCGTGGACGCCGTCGCCCGGGCCGGTGGGGAACCCGACACCTCGACGCTGCTCGCCGACCTGGCCACCCTCGACGCCGACCACGCGGTGCTCCTCGATCGGCTGGAGCCCGCCGAAGCGGACCACGCCGCGGAGATGCTCGATTCCATCGCGTCGTGCGGCATCATGCTCGCCGACGGTGGGGAGCCGATGGCCGACGCCCACCCGCACCATCACGTGGACGAGCTGCTCACCCGGGCGGCCGACCTCGCCGGTGCCGACGCCGATCGGGCCGAGTGGCGTGCCGGCGTCGCCATGATCTCGGCGATGGTCGCCGGACTGCTCATGACGGCGTTGCTCATCCGATCCCGCTTCAGCGAGTTCCAACTCCGGCGGGCGTTGCTCCGCCGGGCCGACACCGACGTCCTCACCGGGCTGCCGAACCGCCGCGTGCTCCGCGAGACGCTCGATCGGTCGCCGGGCCACGGGGTGCGTCGAGCCCTGCTCGTGCTCGACCTCGACGGCTTCAAGCAGATCAACGACGTCTACGGCCACGAGGCGGGCGACGAGATGCTCCGGAAGGTGGCCCAGCGCCTGTCCCGGGTGTCCCGGGCGCAGGACGTGCTCGTCCGGCTCGGTGGTGACGAGTTCGCCGTCGTCATCGAAGGCGTGCCCCAGGGGTCGACCGCCGAGAACATCGCCGCCCGCTATCTCGACGCACTGGTCGAACCGATCGCCGTCGGCGGAACCGTGCATCGGGTCCGGGCCAGCCTCGGCCTCGCCGGAGCCGAGACGAACCGCCCGGACCGGATGCTGGCCGAAGCCGACCTCGCGATGTACGAGGCCAAGCGCCTCGGTGGTGGTCAGGTCGTGCGATTCCACGAGGGCATCGAGGACTCGGCCAGCCGGGCCGCCACCGTGATCCAGGCGTTGCGGACCCTCGACCACGAGCATGACCTCGAGCTCGTCGTCCAGCCGATCGTCGGCGCGGCCGACGGCGTCGCCCATTCCCACGAGGCGCTCGTGCGATGGACCGATCCGACGTTGGGGCCGGTCAGCCCGGCGGAGTTCATCCCCCTCGCGGAGCGGACGGGTCTGATCATCGACATCGGTGCGACCGTCGCTCGACGCCTCTGCGCCTCGCTGCGAGCGTGGGACGAGGCCGGCGACGGCGGGCATCGGGTGTCGCTCAACGTGTCGCCGGTGGAGCTCCGCGACGTCGACTTCGTCGACCGTCTGGTGTCGACCATCCGCTCCCACGGACTGGCGACCGACCGGTTCACGGTGGAGATCACCGAGTCGGCCGTCATCGAGGAGCCCGAACTCGTCGCTGAGCGATTGCGGCGTCTGCGGGCCGAGGGCATCCGGATCGCCATCGACGACTTCGGTTCGGGCTATTCGAACCTCGCCCAACTCCTGTCGGTGCCCTTCGACGTGTTGAAGGTCGATCGTTCGCTCCTGTTGCACCTGAGCGGCATGCGCGAAGCGAACGGTGGCGATCCGTCGGGCCCCTGCAACGTGATGTCGGCCATCGTCGAGATCGCCGGCACGTTCGGGGCACCGGTGGTCTGCGAGGGTGTCGAGACGGCCGAGCAACTCGCCAGCCTGCAGCGCTCGGGTGTCACATTCGTCCAGGGGTACCTCACCGGGCGGCCGGCGCCGACGCCGATCCGCCACAGCCTGGCCCACGAGCCGACGCCCGCTTGACCCATCGGTCGGCGGCCGGGAACATCGGTGGATGACCACCGTCGAGGAGTTCCGGTCCGACGCCGAACGCTGGGTCCGTGCCCAGCTCGACAGCGCCCCGCCCGACTGGGGGCCGATCATGCCGCCCGAACGCCGAGCCGAGGGCATGGACTGGCAGCGGCGGATCCACGAGGCGGGCTTCGCCGGGATCCACTGGCCCGTCGAGCACGGAGGCCGGGGGTTGACCGACGCGCATCATCGGGCGTTCGCCGAGACGTGCCAGGCCCACGGCGTGCCGTCGGTGCTCAACATGGTCGGCCTGGTCCTGGCGGCCGGGGCGATCCGGACCTTCGGGACCGCCGATCAGCAGCGGGAGCATCTCGGGCCCACACTCCGGGGTGAGCGGGTGTGGTGCCAGCTCTTCTCCGAGCCCGACGCCGGGTCCGACCTCGCCGGGCTGACGACCTCGGCGGTGCTCGACGGTGAGCGGTGGATCGTGAACGGGCAGAAGGTGTGGACGTCCGGGGCGCGGGCGTCGGACTGGGGGATCCTCATGGCGAGGACCGAGCCGGACGCCCCGAAGCACCAGGGCATCTCGTTCTTCCTCATCGACATGACCACGGCGGGCGTCGAGACCCGACCGCTCCGTCAGATGACCGGGGACGCCGAGTTCGACGAGGTCTTCCTCACCGACGTCGAACTGCCGGCGACGGCGCTCGTGGGCGAGCGAGGGCAGGGCTGGCATCTCGCGATGGCGACCCTGCTGTCGGAGCGGAGCCACATCGGCGGTGCGACCCGGGCGCTCGAGCGCCGGCTCGACCGACTGATCTCGTCGACCGCGGCGCAGGTGGGACCGGTCGGCCGGGATCGCCTGGCCGCACTGCTGGTCGAGGGTCGGGCGTATCTCGCCATGCTCGGCCGACGTGGTCCGGGCGCCGCACACCCGTCACTCGGGAAACTGGCGACGACCAGGTTCACGTTCGATCTCGCCGAGTTCGCCGCCGACGCGTCCGGCGCCGACTCGATGCTCGAGGGTCCGGCGTCGGCCGGACTCGTGGCCGCCCCCGGTGCGTGGTTCGGCGGCGGGACGTCCCAGGTGCAGCAGAACATCATCGGGGAGCGGGTGCTCGGGCTGCCACGGGAGCCCCGACCGGGCTGACCGGGGCCGATCAGGCCCGGCCGGCGATGTCGACGAGACGGCCGAGTGCCTCGGCGCGCTCGTCGAGGGAGTCGCCGGGGACCCCGACGCGGAGGAGCTCCACACCTGCCGCGGCGTACTGCTCGATCCGACGCCGGATCTCGACGTCGTCGCCGATGAGGTTCTGTTCGCGGCCGATCGCGAGCGGGACCGCCGAAGCCGCCCCCGCACGGTCGCCGTCCCGCCACAACCGTGCGACCTCCGCCACGGCGTCGCCGAAGCCCTGGCGGCCGAAGGCGTTGTTGTAGAAGTTCGTGCCCTCCGAACCCATCGCACCGAACGTGAACGCGAAGCCGTCGGCGTGGCGGCGCCAGGCCGCCTCCATCGACGCCTCGTCGCCGTCGGTGAACTCGAGTCCGACGTTGACGGTGCGTTCGACGGCGCCGGGCCGAGACGCGGCCTGCTCCGCGTCGGCGAGCGGTTCGAGGAACGTCTCGGCGTGGTCGACGAAGAACGAGTTGCCGATCCAGCCGTCCGCGAGTTCCCCGGTGAGTCGGAGATTGGCCGGGCCCAACGAGGCGATGTGGATCGGGACGTGCACCGGTGTGCGAGCCGCGGAACGGATCGCCCGGCCCTGGGACTCGAGGAGCGGCAGGGTGTAGAGCGTCCCGTCATGGGTCAGGCGCTCGCCCGAGCAGACGGTTCGGATGATCTCGATGGTCTCGCGGGTCCGGGTGACGGGTCGGTCGAACCGGACACCGTGCCACCCCTCCATGACCTGCGGTCCCGAGGTGCCGATGCCGAGCACGAACCGCCCGCCCGACAGCTCCTGGAGCGACATCGCCGACATCGCGAGCATCGCGGGGGATCGGGTGCCGAGTTGGACGATGGCGGTGCCGAGCCGGATGCGATCGGTCACCGCCGCGGCCGCGGCGAGTGGGGTGAGGCCGTCGTGGGCCCAGTACTCGGCGACCCAGACCGAGTCGGCGCCGCTCCGCTCGATCTCGCGGACCCAGTCGAGCCCGCCCGGTGACGACGGTTGGGCGTAGACCCCGATCTTCACGATCAGGTGGCCTCGGCCAGGGTCTTGATCCCGGCGACGGTGTTCACCATGTTGGCGTGCAGCCCCCGGAGCCGACGCAGGATGATGCGATCCTCCTTGTCGGGCATCGACTCGATCGCCATGGTGAGCCCGGAGGGGCCGGGTCCGAGGCGGACGAGGTAGTCGAGCCGGCAGCGGGTCTCGTCGAGGGGCGTCAGGTCGAACTGCCAGCGGGCGCCGGGGTTGTCGAGACTGACGACGGCCCACCCGAACGTGCGACCCTCGACATAGGCGTCGACGGTGTTCGTGAGCGACCACCGGCCCATGTTCTCGTTCTCGTTCGTACCGGTGAAGGTCGCTCCGAGGCCCCGCTCGTCGGAGTCCCAGGCGCCCTCCATGAACTCGTCGGAGAACCGGGCGGGCAGGTTCACGTCGGTGAGCAGCGGCCACACCGCGTCGGCCGGTGCGTCGATCTCGATCGAGGTGGAGGTTCCGGGTCCGTCGGCGAGACACACGGGCTCGCTCGGGCCCCGTTCGTAGGTCGGGGTCATCTCGGGAGCATCAGACATGGTCGGAGCTTCGCGTCGGTGTCGGGGCTCACGCCAGCGGGTCGTCGATGGGTTGCACACGCTCGGGCATCATCCGAGCCAGCAGCGCGCGGGTGTCGTGCACGCCGTCACCGTCGAAGCGGGGAGCCCGGGCGTCGAAGGTCGCCGAGATCTCGTCGTGGCGTTCGTCGACGAACTCGCGGATCGGCGGGTGCGGAATGCAGTAGAAGTCGCCGCGTTCCACGGCGTCGAGCGCCCAGGTCGCCACCTCGTCGGCTCCGTAGCCGATCCCGGCCCGACTGCCGTCGTTCTCGCCGACGGGTGCGAGCGCGGTGTTCACGATCCCGGGACACAGCAGGGTGACACCGATGCGTGGCGGGAGCTCCCGGCGCATCACGTCGGCGAGCCCGTGCACGGCGTGCTTCGAGGCGGTGTAGCCGGCCATGCGGAGCACCGGTGCACCGAGGCTGTTCTCCGAGCCGGTGACGAGGAAGTGGCCGGGGCCCGGGCGATCGAGCAGGTGCCGGGCGAAGGCCCGGACCGTCCAGTGCACACCGAAGTAGTTCACCGCCATCACCCGCTCGACGTCGGCCGGCTCCAGCTCGAAGAACGGCGCATGGGGTGCGCCGATGCCGGCGTTGGCGACCACGAGGTCGGCTCGTCCGAACCGTTCGAGCGTGCGGGCGACGAGTGTGTCGACGGCGTCGAGATCGCTGACGTCGGTCGGTACGGCCAGGGCCGGGAGGCCGGCGCCGGCGAGCTCGTCGGCGACGATCGACAGGGCGTCGCCGTCGATGTCGGCCAACACGACACTCTCCGCTCGGCCGACCAGCGCACGGCCGAGCCCTCGTCCGATGCCGCTGGCGGCTCCGGTGATCACGGCGACGGCACCATCGCGTCGGAATCCGGTCATGACGTCTCCTGGAGTGGGAGCGGGTTCGAGCTCAGTCGAACCGCAGGACGGGTTTGATGACCGAGCCGTCCATCGAGGCGGCTTCGGCGGCGTTGATCTCGGCGAGGGGGAACTCGGTGATGAGTTCGTCGAAGGGGAAGCGGCCCGAGGCATGGAGGTCGATGAGCCGTGGGATGAACGAGGTCGGCACGGAGTCGCCCTCCATCACGCCGGTGATCGTGCGGCCGCCGAGGAACTCGCGCATCGGCACGGCGAAGTCGGCCCAGCCCACACCGGCGATCCCGAGCGTTCCGAGATTGTTGAGGCCGCGGAACAACGCCACGGCCACCTCGTTGTTGCCGGTCGTGTCGAAGGCGTGGTCGGCGCCGTGGCCCGTGGCGTCGCGGATCTGGTCGGCGAAGCCGTCCGGCGGCCCGGTGATCGTGCCCGTCGCACCGAATCGTCGGGCGAGCTCGAGCCGGGTCTCGTGGCGGTCGATGACGAGGATCTCGGCGGCACCCGCGACACGGGCGGCCATGACCGCACTCAGACCGAGGGCACCGGCCCCGGCGACGACGACGCTCTCCCCGGCGGCGACGTCCAGGGTGTTCAGGATCGCGCCCGCCCCGGTCTGGACGCCGCAGCCGAGTGGGCCGAGGAGGTGGAGCGGGGCGCCCGGATCGACCGGCACGACCGACCGGGCGGACACGACGGAGTCGGCGGCGAACGACGACTGACCGAAGTAGTGGGAGCGGACCGGCGCGCCGTCGGCGTCGGTGAAGGCCGTCGTGCCGTCGGGTCGCCCTCCGGCGGTGTTGTGGGCGGAGAAGTTCTCGCAGTAGGGGAGCCGTTGCTTCGCACACGACGGGCACGCACCACAGGAGTTGAAGCTCAACACCACGGCGTCACCCTCGGCGACGTGGTCGACACCCGGGCCGACGGCGGTGACGACACCGGCACCCTCGTGGCCGTACACCATCGGACCGGCGAAGAACTCCGGCGGCAGCTCCCGAGCGAGGAGGTCGGTGTGGCACATCCCGGCCGCGGTCATGTGGACCGCGACCTCGCCGGGCCCGGGATCGGCGACCGTCAACTCCTCGATGACGAACGGTCCATGACCCTCCCGGAGCACCGCCGCCGTCGTGGTCGTCGGCACCGCTCAGCGCTCGCCGTCGGTCGGGGTGAGGGTGTACCGGATCGGCAGCGTCTTGTGTCCGCCGACGAACGTCGTCTTCATCGTCGTCGGCTCGGCTGCCAGCTCGATCGTCTCGATCCGGGGAATCACGTGGGAGAACAGGTTCCGGAGCTCGTTGCGGGCGAGCTGTGCGCCGAGGCAGAAGTGCACGCCGTAGCCGAAGCTCACGTTCCGGTCGGCGTTGGGGCGCTCGATGTCGAAGCGGAGCGGATCCTCGAAGACCTTCGGGTCGAGGTTGGCGGCCTTGTAGCTCAGGTACAGCCAGTCACCGGCGGCGATCCGCTGGCCACACACCTCGGTGTCGGCCGTGGCAGTCCGCATGAAGTGGCGCACGGGTGCGGTCCAGCGGATCATCTCCTCGACGGCGTTGTTCACGAGTGACGGGTCGGCCCGGAGCTTGTCGAGCTGCTCGGGGTTCTCGATCAACGCCCGCATGCCCCCGGCCATCGCCGATGACGTCGTGTCGTGCCCGGCCGTGGCGATGATCACGTAGTAGCCGAGTGTCTCGAGATCGGGCATGGGGGCATCGTCGATCCGGCCGTTCGCGATCAGGGTGGCGAGATCGTCCGTCGGCTGTTCCCGGCGTTCGGCGGTGAGTCCGGTGAAGTAGCCGTAGAAGTCCATCAGGACCTCGGCCACGACCTCGGGGGTGAGTTCCTCGCGTTGGAGGTCGGGGTCCTCACCACCGAAGAGCTGTTGGGTGAGCATCATCATCCGCTCGTAGTCGCCCTCGGGCAGTCCGAGGATCTTCAGGATCACCTGGAGCGGGTAGGGGAGGGCGATGTCGACGGCGAAGTCGAGTTCGCCCCCGGCCGACTCGAGCGTCGCGACCGCCTGTTGTGACAGTTCGGTCAGGCGGGCGTCGAGCCGGCGGATCGCGGCCGGCTTGAACCAGTCGTTGGTGAGGCGTCGGTACTTGCCGTGGTCGGGCGCGTCCATGTGGATCAGCGTCTTGATGTCCATGCCACGCGCCTCGCGTGACTCGATCGTGTTCAGGACGGGCTCCGGGCCGTTCGTGAACAGCTCCGGCTGCTTCTCGATGTCGAGGACCGCACGATGGTCGATCACGGCCCAGAACGGCTGGAAGCCGTCGCGTTCGATCCGATGGATGCCGCCACGCTCGTGCAGCGCCACGGCGGTCCGGTTCCAGTCGTTCAGATCCCCCCACCGTTCGTTGTCGGTGAAGATGTCGTCCCGCGTCGGGCTCCCGACCTCGGCCATGTCCGTTCCTCCCCGGCGAGTGGTCCCGTCGCTCGCCTGCGGCCATCATGGCGGAGCTTCCCGGCCCGGTCGATTCGTCGCCCCGCGGCCGTCGATCCCGAACGAGGTACGCCGAACGTGACCGATCCCGCCGTCCGCCGCCCGGAGCGGCAGCGATGAGCCGCCTCGCTCACCACCTGGTCGGTCCGACCGACGCGCCGCCCGTGTTGATGGTGCACGGGTTCCTGTCGAGCCGTCACCAGTGGGACCCGAACGTCGCCGCCCTTTCGGCCGAGCACCGCCTCGTGCTCGTCGAGTTGCCGGGCCATGGCGACAGCGACGAACCCGGCTCCGACGACGACCTCTCGCCCGATGTCGTGGTGGCCGAGATCGATCGGATCCGGCGGGAGCTCGGGATCGACCGATGGTGGGTCGTCGGGCAGTCGTTGGGTGCCGCGGTGGTGATCCGGTCCGCACTCGCCCACCCCGACCACACCCGGGGCGTCGTGTTCACGAACGGGCGTGCGGCCTTCGGACTACCCCGGGGCGACGGCCCCGGCGGCTCACCGATCCCACCCGATCTGAGGTCCGTGCGGGACGTGGCCGTGCACCCGATCCATGCCCGTCGTCTCGACCCGGAGACGAAGGCGACCCTGGTCCGCCTGGCCGATCGGGTGACGCTGGAGACCGTCTCGTTCGTCGGAGCGAACCGTCACCGCTGGGCCTGCGTCGACCGGCTCGGTGAGCTCACCATGCCGGTCCGGCTCGTGAACGGCCGGTGGGAGAAACGGTTCCAGCCGTCCATCGATCTCGCCCGGGCCGCGCTGCCTCGGCTGGAGGTTGTCGACCTCGACGGTGGCCACGCCATCAATCTCGACCAGCCCGCCGCGTTCGACGCCGCGGTGCTCGACATCCTGCGACGCCACCCCGACGGAGCCGCCCCGTGACCACGTCCCACGAACCGACGTCGACGGACGGCCCGCTCGCCGGGGTCCGGGTCGTCGATCTCACCACGATCGTCATGGGCCCGATGGCGACCCGCCTGCTCGGCGACCTCGGCGCGGACGTGATCCGGGTGGAGACCCATGTGCCGGAGCTGATGCGCAACTTCGTCCCGCAGCGGTCCGAGGGCATGAGCGGGATCGCGCTCAACCTCCACCGCAACAAGCGCTCCGTCGCGGTCGACCTCAAGACCGACGACGGGCGCCGGGCCCTCCTGGACATCATCGCCACGGCGGATGTGCTCGTCACCAATCTGCGCCCGGCGGCACTCGAGCGCCTCGATCTCGGCCCGTCCGTCATGCGCTCGGTCCGCCCCGACCTCGTGCACTGCCAGGCGGTGGGCTTCGGCAGCGACGGCCCGTACGCCGGGCGGGCCGCCTACGACGACGTGATCCAGGCCGTCTCGGGCCTGGCGTCGATGTTCACCTGGCACGGGGCCGATCCGGCCTACGTACCGACGATCATCGGTGACAAGGTGACCGCGCTCCACATCGCACTCGCGGTGTGTGCGGCGCTGCATCGGCGAGCGGTGACGGGGCAGGGCGACGACATCGAGGTCCCCATGGCCGAGGTGACCGCCGCGTTCAACCTCGTGGAACACCTGAACGGCCACACGTTCGAACCGAAGGAAGAGCCCTTCTCCTACCTGCGGCTCCGCAGCCGGAACCGCAAGCCCCGCCGCACGGCCGACGGTTGGATCTGCCTGTTGCCCTATTCCGACGCCAACTGGCGTGACTTCTTCACGACCGTCGGCCGCCCCGAACTCGCCGACGACCCCCGCTTCGCCACCGCCAACGACCGGGTGGCGAACGCCGACGAGGTCTACGGCCACGTCGACACCTACGCACCCACCAAGACGACGGCCGCGTGGATGGCGTTCTGTGCCGAGCACTCGATCCCGTGCATGCCGATCACCGACCTGCGTGCGCTCGACGACGACGAACACTTCGCCGCCGTCGGGCTGCTCGAGCTCGACGACCACCCGACCGAGGGGGCCTATCGGGTCATCCGCGATCCGGTCCGGTTCGCGTCGGCCGACGATCGCACGATCCGCCGCCATGCCCCCCGCATCGGGCAGCACAACCTCGAGGTCCTGCGTGAGATCGGCTGGACCGACGACGACATCGCCGCCCTCGGCTGAGCGGGCCGGTCAGGCCATCGTCAGGCCGCCGGAGACCGAGAGCGTCTGGCCGGTCGTGAAGCCCGCCTCCTCGGAGCAGAAGTAGACGACGGCCGCCGCGATCTCCTCGGGCTGGCCGATGCGCTTCATCGGCACGGCACGCGCCATCGCGCCGATCACCTTCTCCCCGTTGTCGGAAGCGGCGACGATGCCGTCGAGCAACGGCGTGTCGGTCGGGCCGGGACACACGACGTTGGCGGTGACGCCGGTGCGGGCGGCCTCCCGGGCGATCGTCTTCGTGAACGAGATCACCCCGCCCTTGGCGCCGGCGTAGACGGCCTCGAGTGACGAACCCACCCGAGCCGCGTCGGAGCTGATGTTCACGATCCGTCCCCACCCGCGTTCGGCCATGCCGGGGAGACAGCGGTGCACCGTGCGAAGCGTGCCCTTCAGGTTGATGTCGATGACCCGGTCCCAGAAGTCCTCGTCGGTGTCGCCGAAGGGCTTCAGCTCGTCCCACCCGGCGCAGTTCACGACGATGTCGACGGGGCCGAGGGCGGCCTCGATGTCGTCCACCGCGGTGGAGATCGACGTCGGGCGGGTCACGTCGAGGGTGACGGCCAGCGCTCGGCCGCCCGCCGCCGAGATCCGCTCGGCGGTGGCGACGGCGCCCGCGGTGTCGAGATCGGCCGGTGCGACGGCATGGCCGGCGTCGGCGAGGGCGACCGAGATCGCCCGGCCGATCCCGGAGCCGCCCCCGGTGACCATGGCCGTCCGACCGGTCGTCGGCGTGGGGGCGCTCATCCGGCCCGGACCGCCCGTGCGACCTCGGACCATCGGCCGAGATGATCGGCGTCGGCTCGCATCTGTCGTTCGCCGAGATACATCACGACCCGGCTCGCGGTGTCGCCGTAGCGCTCGAGCAGCGTGTCGGCGAGATCGTCCCAACCCGCCACGACGGCGTAGTGGTCGAGCATCTCGTCGGTGATCTCGTCGCCGAGGGTGTCGAGTTCGCCGGCCTTCATCTTGGCCCGGATGCGATCGGTCGTGCCCTCGAAGCCGAGGTCGTCGAACTGGAATCGGTAGTTGGGGGTCGAGCCGTAGAAGGCGATCTGGCGTTTGGCGGTGGCGACGTAGGCGGCCCGCTCCTCCGGTGTGTCACCCGGGCACGCGAACACCGGGATGATCAGATCGATCTCGCCGGGGTCGCGGCCGGATCGGGCGGCGCCCTCGGCCACGGCCGGAGCGAGCCGGTGTTCGAGGTAGTGCATGGAGTGGAGGGGGTGGACGTGCACACCGTCGGCGACCTCGCCGGCCACCCGGCTCATGATCGGGCCGACCGCGGAGATGTCGACCTTCATCTCGTGGTCGTGGGCCCGGGGCGCCCAGTCGGGTGGCAGCAGGCTGAGCTGGTGGAACTCGCCGTCGTGGGACAGCCGTTCCTCGCGGTTGAACGCCCGCCAACATGCCTTCACGGCCTCGACGTAGTCCTTGAGGCGGGCGGCGGGGCGGTCGAACTCGGAGCCGTAGCGGCGCTCCACGTGTGCCTTCACCTGGCTGCCGAGTCCGAGGCGGAAGCGCCCACCGGTGTTCTCGGCGAGCTCGTAGGCCACCGCGGCGGAGACCATCGGGCTCCTGGGGAAGGCCACGGCGATGCCGGTGGTGAAGTACAGCTCCGGTGCGGCCAGCGACGCCGCGGCGATCTGCATCCAGGGGACCTGTGAGGTCTCGGTGTAGAGCATGCCGGAGAACCCGGCGCCGTCGAGGAGGCGGGCCAGTTCGGCCGACTCGGCCCACGTGGAGCCACCCGTCATGAGATCGATGTCCATGACGGCGAACCTAGTGGTGGCGGGGTTCGCGTTTCCCGTCCACCGATCGGCGTCGGTCGGTGCTCACTCGCTCGTGGGGTTGCCGGAGAAGTCGGGTGCCCGCTTCTCCCGGTGCGAGGCGAGACCTTCGGCGGCGTCGGGGCCCATGAAGCCGATCATCTCGTAGGCGAGGGAGGCGTCGAAGGCCGGCTCGAGCAGCTTGTAGCCGTAGTTCAGGGTCCGCTTGGTCCACCGGATGGCCTGCTGCGCCCCGTTCGACAGATCGACGGCCACCGACATCGCCTCGGCCATGACGGCCTCCGGGCCGTCGCTGTCGTCGACACACAACGACACCAGACCGATGCGCTCGGCCTCCTCGCCCGACAGGTCACGACACGTCAGGAGGTAGTACTTCGCCTTGGCCATCCCGCACAGCATCGGCCAGCAGATCGCGGCGTGATCGCCGGCCGCCACGCCGAGGCGGGTGTGGCCGTCGATGATCCGGGTCTTCGCTCCCACCACCGAGATGTCGGCCAGGAGTCCGGCCACGAGCCCGGCGCCGACCGCCGGGCCCCACATCGCGGACACGATCGGCTTCGAGCAGTTGATGACGTTGAGCACGATGTCGCGGGCTTCGCGGATCGTCTTCAGCATCTCGCCGTGGTCGGCCATGATCCCGTCGATCAGATCGAAGCTCCCGCCGGAGGAGAAGCCCTTGCCGGCGCCGGCCAGCAGTGCCACCCGCACCTCCGGGTCACGGTCGATCGTGAGCCACACGTCCGCGATCTCGCGGTGCTTGTCGGCGTCGACGGAGTTGAGGCCGGGCCCTTCGAGAGTGATCTGCAGGACCCCGTCGGCGGGGTTGGTGAACGTGAGGCTCGGAAACGCGGTGCTGTAGCGGCTGATCATGTCGGACATCGGGGCTCCTCGGCTCGGGTGGGCTCACCCTCGCGCCGTCGGGCCCCCGTCGTCCAAGAGACCCGGCTCCTCAGCCCTTCACGAGGAACTCGTGGGGCGTGATGGCCCGCCACAACACTCCGGCCGGATGGTGTGGCTGGGCGTCGGGCTGGGTCGTGCCGGTGCGATCGGTCGCCCGGGTCTCGATCACGTGGCGCCCGGGGTGCAGCACGACATCGACGACGAACGGGGTCCAACCCCACGGGCCGGCGGGGTCACCGAGGTCGGCCGGGCGCCATGGCGCACCGTCGACCCGCCAGTCGACCGCGTCGATCGGGCCGGCACCCGAGCGGGCGATGCCCTCGAGACGATGCCGCCCCGCGATGAGGCGCTGGGGGCGTGCGACCGCGAGATGACTCCGCACCGGCGAGGTGGTGATCGGTCCACTCGGCCGACCCGACCCGTCTCGATGCACGTAGTACTCGTCGGCCCGGAACGAGCCGAGCCAGCGGTCGTCGAGGTCGATCCGGTCGAGCCACTTGATCGAGTAGGCACCGACCCAGCCGGGCACGAGGAGGCGTGCCGGTGCGCCATGTGCCCGGGGGAGCGGGTCGCCGTTCATGGCCAGCGCCACGATCGTGTCGGGGTGCCAGGCCTTCGTGCCCGGCAGGCACATGCGGATCGGTTCGCCTTCGGCGTTGTCACGGTCCGCGCCGGTGGCCGCCACGAACGCCGACGACCCGTCGATGCCAGCGAGACGCACCACGTCGGCCAGGCTCGGGCCGCTCCAGGCGGCGGAGCCGAGCGCGCCGAGGGTCCATGCCGTGTTCTTCGGATCGTCGAGGCCCACGTCGAGCCCGGCGACCTCGCCGAAGAGCCGGCGTCCGTTGCCGGCACATTCGAGCCAGGCCGTGAGGTGGTGCTGCGGGAGCTCCTCCAGCGCCTCGCGATCGAGCACGACCCGGGTGTGCGAACGATGGTCGACGACGGTCAGGGGGCCGATCGTGTGGGACCCGGGTGCATCGCCCGCGTTGCAGACGAAGAACCGCTCCTGCGGTGTCCGGGGATCGGGTCCGATCGGGGCGACGGGTTCGAGGCTCGACGTGTGCTCGACGAAGCCGTCGGTCGGCTTGCCGTGGTGCCAGCTCGACCGCATCGGCGCCGTCTCAGCCCGCCGCCATCCGGGCCCGGGCCGCCTCGATGAGCCAACCGAACACCGGGTCGGTGTCGCGGGTCTCGAGCATCTCGGGGTGCCATTGCACCGCGAGCATCGGCAGGGTGTCGTGCTCGAGCGCTTCGATCACGCCCTCCGCCGTGGCCAGGACACGGAGATCTCCGCCGAGTTCGTCGACGGTCTGGTGGTGCAGCGAGTTGACCTGGCGGCCGGGTTCGTAGAGGCGGGCGAGCGTCGAGTCGGGCGTGATCTCGAGCCGGTGGGCCATGGTGCGGACCGGATCGGAGAACAAGGCGTGTTCGGGCACGTGTTGATGGAGCGTCCCGCCGAAGGCGACGTTGATCATCTGGAGCCCCCGACAGATGCCGAGCACCGGGAGTTCGGTCGATGCGGCCACGTCGAGCAAGCCGAGCTCGAACTCGTCGCGGATGGCCTCGGGCGGGAACTCGTCGGTCTCGGGCTCGTGTCCGTAGTGCTCCGGGCCGATGTCGGCGCCGCCGGTGAGCAGGACGCCGTCGAGGTGGTCCACGTAGTCGGCGGGGTCACCGTCGACGGGCAGGTACACCGGCAGGCCCCCGGCCGCCCGGACACCGCGTCCGTAGTCGACGTAGAACCAGTCGCCCTCGAGGTGGCCGAGGATCTCGAACATGCCGGTGAACTCGGCGGCCCGCTTGCGGCGGCCCGTGATGCCGATCAGGGGTGCGGTCATACGGGCTCCTCCCGCGGGTGTTCGGCGAGTCCACTGCGCTCGAGGAACCAGTCGACGAGGGCGTGGCACTGTTCGGTGTTGCGGTCGTCGTGGGCGGCGATCTCGGCGAGCAGGGCCTCGGGGTCGACGCCGACCCCGTCCAGATACTCGGCATCGGCGCCGCCGAGCCAGACCGACACGTGCTCGTGGTCGATCTCGGGGTGGAACTGGGTCCCGACCATGCGGCCGAGCGTGAACAGCTGCGGGCCGACCGGTGTGGTGGCGAGCAGCTCCGCTCCGGGCGGCGGTGTGAACCGGTCGTGATGCCATTCCATCCACGGTCCGGGGCCGACCGGGTTGTCGACGCCGGGCGCCGGGGTGATCGATCGCCAACCGACCTCGACCTCGGGCGACTCCTCGACCGCGCCACCGAGGGCGTCGGCGATGAGTTGGCCACCGAAGCACACGCCGAGGATCGGCTGATCCCGCTCCGCGGCGTCACGGATCCGATCGAGCTCGTCATGGACCCAGCTGTCGATCTCGTCCTTGCGGGTGAGGGATCGGATCGATCCCATGATCGCCACGAGCTCGAATGCCGCGAAGTCGGGGAAGGGTGTCGCCTCGTTCGGTGCGGCGACGTCGGGTGTCACGACATGGGTGACGACCTCGAACCCGCGCTGGCGGAGCCGCACACTCACCTGGCCGCCCGGACCGTCGGGTTCGTGGGCGATCACGAGGGCTCGGCGTGGGGTGACGGGGTCGGCTCGCATCGGTCCCGATGCTACGGGTGTGTGAACCGGGCGGCGAATCGTTCGCTACCGAACGACCGGTGGTCTACTGTCCCGGTCGACCGGTGAGAACGGTCACATCCGCCGGTGTCCGGACCTCCGGGGCCGACACCTCGGCGGGTGGTTCGACAGGACGCTCCGCCCCGGCCGGGCGGGCGTTCCGAAGGGGGTAACACAATGAACATCCGCAAGCTCCTCGCTCTGCTGTTCGCCATGGCGCTCGTCGCCGCGGCGTGTGGCTCCGACGGCGACTCGAGTTCGTCCAGTGCCGCCGGCGAAGGTGGCGGCACCGTCGACATCGATGCCGCGCTCAACGCCGATCTGTCGGCCTGTGAAGACGCCCCGACGGGCGATCCGATCCGGGTCGGCATGGCCATGGACTTCTCCGACGTCGTCGGCTTCGTCGACATCCCGGGCTCGAATCTCGTGCCCTACATGGCCGAGAAGATCAACTGCGCCGGCGGCGTGAACGGCTCGCCCGTCGAGGTCCGCGTGGCCGAGGTCGGTGACGACGCCGCCCTCGCCGCCCAGGAGCTCCTCGACTGGGGCGCACACTTCCTGATCGGCCCGCCGTTCGCCGACTTCGCCCTGCCGATCCTGCAGACCACCGACGGCGAGGTGCCGATGTTCGTCGCCGCCTCGACGGAGCCGACACTGGCCGACGCGAGCATCAACTCGTTCCTCGTGAGCTTCGACGACAACCTCATGTCCGGCGCCGTCGCCCAGTGGGCGCTCGACGAGGGCATCACCCGGGCCATCGTGTTCACCGAGGGTGAGGGTGTGCCCTACACCGGCGTGAACCCCGACGCCTTCATCGCCGCCTTCGAGGCCGGCGGTGGCGAGGTCGTCAGCACCCAGACCTACGTCTGGGCCGCCGACACCGACTTCTCCGCCCAGGTGAACGAGATCGCCGGGATCTCCGAGAACAACGAGATCGTGTTCTCGGCCGCCCTCGGCTTCCAGGTCACGGCACTGCGCGGCCAGCTCGAAGGTCAGGGCCTCGACGGGCTCGTCTACGCCGGGACCGATGCACTGGATGCCACCGGGATCCAGTTCGAGGCCAACAACGAGGGCATCGTGCACACGCCCCACACCTCCATCTCGGCCGGCGACCGTGTCGACACCATGCTCGCCTCCTACGAGGCCGACCGCGGCGAGGCGCTCGAGTCCCGGGGCTTCATGGGCCTGTACGTCGACTCGATGTTCCTCGGCCTCCAGGGCATCCTCGACTGCGGCTGCACCGAGCCCGCCGACATCGGCGCCGCCGTGGCACAGATCGAGGGCTTCCAGGGCCTGACCGGCGAGATCACCTACGCCGGGACCAACGGCATCCCGCCCAAGGCCGTGCCGATCAACCGCATCGTCGACGGTGAGGACGTCCTCGTCGCCACCATCGGCGGCTGATCGGCACCGACACTCGTGACCACGATGCTCGAGGTCTCGGGGCTCACGACGCGCTACGGCGCGATCGCGGCGCTCCGCTCGGCATCCCTGCACGTCGGGTCCGGTGAGGTCGTCGGCCTCATCGGACCCAACGGAGCGGGGAAGACCACCCTGCTCGGCTCCATCGCCGGCCTGCTCTCGCCCGACGAGGGAAGCGTCCGGTTCGACGGGGCCGACATCACCGGCGCCGCGCCCGAGAAGCTGCTGCGGTCGGGCCTCGCCCTCGTGCCGGAGCACCGACGGATCTTCGTCGACCTGACGGTCGAGGAGAACCTGCGGATCGGTGGCATCACCGTCAAGGCATCCGAGCGGGCCGAGCTGCTCGACGAGATGGCCGAGACGTTCCCGGTGCTGCGCGAGAAGTGGGCGACCCCCGCGGGGTATCTCTCGGGCGGTGAGGCACAGCAGCTCGCCATCGCCCGGGCGCTGATGTCACGCCCGCGCCTGTTGATGATGGACGAACCGTCACTCGGGCTCGCACCGGTCCTCGTCGACCTCGTCTTCGAGTTGATCGACCGCCTGCGATCGCAGGGGCGGACACTGCTCGTCGTCGAACAGAACGCCCATCGCATGCTCGAGGTCGCCGACCGTGCCTACGTGCTGCGGTCCGGTGAGGTCGTCACCTCGGGCACCGGCGCAGAACTCGCGGCCCGGGATGATCTCTTCGACACCTTCGTGGGCGGTGCCTGATGGTCGAACTGGCGCAGAACCTGATCGACGGACTCGGCCGGGGCAGCATCTACGCGTTGTTGGCGCTCGGTGTCGCGGTCGTGTTCGGCGTGATGCATCTGCTGAACTTCGCCCACGGCGAGCTGATCACCGTCTCGGGCTACGCGGCCTTCTGGGCGATCACCAACGGTTGGTCGTGGTGGCTGGTGGTCCCGCTGATCATCGTCGTCGCGGTGCTCACGAGTCTGGTCATCGAACGCCTCGCGTTCAGCCGTGTCCGGGGAGCGTCGCAGTTCACGCTCCTGCTGACGTCGTTCGGCGTGCACTTCGTCGTCTCGGCGATCTTCCTGCTCTACGTGTCGGCATCGGTGAAGAACTTCGCCCGACCGGCATGGACGACCCAGAGCACCTGGGCGCTCGGTCCGCTGCAGATCGAGACCTTCGACACCGTGGTCATCGTGGTGACGATCCTGACCCTCATCGGGACCAACCTGTTGTTGCAACGCACGATGTTCGGCCTCGCCCTGCGTGCGGCCGCCGCCGACTTCGACACGGCCCGGCTCATGGGCGTCCGGTCCGACACCGTCATCCGGGGGGCGTTCGCCCTGTCGGGTCTGCTCGCCGGGATCGCCGGGGTGTTCTGGCTGATGCGTGCGGGGAGCACGACGCCATCGGCCGGCATCGACCCGATGCTCAAGGGTGTGCTGGCCGCACTGATCGGCGGCCTCGGCAGCCTGCGCGGTGCGGTGCTCGGCGGCTTCGCCCTCGGCCTGGCCGAGGTGCTGCTGCGTTCGTGGTTGCCCGGATCGATCGCCGGGCTCACCGAGGGATTCGTGTTCGCCCTCATCGCACTGCTGTTCATCTTCCGACCGCAGGGCTTCGTGTCCGTCGCCCACGCGGAGCGTGTGTGATGGCCTCGCTCCTCGCCGGACGCACCGGCCGCGATCTCGGCTGGCCGGTCATCGGCGCCGTCGCGCTGTTCGCCGTGCTCGTGGGTGGCGGGCTCGCCTACCAGGGGATCCTCGGCACCGGCGCCGCCGAGCGGCTCGTCACGGTGATGCTGATCGACGCCATCGTCGTGGTCGGGATCCAGATCTACATCGGCAACACCGGGGTGCTGTCGTTCGGGCACATCGGGTTCGGCGCCATCGGTGGGTACGTCTTCGCCCTCCTCGCGATCAGCGAGGCCGAGAAGCTGAAACGCATCCCGGATGCCCCGTTCGGCCTCGTCGGGGTCGAGCTCCCGCCACTCGTGGCGATCGCGTGTGCGGTCGCCTTCGCCGTGGTGTGTGCCTTCGTCGTCGGCCTCGGACTGGGCCGATCCGGCGCGGCGTCCGGTGCCGTCGCGGCCACCGTCATCACGCTCGCGCTGTTGTTCGTCACGCACGAGGTGGCCCGGAACTGGCCCGATCTCACCGGTGGTGACCGGGCCGGTCTCGCCTTCCCGATCCGCGGCTCGCTCGACTCACGGGTCCCGACCTACGGCGCCCTGCTGATCGCACTGATCGTCGCCCGTCTGTTCGCCCGATCCCGCCGAGGTCGCCTCGCCCAGGCCGCTCGCGAAGACGATCTCGCCGCCCGGGCGATGGGCATCGATCCACTCGTCCAACAGATGATGGCCCTGTTGTTGAGCGTGGCCGTCGTCGTGCTCGGTTCCTCGTTGAAGGTCTGGGAGGACGGGTCGATCCTGCCGGGAGACTTCTTCTTCCAGTACACGCTCGTCACGCTCGTGATGCTGATCGTCGGCGGTCGCAACGGTGTGACCGGTGCGGTGGTCGGCGTCATCGTGATGACCATCGGCCGTGAGCTGGCCCGCCGGCTCGGCCAGGACGGGTTCGAGGTCTTCGGCATCGGGCTCGACTCGGCACCGCTCGACTGGATCTTCCGGGAGAACCTCCAGACCGTGTTCCTCGGCGCCGCCATGTTGGGGTTCATGATCTGGCGTCCGTCGGGCCTGCTCGACGATCTGGAGATCGACGACTGGCTGCGGCGGCGTCTCGGCGGGGCCGAGTCCGACGTGCCACCCGCCCTGGTCCCGGCGCCCGAAGCCGGATCCTCGACGCTGTCGGCCTCGGGGATCGACGTCCGCTTCGGCGGATTCCAGGCGCTCTCGAACGCCGGCCTCGAGGCCGACAGCGGTGAGGTCGTCGGCATCATCGGGCCCAACGGCGCCGGCAAGACCACCTTCGTCAACGTGCTCACCGGGATGGTCCGCCCGACCGACGGCACGTTCTCGATCGACGGTCGCCAACTCGCCGGTGAGCCGGCCCACGAACTCGCTCGCGCCGGTCTCGTGCGCACGTTCCAGAATCTCCGCCTCTTCGGATCGCTCACCGTGGAGGAGAACGTCGAGGTGGCTGCGCTCGTCGCCGCCGAGCACCGGGGCGACCGGTCGCATCAGGACACCGCCGCACTGATCGCCCAGGCCGGGTTGTGGGAGCACCGGCATCGCCGGGCGCGAGAGCTCGACTACGGCAACTCACGGCGCCTCGAACTCGCTCGTGCCGCCGCGATGGCCCCCACCTTCCTCCTCCTCGACGAACCGACCTCGGGCATGAGCGACGCCGAGTCCGTCGCGATGGTCGAGCAGGTGAAGGGCATGGCCGACGCCGTCGGTGCCGGTGTGCTCGTCATCGATCACGACCTCGCGTTCATCACCGGCATCTCGGATCGCATCTACGTCCTCGACCACGGCTCGGTGATCGCCGATGGGACGCCGGCCGAGGTGCAGAGCGACAAGCGGGTCAAAGAGGCCTACCTGGGATCGGCGGCCACATGAGGGCTCGACGATGAAGGCCGCAGTGTTCACCGGACCGCATCGGCCGGTCGAGATCATGGCCGACCATCCGGAACCGACGGCGGCCGATGGTCTGGTGCTCGAGGTGACCGCGTGTGGCGTGTGCCGCTCCGACCTCCACGTGCTCGACGGCGAGTTCGGCGCCGAGGCACCGATGATCCTCGGCCACGAGGTGACCGGTGTCGACGCCGAGCTCGGACCGGTGATGGTCTACGCGCCGTGGGGCTGTCGGAGCTGTCGCCACTGCGACGACGGCGACGAGATGATCTGCGGGTCCGCGACCGAGGCCGGCTTGTTCACCGACGGTGGCTACGCCGAGCGGATGTGGGTGCCCGATCGCCGCTATCTCGCCCCACTCGACGGTCTGGATCCGGTGGCCAGCGCGCCGCTCGCCTGTGGGGGACTCACCGCCTACCGGGCGGTGCTCCACACGGTGGCTCGGCTCCGGGCGCTCGGCTCGCGGGGCCGAGCGGTGGTGATCGGTGCGGGCGGTCTCGGCCAGTACGCCATCCGCTATCTCCGACTGCTCACCGACGCCCACGTCACCGCCCTCGACCTCTCGCCCGAGAAGCAGGCCACGGCCCTCGCCGTGGGCGCCCACGCGGCCGCCGGCCAGCTCGACACCGCCGGTAGCGGCGATGTCGTCATCGACTTCATCGCCGCCGACGCGACGCTCGCCACCGCCGCCACGATCGTGGGCAAGCAGGGTGTCGTGGTGGCCGTCGGGCTCGCGGGTGGCCGGATCCCGTTCGGTTTCGGCGCCGTGCCCCACGAAGCGGCGTTCCTGTCGTCGGTCTGGGGACGTCGCGATCAGCTCGACGAGCTGCTCGACCTCGCCCGTCGCGAACCGTCGATCGTCGCCGAGGTCGAGGTCCTTCCACTCGACCGGGTCGCCGAGGCCCATCAACGCCTGCGCGACGGTGATCTGCGCGGGAGGATCGTCATCGACTGCGCCTCGGGGGCCACCCGGGACGCCGCCACCACGCTCTGATCGGTCGAAGGGGGACCATCACATGCCAGACATCAGCACCACCACCGAGGCCTTCCGCGCCGCCACCGAGGCGGCCGGAGTGCACACCATCGAGTTGGCCGTGCCCGACACCCAGGGGCATCTGCGGGGCAAGCGGGTTCCCGTCGGTCGCTACTTCGACTCCGTCCACACCTCGGGGGCGAACATCGCGGACGCGATGTTCGTGTTCGACATGCAGAACGACCTGCCGGACAACGAGTTCGTGAACATGGACACCGGCTACCTCGACTGTCACATCACGCCGGATGCGTCCACCGGCCGGATCCTCACCCACCGGCCCGGCTACGCCCTCGTGTTCGGCGACACCAGCAACGAGCGTGCGGAGCCGCACCCACTGGCGCCACGCAACGTGCTCGCGGCCCAGATCGAACGGTGCCGTGCGGCGGGTCTCGATCCCGTGGTCGCCACCGAGATGGAGTTCTACCTGTGCACCCCCGAGTGGGAGCCGGTGCAGGGCCACATCCAGTACTCGTCGCTCACCGACGCCCTCGAACTCGAGGCCGTGCTCGCCGACATGCGGGCGGCGCTCCTCGGGGCGGGGCTCGAGGTCGAGTCGTCGAACGCCGAATACGGCCCCGGCCAGGTCGAGATCAACGTCGGCGCCGCCGACGCCATGACCACGGCCGACAACACGGTGCTCTTCAAGTCGATCGTGAAGCAGGTGGCGGTGCAGCACGGGTTGCGGGCCACGTTCATGCCGAAGCCCTGGGCCGAGGCCTCGGGTTCGGGCATGCACGTGCACACCTCACTCGCGGGTGACGGCGGCAACCGCTTCGCCGAGTGCGAGGAGGGGCAACCGAACGACCTGATGCGTGCCTGGCTCGGTGGCCTGATGACCCACGCCGAGGCGCTCACGCTCCTCGCCGCCCCCACGAGCAACGGACCGAAACGGATCCGTCCCTACACCTTCGCCCCGACGCACGTGACCTGGGGTCTCGACAACCGGACCGTCATGGCCCGCTGCATCGCCGAGCCGGGCAGCGGTGCCAACCGCGTGGAGTTCCGTTCGGCCGGTGCCGACGCGAACCCCTACCTGATCATCGCCGGCATCCTCGCCGCCGGGATGGACGGCGTCGAGCAGTCCCACGACCCCGGGATGATGTGCGTGGGGGACATGTACACCGAACCCGGCGACCACACCGCGCTGCCCACCGATCTGGCCGGTGCGATCGCGGCCTTCTCCGGCAGCGGGCTCGCCGAACAGCTCGGCGACACCTTCGCCCGGAGCTACTGCTCGATCGCCGAGGCCGAGGTGGCCCTCGCCGCCGAGCACAACCCCGACGCCGACGACGTGAACGACTGGGAGCGGGAACGCTTCATCGAGCACTGCTGAGCCGATGACGCCGGATCCCGACAGCATGCCGACCCCGGTCGCCGAGGCCCCGAACGTCACCGACGACGGGCTCTACCTCGACGGCATCCCGCACGACCGATTCGCCGAGATGCGGCGGACGCCGGGCCTCATGTGGCACCCCTACCGGGACGGTGGCTTCTGGGCCGTCGCCCGCCATGCCGAGGTGAAGGAGGTCAGCCGCACACCGGAGGTGTTCTCCTCCGCGGTGGGTCACACGAACCTCTGGGATCTCGAGGCCGACGCGCTCGAAGCGCGACGTGGGCTCATCGACACCGATGCCCCCGACCACACCAGAATCCGGCGTCTGGTGGCGTCGGGCTTCACCCCGAAGAACATCAAGGCCTGGACCGACACGGTCGGCGAACTCACCGACGAGCTCCTCGACGACGCCGAGGCCGCCGGCACGGTCGACTGGGTCGACGCACTCGCCGCCCCACTGCCGATCCGCGTGATCCTCGCCTTGCTCGGTGTGCCGGTGGAGGACGCCGACCACCTCGTCGAGCTGTCCAACTTCCTCGTCGAGGGCACGAGCGAGCAGCAGTCGCTGCCACCCGATGCGTTCGGGAACACCACCGAGTTGCGTCTCCTGCCGTTCAACAGCCCGGCGTCGCACGCCCTGTTCGAATACGGCGAGGCGCTGGCCGCCCGCAAACGCGCCGAGCCCGCCGACGACATCGTGACCACACTCGTCCGGGCCGAGGCCGACGGCGAACGCCTCACCGGTTCGGAGTTCCGGAACCTCTTCCATCTGCTCGTGTTCGCGGGCAACGAGACCACCCGCACGGCCCTGACCCACGGAGCCATGGCACTCGCCGATCACCCGGAGCAGTGGCAACGGGTGCTCGACGGCGACGTGACACTCGAGCAGGCGACCGAGGAGGTCCTCCGCTGGGCGACACCGGTGTTGCACATGCGTCGGACCACCACGACGGCGACCGAACTCGCCGGGACCCGGATCGGCGCGGGGGAGAAGGTCGTGGTCTGGTACGCCTCGGCCAATCGTGACGAGACCGCCTTCGACGATCCGTTCACCTTCGACGTGGGGCGGACCGACAATCCGCACTTCGCCTTCGGTGGGGGTGGCCCGCACTTCTGCCTCGGCGCGTTCCTCGCCCGCCTCGAGATCCAGGTCGTGCTCGGTGCGATGCGTGACCGTGGCCTCCGCCTCCGTCGCACGGGCGAACCGGTGCGGGTGCCGTCGAACTTCGTGCACGGCGTGTTGTCGGTCGACATGGAGCTGGCCCGATGAGCGAGGACGTCGTCCGGATGCAGGTGAACCCCGAGACCTGCATCGCCGGTGGCCAGTGTGAGCTCCTCGCACCGGACGTGTTCGAGATCGACGACGACGAGGTGATCGCCGTGGTGCAGGGCGATGGCCGCCTCGACCGGAAGGTCGCCCTCGAGGTGATCGACCGGTGCCCGAGTGGTGCGATCTCGATCGTGGAACCCGACGAGGCCGCCGGTGGCGGCTGAGGGCCCGCCGCCGCCGGTCGATCTGCGGGATCCGGCCGTGTTCGCCCAGGGGATCCCACACGACCTCTTCGCCGAACTGCGGGCCACGCCCGGCCTGCACTGGTCGCCGCAGCACGATGGCGACCGGGGCTTCTGGTCGGTCACCCGACTGGCCGAGGTCGTCGAGGTGTCCCGGGACCCGGCCACGTACTCCTCGGAGGTGGGCCACATCCAGATGTACGACATCGAGGAGGACTGCCTCGCGGCCCGGGCCTCGATGATCGACCTCGATCCGCCGGTGCACACCCGTCTGCGCCGCCTCGTGTCCTCGGCGTTCACGCCACGCCACGTGCAGGGCTATCGCGAAGCGATCCGTCGCCGTGTCCGGGCCACGCTCGATCGGCTCGAGGTCGACGGCGGCGGCGACTGGGTCGATCTCGTCGCCGCACCGATCCCCATCGGGGTGATCTGCGATCTGATGGGTGTGCCGGAGGCGGATCACGGGTATCTGATCGAGTTGTCCGACCACCTCGTGGCCGGGACCTCGAGCGAGCCGCTCCCCGCCGACGCCTACGGCAACACGACCGACCTGCGGCTCCTGCCGTTCAACTCGCCGGCGGCGTCCGCGATGTCGGCCTACGCGGATGCCCACGCCGCCCGACTCCGGGAGCGTCCCGGCGACGATCTGTCATCGCAGCTGCTCGCCGCGGAGATCGACGGCGAGGCGCTGAGCCCGGAGGAGTTCGCGAACTTCTTCCGCCTCATGATCTTCGCCGGCAACGAGACGACCCGGTCGGCCATGTCGCACCTCGCCATGCACGCCCGGGCCTTCCCCGACGCCTTCGGCGCCGTGGCCGCCGACCGCGAACTGCTCGGGGCACTCGCCGAGGAGATCGTCCGCTACTCGTCGCCGATCCTCTACTTCCGCCGCACGGTGACCCGTGCGACCGAGCTCGGAGGCACCACGCTCGCCGCCGGCGACAAGGTCGTCATGTGGTACGCCTCGGCCAACTTCGACGACGCCGCCTTCGACGCACCACTCGAGTTCCGTGTCGATCGACCGCCGACGCCGATCCACAGCGCCTTCGGCGGCGGAGGTGCGCACTTCTGCCTCGGCGCCAGCCTGGCCCGGCTCGAACTCGTCGAGCTGCTCGACGAGATGTTCGACCGGGGACTCGAGCTCGACCACGGGACCCCGACCCATGTCGATTCGAACTTCGTGAACGGCATCGAGCATCTGCCGGTGACCGTGACCCGCTCATCCGACCACCGGAGCACACCATGACCTGGGATCTGACCGACGACCAGAAGCGCATCCGCGACGAGGCCCGGGCGCTCGCCCGGGAGGTCATCGCCCCCCGGGCGGCCGAGGTCGATGCCTCCGAGCAGTACCCGTGGGACAACGTCGAGGCGCTCCGCGACGCCGGCTTCACCGGCATGACGATCCCGACCGACGTCGGCGGACCCGGGCGTTCGTTCCTCGACGCCGTGCTCGTCGTCGAGGAGATGGCGAAGGTGTGCGGAGTGACGGGACGCATCGCCGTCGAAGCCAACATGGGGGCGATCTCGGCCGTGATGGCCTACGGCACCGAGTCGCAGCGCAAGCTCGCCGCCGATCTCGTCCTCCACGGGGACAAGCCGGCGATCTGCATCACCGAACCCGAGGCCGGCAGCGCGGCGTCGCAGATGACGACGCGGGCCGATCGGCGCGGCGATCGCTTCGTGCTCAACGGGACCAAGCACTGGATCACCGGCGGCGGTGTGAGTCGCCTGCATCTGATCTTCGCCCGGGTGTTCGCCGAGGACGGCACACCCGAGGGCATCGGTGGGTTCCTCGCCGTGCGGGACGAGACCCCGGGACTCGTGTTCGGTCATCGGGAGCCGACGATGGGCCTCCGCGGGATCCCGGAGATGGAGGTCCGGTTCGAGGACATGGTGGTCGAGCCGGAGATGGTCGTGCTTCCGCCGTCCGGCTTCCGCCGGGGTTTCGCCGATCTGATGAACGCCTACAACGCGCAACGTGTCGGGGCCGGCACCGTCGCGCTCGGCCTCGCCGCCGGAGCGCAGGACCTGGCGATCGACTTCGCGAAGGAGCGGGAGCAGTTCGACCGCCCGATCGCGGAGTTCCAGGGACTCCAGTGGATGCTCGCCGACAACTCCGTGAAGTTGGAGGCGGCCCGGAGCCTGACCTATCGGGCGGCCGAGAGCCGGGGTCCGAACGACTCGCCGTTCCCCGATCCCACACTCGCGGCGCAGGCCAAGATCTTCACCGCCGAGGCGGCGATCGGTGTGGTGAGTGATGCCCTCCAGGTGTTCGGGGCCGCCGGGTACAGCCGGCGCAACCCGCTCGAGCGGATGTACCGCGACGTGCGCATGTTCACGATCGGCGGGGGCACGGCCCAGATCCTGCGCACCGTCGTCGCGAGCCGGGTGCTGGACATGAAGCTCCCGCAGACCCGCGACGGCCATGTCGGCCGCTGACCCACGCTGGCTGGACCGGGCCGACGGGCCCCATGCCTGGCGGGAGGCGGGCACCGGCGCGCCGGTGGTCTTCCTGCACGGCCTCGGCGGCACCCGCGGATCGTGGAACCCACAGATCGAGGCACTCGCCGACCGGTTCCGCTGCATCGCCTGGGACATGCCCGGCTACGGCGCCGCGGCACCGCTCGATCCGCTCAGCTACGCCGGCGTCGCCGACCGGCTGGTGGGCCTGCTCGATCACCTGGGTCTCGACCGGGTCGATCTCGTGGGGCTGTCGTTCGGCGGCATGCACGCCCTGCACACCACCCTCGCCCATCCCGACCGCGTGCGCCGCATGGTGCTGTGCTCGACCAGTCCGGCGTTCGGCATGGACGGCACCGACCCGGCCGAATGGAAGGCGTCGCGGCTCGAAGCGATCGACACCGGCGCGACACCCGCCGATCTCGCCGAGCCGGTGCTCGACGCGATCGCCGGGCGCCCGCTCGATCCCGGGATCCGAGCCGACCTGATCGACGCCTTCGCCCGGATCCCGACCGACGGCTTCCGGGCCGCCGTCGAGTGTCTCCCGACCAATGACGTGCGAGGCCGGCTCCACGAGATCCCGCACCCCACCGCCGTGGTCGTGGGTGCACACGACACCGAGACGCCCGTTGCCTACGCTCAGGTGCTCGCCGATGGCCTGCCCCACGCCGAGCTCACCATCCTCCCCGGGATCGGACACCTCAGCCCGTCCGAAGATCCCGCCGCCGTCAACGCCGTCATCGCCGACCACCTGGAGCGACCGTGATCGACACCGCCGCCACCGACGCCATCCTCACACCATCGCGCCGAGCCCTCGTCGAGCGGATGGCCGAGCTCGGTCCCGCGATCGCCAAGCGCGCCACGGCCCATGACGACGCCGCCGAGTTCCCCCACGACAACTGGACCGACTTCACCGACGCCGGCATGTTGGGGTTGTGCATCCCGGAGGTCGACGGTGGCCTCGGCGCCGACTTCGTCGGCTATGCCCTCGTGAGCGAGGAACTCGGTCGTCACTGCGCCGGCACGGCGCTCACGTTCAACATGCACATCGCCACCACGCTGCTGACGGGCCAGATCGCGGACGACATGGATCTCTCCGACGCCGAACGGGCGCTGCTGCACGAGCGTCGTGCGGGATTGCGGGCCGGGGTCGTCGAGCGTGGGGTGATCCACTCCCAGCCGTTCTCCGAGGGCAACAAGGCCGGTGCCACCGAGGGGTTCTCGACGACGGCGACGCAGGTCGACGGCGGCTACCGGGTGAACGGTCGGAAGATCTTCGCCTCGTTGTCCGGCGGCGCACACATCAACAACGTGGCCTGCATGGTCCCCGGTGACGACCGGATCCGTCTGCTCGGTGTGCCGGCGGATGCCGAGGGTGTGGTGCTCGAAGGCACCTGGGATCCGCTCGGCATGCGGGCGACCGACTCCCGGACGCTCGTCATGCACGACGTGTTCGTGCCGGCCGAGCACGAGTGGATCCCGCCCGGCCTGTTCGACCAGGCGGCGCAGCGCTGGCCGTACTTCTACATGACCCTGTCGTTCAGCTATCTCGGTCTGATGCGGGCCATCGTCGACGCCACCCAGGAGTACCTCCGCGGCGACGGCTCCCCGAACGCCCGGCGGGACCATCCGATCAAGCAGCAGGGATGGGCGCAGATGGTGCTGCGCTACGAGATGGCCCAGGCCCTCTGCTACCGCGTGCTCGCCGAGGTGTCGGTCGATCCCTCACCCGCGGCGGTTCGACGGGCCATGGCCTCGATGGTGACCACGATGGAGACCGCCCCCGAGCTCGCCTCGACCGCCCTGCGGGTCTGCGGCGGTCGGTCGTTGCTGCGCCCGTCGGCCCTCGAGCGCCACTATCGGGACGCCCGATGTGGGGCGACGATGTTGCCGTGGAGTGTCGAGGTGTGTCTGGAGCGTCTCGGACGGGCCGAGCTGTACGACGCCGACGCAACGCCCGCCTGATCGTGGCCTCCCCGACACCCCACCACGGATGCTGACGTGGCAGCGCTCGGCGTCCGCGCGGTCGAGCTCGGTTCCGTGCGACTGCCGGCAGCCCACCCACGCGCCGCTGACGGTCGCTGCGTCATCCGATCGTTCCTCATCGAGCACCCCGACGGCCTGATCCTGGTCGACACCGGCGTCGGCCGTGGACATCCGGTCATCGACGAGTTGTACGCGCCCGAGGTCGACGATCTCGTGGCGGCACTGCACCGCCACGACGTCGACGAGCGTGACGTCGTGCTGGTCGTGAACTCGCACCTGCACTTCGACCACTGCGGCCAGAACGACCGGTTCCCCGGCGTGCCGGTCGCCGTGACGGCCGAGGAGGTCGAGGCCGCGACCGAGGACTTCTACACGGTGCCCGAATGGGCGCACCTGGAGCCCGGCCGTCGGCGTCTCGTCGTCGATGGGGAGGAACTGGCGCCCGGCGTCACCGTCGCCCACACGCCGGGCCACACACCCGGCCACCTCTCGGTGGTCGTGGACACGCCGGCGGGTCGGGTGCTCGTGGCGGGGCAGTGCTGCCACACCGCCGAGGAGTTCGATGCGGGGTCGCCGGCGCTCGGCGACATGCACACCGAGGAGTGGCACGGCCACGGCGTGGCCAGCCTGGCCCGCTTGCGGGCGCTCGGCCCGGCCCGCCTCCTGCTCGCCCACGACGCCCGCACGATCTGAGCGGCCGTGGGTCGTTGTACCCACCCATCCTGGGGGCGTGTGGGCCCTCGGACTCACAGACGGGTCCGAGGCGCCGATCGGAGTGCCACCTCAGTGAGCCCGGACCCGCCGGCTCGGAAAGGCAGTGCGTCATGGACGCCGTACTCGACTGGCTCGGTGAAAACGGGCCGACCTACCTCATCCGGATCATCGGTGCGATCGCCGTGTTCTGGATCGGTCGCATCATCGCGAACAAGCTCGCCGGTCTCGCCGAGCGGGCGATGGCCAAGGGCAAGATGGACGCCACCCTCGCCGGCTTCCTCGGTTCGATCCTGCGGGCGATCCTCCTCGCCCTCGTCGTGATCGCGGCGCTCGGCACCCTCGGGATCGAGACCACCAGCTTCGCCGCCATCATCGCCGCCGCCGGCCTGGCCATCGGCCTGGCACTGCAGGGCACCCTCGCCAACTTCGCCTCGGGTGTGATGCTGCTGCTCTTCAAGCCGTACAAGGCCGGTGACCTCGTCGAGGTCGGCGGCGTGCTGGGTGTCGTGGACGAGCTGCAGGTGTTCAACACCATGCTCACGACGCCCGACCACAAGCAGGTGATCATGCCGAACTCGCATGTCACGGCCGGGCCGATCACGAACCTGTCGGGCAAGGGCGCCCTGCGTGTCGATCTCGTCGCGGGCATCGGCTACGACGACGACCTGCTCCAGGCCAAGGCGATCTTCAACGAGATCGTCTCGTCCCATCCGAAGGTGCTGGCCGAACCCGCACCGGAGGTGTCGGTGATGGAGTTGGGCGACAACAGCGTGAACTTCGCCGTGCGCCCCTACGCCACGGTCGAGGACTACTGGGACGTCTATTTCGACGTGACCGAGCAGATCAAGCTGCGCCTCGACGCCGCCGGCATCTCGATCCCGTACCCGCAGCGGGACGTGCACGTCATCCACAGCGACGAGGTCGCCCCGAGCTGATCGGCTCGGTTGCTCAGCTCGTCATGTCGGCGAGCAACGCCTCCAGGTCCGCCGGATCCGTACGCGGATTCACCACGCAGATCCGCAGACACATCTCTCCCCGCCATCGGGTCGGCACGACGAGTGCCGTGCCGGCCCGGGCGGTGCGCTCCGACCACGCCGTGTAGGCGTCCTCGTCCCAGCCGAGCCGGCGGAACAGCACCACCGACAACGTCGGCTCGAGCACCAGCTCGAGCCGTTCGTGCGTCCGGATGCGCTCGGCGACGTCGTGTGCGAGCCGCAGCGCCGTGTCGACCGCCTCGGCGTAGGCCCGGGTGCCGTTGGTGGCGAGTGAGAACCACAGCGGCAGGCCCCGCGCCCGGCGTGTGAGGTGCAGGGACAGGTCGGCCGGGTTGGCCTCGTCACGGTCGACGGCATCGAGGTAGGCCGCCTGCTGGGCATGGGCATGCGCCGCCATCGCCGGGTCCCGGTAGAGGATCGCGGCGCAGTCGTATGGCGCGAACAGCCACTTGTGCGGGTCGATCCCGAAGCTGTCGGCCCGCTCGATGCCGTCCAGCTCGCCGCGATGGGTCGTCGAGGCGAGTGCGCCGCCGCCGTAGGCCGCGTCGACGTGGAGCCACAGCCCGGTCCGCTCACACACCGAGGCGATGCCGTCGAGATCGTCGACCACACCGGCGTTGGTCGTGCCGGCGGAGGTCACGACGGCCACCGGTTCGAGGTGTTCGCTCGCCTCGAGTGTCGATTCGAGGGCCTCGGCCGTCATCCGTCCGGTCTCGTCGGCGGGGACCCGGATCAGCTCGACGTCCATCACGCGGGCCACCACGTCGATCGATGCGTGTGCACCATCGGTCGCGAGCACCGCGAGCGGCCGGCCCGACGGCTCGTTGCGGTCCCTCCATCGGTGGCGAGCCGTGACGAGGGCGGCCAGATTCGCCGCGGTGCCTCCCGACACGAAACAGCCGGCGGCCGTGGCCGGGAACCCGGCGAGATCCATGATCCAACGCAGGGCCTGGTTCTCCGCGGCGATCGCTCCGGCCCCGGCCTCCCAGTGCCCGGCGAAGATCGACGACGCCCCGACGACCATGTCGAACAGCACGGCGGCGATCGACGGTGCCGTCGGCACGTACGACAGCATCATCGGATCGTCGTTGGGGCGGCAGGCGGGCAGAAGGGTGTCGCGGAAGATGTCGAGTGCGGCATGGCCGCCGATGCCCTCGGGCGACACGGCGCCCTCGATCGCCGCGGCGAGCTCGGCGGCGTCCTTGGCGCCCCAGCGGGGATCCTTCGGCCGCTTCGCCCGCTCGGACGCGTAGTCGAGCACGGCGGCGGCGAGCTCGTCGAGGTCCGGGGTCCACTCGTGCACGTCGGTCGTCCTTTCGTGACCGGCGGACCGGTCGGTTCCGGGCCCGGTGGGCTCAGACGTCGAACCAGAGATGGACCTGGCCCGTCCCGGCGACGGCCTCGTACTCGCCGTACTGGCGGCCGGCGCCCGTGAAGTCGGCACCGCCGAGGGCGCCGAGCATCGTCAGGTAGTGGCCGAATCGTCCCTCGGGTGCGTGCTGGCGGAACTCGGGCATGTAGTCGACCACGGCGCGGTGGTCGCCAGCGAGAAGTCGATCGATCACGTGGCGGTCGGCCGCCGCGGCCTCGGGGGTTCGCACATGCAGGTCGGGGTCGGCGCCCTCGTGCCGGCGGAACTCGCGGAGTGGCCAGAACCGGTGGCTGAGGCCGCCGGACGCGAGGATCACGACGCGGCGATCGGACTCGGCCACGGCCCGGCCGAGGAGTTCGCCGAACAGGAGGAAGTCCTCCGGCAGGGCGGTCTGGCAGATCCCGGCCGAGACCCACGCCTCGTCGCCCTGGAGGAACGGGAGCAGATTGACGGTGGGGTAGTGGACCGGGAGATACGGGTCGTCGATCGCGGTGATCCAGGTGTCGTCACGTCCGTCCGCGGTGGCGGCCCAGGCTTCGGCGAGGTCGCGGTCACCCGGCATGTCGTACGGCATCCGGCACATGCCACGAGGGAGCTCGTCGGAGGTGTAGAGACCCTCGCGACGATCGTGGCTGGCCACGATGTGTTCGATCGTGGTGAACCAGTGGGTGTCGATCACCACCACGGTGTCGATCCGACGTGTGTCGAACTCGGCCCGACGCATCTCGTGCAGACCCGAGAACAACGTCGTGTCCTCGCCGTCGTTCATCTCCCGCCGGACGTCCTCGGGGAGCACGAGCGGCGGGACGTGCGACACGAGTGCGGCGCCGACGATCGCACCCATCAGGCCACGACCTTGACGGGCAGGTGCTTGATGCCGGCGATGAAGTTCGAGCGGAGGAACTGCACGTCGCCGTTCGGTTCGAATCGGTCGATGCGCTTCATGAGCTCTTCGAACACGAGTCGGACCTCCATCCGGGCGAGCCAGGCACCGAGACACAGATGGGGCCCGTTGCGGCCGAATGCCATGTGATCGTTCTTCTCCCTGGCGAGGTCGAATCGGAACGGCCGCTCGAAGCCCTCGGCGTCGTGGTTGGCGGAGTTGAACCAGATCACGATCTTGTCCCCGGCCCGGATCTGCTTGCCCCGCATCTCGATGTCGCGGGTCGCGGTGCGGCGGAAGTGCATCGTCACGGCACTCGTCCGGAGGATCTCGTCGACGGCGGTGAGTGTGAGGGACGGGTCGGCCTTCCAGGCGTCCCACAGGCCGGGGTGGTTCATCAGCGTCCAGAGCCCGTGGGTCATCGTGTAGCGGGTCGTGTCGTTGCCGGCGGCGACGAGCAGCGTGACGAAGTTGTTGAACTCGTGGTCGGTGAGGGGCACCCCGTCACTCGCCGGCTCGAGGAGCTGCGAGATGACGTCGTCGGTTGGTTCGGCTCGACGTCGCTCGGCCTGCACCTGCGCCCACTGGAAGATCTGGATCGAGGCCGGGCTCCGGAACGGCACCATCCGGAACTGTTCGGTGTCGGTCAGGTCGACCGGGAAGTCGGTGAAGTCGGGGTCGGTGTTGCCGAGCAGGGCATCGCCCCAGGCCACCAGCTTGTGACCGTCGGCGTCGCTCGTCCCCAACATCCGCCCGAGCATGCGCATCGGCAGCTGCTCGGCGATCGCGTGGACGAAGTCGAACTCGCGCTCGGACAGTGCGTCCTCGATCACCTCGATCGCGAGCTCACGGATCTGCGCTTCGTAGCTCTCGACGCGACGTCGGGTGAAGCCCTTGCTCACGAGACGGCGGTAGCGGGTGTGGTCGGGCGGGTCGAGCTCCATCATCGTGCGACGGGCTTCGGACTCCTCGGCGTCCATCTCCTCGAGGCGGATGCCCCCGGTCGAGGTGAAGGTCTCGACGTCCCGGCTCACCTCGAGGGCGTCGTCGTAGCGCAGGATCGACCAGAAGCCCGAGCCGTCGGCCTCCTCGGTCCAGTGGATCGGGTCGGTCTCGCGCAGACGCGTGAACGTCGCGTGTGGCACACCTCGCGTGTAGGTGTCGTGGCTCGTGATGTCGGCGTCGTCGGGGCCGTGGTCGAGCAGGTAGTCGTCGACGTGGGTGCTCACGCTGCGCCTCCGCCGCCCGCCATCGGGTTCGGGCCGGCCCACACGGTGGTGCCGCCGTGCATCGAGTTGCCGACCTGGCGGTAGTAGCCGCCGATGATCTCGAGCTCCCCGTCGGGTCCGAGGAACCGGGTGAGTTCCTCGGTGGGGCAGTCGTGGAGATCGAGTTCGGCCTCGCCCGAGTAGACGGGCCCGAGTTCGACGTCGAAGCCACGCATCGTCACCAGTTCGTCGAGTGAATCGCGGCCATCCATCTCGATCGCCGGCATCTGGCGGGTGTGCAGCATCGGGTGCCCGTTGACGAAGCCGGCGGCGTCGGTGGTGCCCGTGATCGTGAACCGGGCATCGGCGATGCGGCGCCCGAACGTCGAGAGCGTGCAGCCGAAGCGACCGCCCGGCTCGAGGCGCGGCCCGGCCTTGCCGATCGTGACCGGTCGGGTCATCCAGATCTCGCTCATCTTCTTGGGGTAACCCTGGATGTGACCCCGTGCCATGGCGAAGTCCTTGTCGACCCAGATGTAGGCGGCCCGGCTGTAGGTCGTGCCCTCGTACTGGCATCGCACCACCACGAAGACCTCCTTGTACTGGGCCCGTGCGGGGTCGAGGAGCTCGTCGAAGGAATCCGAACAGCTCTGCCAGTCGGCCCAGATGATGGCGACGGCGCCGGGGTCGTCGTCGGCGAGCGTGAGCGGCTCGGGCAGCAGTTCGGCGACGTTGGCGGGGTCGGTGCGGAACTCGACGGTGAGCATCTCGCCGGAGTAGTGCCATGGCGGACTCGGCAGGATGCTGCCCGCCCCGGTCGGCGTTCTCGGATACATCAATCCGTGCAGCTCAGGCATGCCCGCAACGTAATCGTTCGGTACCGAACGATTCAACCGTTCCGACCGGTTTCGTGGTGTGGGCGGGTGGGGACTACTCCGCCTCGGCGTTGGTGATCACCCGGCGGAGCATGCGGGCCAACTCGACCTTCTCCGCGTCGTCGAGCCCGTCGGTGAACGCGGTCTCCTGCCGGTTGAACTTCGGGTACAGCTCTTCGATGCAGTCGTGACCTGCGTCGGTGAGCCCCACGAGGACCCGGCGCTTGTCGCCCGGATGTTGGGCTCGGCGCACGAGCTCCTGCTTCTCGAGCGTCGTGAGCATGCCCGTGAGCGTTCCCTTGGCGAGATTGCACTCGGCGGCGAGCGGTGCGGCCTCCATCTCGCCCCACACCCACAGCACCCACAGGATCGTGAACCCGCCCCACGTGATGCCGTAGTCCGACAACAGGTCACGCTCGGTCCGGCGGCGGACCGCGGCGGCGGCCCGGTAGATGTTCGACACCGCGTTCAGCGAGAGGAAGTCGAGTGGACGGTCGCCGATGGCGGCCTGAACGGCCTTCTCCTGGGCGAGCAGTTCGGCTTGCTCGTTGGTGGGCGACTCGGCCATGCCCGGCCGAGTGTACGACGCGGCCGGATCGCCTACCGTGGGTGATCGTTCGGTACCGAACGTTCTGGTGTCCATCCACTCCCAAGGAGCGTCCCATGCCCGAGACCCGCCGGATCCTGCTCGATGGCTATCCGACCGAGGTCGTGCGAGACGGTGATGACCTCGTGGCCCACGACGGCCGGGCGGTGTCGGTCGACGACGCCGTGCATCTCGCCCCCGTCGAGCCCAGCAAGATCATCTGCATCCACCTGAACTACCGCAGCCGGGTCGACGAGTTCATGACCAAGCTGCCGGCGGCGCCGACCTACTTCCACAAGCCGATCACCGCACTCTGCGGGCACGGCGCCGACGTCGTGCGTCCGGTGGGATGTGAGTGGCTCAACTACGAGGGCGAGATCGCCATCGTCATCGGACGCACCTGTCGCAACGTCTCCCCGGAGGAGGCGGGCGACTTCATCGCCGGCTACTCCGTGTCGAACGACTACGGCCTCCACGACTTCCGCGACACCGACGCGGGCTCGATGTTGCGGGTGAAGGGCTCGGACACGCTGTGCCCGATCGGCCCCGGCCTCGTGACCGACTGGGACTTCCGGGGTAAGCGCATCACGACGACCGTCAACGGCGAGATCAAGCAGGACGCCTCGACCGACGAGATGCAGTGGGACATGCACTACCTCGTCGCCGACATCGCCCGGACCATCACCCTCGTGCCGGGCGACGTCATCCTCTCCGGCACACCCGCCAACTCGCGCACCGTCTACCCGGGTGACGTGGTCACCGTCGAGGTCGAGGGGCTCGGAGCGCTCACCAACACGATCGTGACCGGGCCCACCCCGATCCGGACCGACGTCGGTGCGCAGCCCTCAGATTCCGAGGAGGTGCTGTCGACGGCGCAGGGCGGCGACTGGGAGTTCCGGGGCATCCGGGCTCCGATGGGCCCGGGCGCGAAGCACTACGAGAGCACCCTCGACGACTGATGAGCGACGCACCGGACCTCACATTGCCGGCCGCACCCCCCTCGGCCACCGTGGCCGGGGTGGAGGTGCCGACCGGACACCTGATCGGCGGCCGCTGGGTCGGCTCCGATTCGACCTTCACCACGAACTCGCCGCTCGACTGGGATGCCGGCCCGATCGCCGAGCTCGCCCGTGGCGATGCGTCGACGGCCGCTGCGGCCGTGACCGCGGCCGTCGAGGGCTTCGCGGTCTGGGGTGCGATGGCGCCGGGGGAGCGCGCCGCGATCATGCGCCGACTGGCCGACCTGATCGAGGCGAACACCGACGCGATCGCGGATGTCGAGACCGCCGACATGGCGTTCATGAACGCCTCGATGCGGGCCCGCCTCGTCGGGCGCGGCGCCGCCAACTTCCGTCTTTACGCCGATCTCATCGTCGAACACGCCGAGCGGGCGTGGTCGGCCAAGAACATGGCCAACACGGTCCAGTGGATGCCCGCCGGCCCGGCCGTGGTCATCACGCCGTGGAACGCCCCGTTCATGCTCAGCACCTGGAAGCTGGCCCCGGCGCTGGCGGCCGGGAACCCGGTGATCCACAAGCCGGCCGAGTGGTCGCCGCTCACGGCGGCGCTGCTCGCGCAGCTCACCGTCGAGGCCGGTTTCCCGCCGGGTGCCTACAACCTGGTGCAGGGCATCGGTGAAGAGGTCGGGGCCGCCCTCGTGTCCGACGCCCGGGTGCGGCGGATCAGCTTCACCGGCTCGCCGGAGACGGGACGCCACATCGGGCGGGCCGCGGCGGACAACCTCGTGCCCTTCACCGCGGAGATGGGCGGCAAGGGGCCGATGCTCGTGTTCGCCGACGCCGACCTCGACGCGGCGGTGCACCGGGCCGCCTGGCAGTACGACGATTCCGGCCAGGTCTGTCTCGCCGGCACGCGCCTCCTCGTCGAGGCGTCGATCCGAGACGAGTTCCTCGATCGCTTCCACGCGACCGTCGACGGACTCCGGCTCGGTGACCCCCGCGATGCCGACACCGACATCGCGCCGATGGTGCACCCCGACCACCGGGCCAACGTGCACGGCTTCGTCGAGCGGGCGAGGGCCGCCGGCGACACGATCGTGCGTGGCGGTGCCCCGCTCGACGGGTCGCTGCACTACGAGCCGACCCTGATCGAACCGGCGTCGAACGGCGCCGAGGTGGTGCAGTCGGAGATCTTCGGCCCGGTGCTCACGTTCCAGACCTTCGAGGACGAAGCCGAGGCGATCGAGCTGGCGAACTCGACGGCCTACGGGCTGTCGGCGCTCGTGTGGACGGGATCATCCGAGCGGGCCGACCGTGTGGGTCGTGCGCTGCGCGCCGGGCTCGTGTGGGTCAACACCTTCCTCGTGCGGGATCTCACGGCTCCGTTCGGCGGTGTCGGGATCTCCGGGATCGGGCGGGAGGGCGGCTGGCACGCCCTCGAGTTCCACAGCGATCTGAAGACGTTGATGGTGCTCGACGACACGACGAGTTGAGCCCTGTCGGAGCGGAAGCCTTGACCACATCCTGAGATCGTGAAAGCGTTCACAAAGTCGAGGGTCGCCGTCGACGCTCGACGAAGGCTCGACAGAGGAGCGCGTCGTGCGTGTCGAACAGGTCGTGTTCCCGGTCGTCCGCCAGATCGAGAAGCGTCCTCGGCTCGCTGCGGCACTGTTCCGGTTCGACGCCTGGGGCAACCCGTTCGACCCCGCCCTCGATGCCGACCCGTGGCCGCTGATCGACCGGATGCGGGCGGATGGGTACGTCGCGCACAAGAAGCTCACCCAGCAGTGGTACGTCATGGGGTACGACGAGGCCCGCCAGGTGCTGTCGTCCGATGCGTTCGTGACGAGCGACCAGATGGAGACGTTGCTGTGCATCCGCCCCTACAACCAGCTCGGTGAACAGAGCCGGGCCTTCCTCCGACTCTGGCTGAACTTCGTCGACCCGCCCGCGCACGGTCGTCTGCGCCGGCTGGTCAATCGGGCCTTCACCCCTCGACGGGTCGCGGGGCTGCAGGAGCGGATCGAGGCACTCGTGTCGGACCGGATCGACGCCGCGCTCGCCGACCCCCGCCCCGACATGGTCCGCCATCTCGCCGCCGCCCTACCGCCGATGGTGATCGGCGAGCTGCTCGGCCTGCCCGAGGAGAAGTTGGCGTGGGCGGCGGCATCCACCGACGAGCTGATCAAGGTCATCAACCCCATCGTCGGGTTCGACCCGGCGGCGATGGACGCCAACATCGCCGAGATCCACCGCGTGTGGGACGAGCTCGCCGAGCAGCGTCGACGGGAGCCTCGGGAGGACCTCCTCACCGGTCTCGTCGAGGCCGAGGACGACGGCGACCGCCTCAGTCGTCGGGAACTGATCGCCGTGATCGCCTTCCTCATGGCCGCCGGCCACGAGACGACCACCAATCTGATCGGGCTGGGCATCGTCCACCTCGCCCGGCACCCCGAGCAGCGACGCCTCGTGCGCGAACGGCCCGAGTTGTGGCCGAATGCCGTCGACGAACTCCTGCGCTACGACACGCCCGTCACGTTCGTCCCGCGAGCGACCCGGCGAGAGGTCGAGGTCGGGGGACAAGTGATCCCGGCCGGATCGAACGTCATCCTCGAGCTCGCGGCAGCCAATCGTGATCCACGACGGTTCGATCGCCCCGACGAGCTGCTGCTCGATCGGGAGGATCCGGCCCCGCTCGCGTTCGGACACGGCATCCACCACTGCCTCGGCGCCAACCTCGCTCGGCTCGAAGCCCGCCTCGCGCTGTCGTCGGTCGTCGAGGCGTTCGACGACTACGGGATCGAGCACGTCGAGTGGTTGCGGGCGTCGGGCTTCCGGGGCCCGACGAAGCTCGTCATCCGACCGGGCTGAGCCGGAGCTCCGGCTCGCCCTGACGTCGGGAAGCGCCACGCCGCGCCATCTGGCAGCATCGGACCCATGGCCACCGTCGACCTGCATCACGAGATCGAGCCGCTCCGAGAGCTGCTCCCCATCCCCGATCTGTCCGAGGCGACCCTCGGCCCGATGCGGGAGTTCGAGGCGCCGCGGCCCGAGCTGGGCGACGACGTCGAGCGGACCGATCACGTGGTCGACGAGGCGACCGGCGTGTTCGTCCGGGTCCATCGCCCCAAGGGTGTCGAGGGTGCGTTGCCGTGTGTGTATTCGATCCACGGC
>JAHDBV010000019.1:0-18467 GCA_020630195.1 Acidimicrobiales bacterium
CCTTCGAGGCCACCCGCCCCGCCGTGGGTGCCCAGGCCATCGGTATCGCCCGGGCTGCCTATGAGTACTCGCTCGAGTACGCCAAGGAGCGCCACGCCTTCGGCCGGCCGATCATCAAGAACCAGTCGATCGCCTTCATGCTCGCCGACATGGCCGTCGAGATCGACGCCTCCCGTCTGCTGATCCACCGTGCCGCCTGGCTGGCGAAGCAGAAGGGCTTCGTGAACGCCGAGGGTTCGATGGCCAAGCTCAAGGCCGGCCGGACCGCCACCTGGGTCACCGAGCGGGCGATCCAGATCCTCGGTGGCTACGGCTACACCCGGGAGTACCCGGTGGAGCGCTGGCACCGTGACGCCAAGATCCACGACATCTTCGAGGGCACCGAGCAGATCCAACAGCTCGTCATCAGCCGTGCGATCTCGGGTCTGCGCATCGAGTAGCTCTGAGAACGACGTTCGTTCGTCTGTAGCGCCCCGCCGGTCTCCGGCGGGGTGTCTGCGTTCTGGCGTGGGCGACCCGCGCTCCGCGGCGAGTTCGCCCCTCAGGCGAGCCTCAGGCGCTCGGGTTTCTTCGGTAGGTGTGTGGGAGTTCTCGCATGCTCTCCGACCGAGCGATTCGCCTCCGCCATTCGGCCAGGAGCGCATGGAAGATCCTGGCGGTGATCGCCTCAGCGTCGTCCGGGTCGCCGTAGTCGTTCCTGGCCTCAACGCGCTCGTCGACGAGCCAGAACGACGTCCAATTTCCGCCTGAGATAAGACCTTCGCAGCCGGCCGCCTCGAGCCGGCTCAGTGCGGTCAACGCGACGTCGACCCAGTAGGTCGACGGTCCGGCGCCAGCCTCGCCCCGAGGAGGCAGCGAGCTCACACTGTCAGCAAGTGCCTCGTTGAACAGGTGCCAATCGCCGACGAGTTCAGCGTCGATCTGGCCATCGATACGCGTCTGGAAGGTCCACTCCCAGCCCATCTTGCGGTACGGCACACGGTCGAGATCCGGCCGAAGGCTCTCGTATGAGCCTCGACCCATGTGCTCGTGGTACCGCTGCATGGCAACGAGGTGAGAGGGAGCCTCGACGGTCCAGGTCAATCGTGCGCTGGGTCCGAGCTGGCTTCTGGCACTGTCGCCAAGCGGGCCTGCGAGAACGAACGTCTGCTCGTCGTCCTCATCCCAGAGCTCATGCAACACGACAGCGAGCCTATGTATGGCTGCGACCCGTCGACGTTCGGTCCAGGAGGCCGTCGTCCGGAAACGTCTCGCTGAACGCGGCGTCGACCGGACTTGCATGGTGTGGCGGTTCTCAATGGAAGGCCTCAGTGGTCGATCGAGATCGAGATCAGCCACACGACGTCGTCGGCGTCGACGACGGTGTAGATCGCCATGGCGCCCACGAGCTGGCCGCCGATGACCATCACCCGGACATCCGCCTCACCATCGATCGGGCGCGTCACCGACTCGTACCTGGCCTGCAGTCGCTCGATGGCTGACGGGAGCTCGAAGGCGAGAAAGTCGGTGGCGGAGATCGATCCGGTAGCCGTTCGTTCCGCCGGCAACTGCGCGTCGAGGCGTTCGAAGAACGAGTCGGCGACCCGGACGGTTCGCCTGCCGGTCACGGACGCTCGGTGCGCCGGAACTCCTCGCCGAGTCGTTGCGCTTCGGCCACGATCCGTCGTCGGAACTCCGGCCGGAGTTCGTCGAGGTCATGGACGATGCGATCGTCGAATGCAGCGTCGCGCTCGTCGGGAGTCATCCGATCGAGATCCTCTGCCGAGAAGGTCCGCTTGGCCACGCCCACAAGGTAGCTCGGCGGTACGACAACCTCCGGAGCGGACGCGTCAGGGGCGGGCCCGTTCGGGCCCGCCCCTCGGCGCTATCCCGGCTCGTAGCCGTCGGGTGTCAACGACGCCGATGCTCGGCCCTGGCTCACCGAACGCAGGGCGTCGGTGAAGCCGAAGAGCTCCGCGAGCGGAACTCGGGCCGTGATCGTGGTCGTCGAGCCGTCCGATTCGGCGACGTCTCGAAGCTGTCCTCGACGTGCGCCGACCAGACCCACCGCCGCACCGACCGACTCGTCGGGCGAGTCGATCGTCACGAGCATCACGGGCTCCAGCCGGACCGGTGCCGCCAGGGCTGCGGCTTCCCGCAGCACCAGCGCACCGGCCTGGTGGAAGGCCCGCTCCGATGAGTCGTTGGGATGCACGGCACCGTCGACGAGCGTGAGCTTCACGCCCACCAACGGATAGCCCTGCACCGGACCGTTCGACATCGCCTCACGAGCACCCGCCGCCACGGCGTTGGCGTACTCCTTCGGCACGGCACCACCCGTGGTGGCGTCGACGAACTCCAACACACCGGGACGGATGTCGTCGGTGGGGGAGAGGTCGACACGCACCTCGGCGAAGGTGCCGGGGCCGCCGGTCTGCTTCTTCAGCCGGTACGCCACGCCCTCGACCGCACGGGTGATCGTCTCGCGGTAGGCCACCTCGGGCGCACCCGTGATGACCTCCACGCGATGATCGTCGGCCAAGCGCTGCACGAGCACCTGGAGATGGAGCTCGCCCATGCCGGCGATCAGGGTCTGGCCCGTCTCGGGATGGACCCGGACGGCGAACGTCGGGTCCTCCTCGGTGAGGCGACCCAACGCCGTCGACAGGCGCGCCTGATCGTCGTTGGAGCGGGGCTCGATCGCCATGGCGATGACGGGCTCGGGGAACTCCATCGACTCGAGCACGACCGGCGACTCGGGCGCACACAGGGTGTGCCCGGTCGAGGTCGACCCGAGACCGATGACGGCCCCGATGTCGCCCGCACGGAGCACATCGACATCGACGGTCGAACCGGCGTCGAGCCGCACGAGGCGACTCACCCGCTCGGTCGTTCCCGTCGAGGCGTTCAGCACCCGGTCGCCCGCCGCGAGTTCGCCCGTGTAGAGGCGAACCCACGTGAGCTTCCGGCCCGTGCCGTGGCCGACCTTGAAGGCCAACGCCGTCAGCGTGTCGTCCCGACCCTCGAGTACCGGACGGTCCTCGGGGGCGGGCAGGTAGGCCACGATCGCATCGAGCAACGGCTGCATGCCGACACCGGCGAGGGCCGACCCGCACAGGACGGGCACGACCTCACCGGCGATCGTCAGGCGACGCAGCGCGGCTCGGATCTCCTCCAGCGGGGCCGATCCCTCGGCCCAGCACTCGAAGAGCGCCTCGTCGCGCTCGGCGAGCAACTCGACGAGCTCGACCCGAGCGGCCGCCAACTGGTGCGCGAGCGCACGGTCGTCGGGACCGCCGAGATCGTCGATCGTGACGTCCTCGGGGTCGGTCGAGCCCCAGCGCCACCGGGTGCCGCTGATGACGTCGACCACACCGACCATCGTCGTGTCGTCGAACACCGGGATCTGGACCATCGCCGGGGTGGCGCCGAGCACCGTGCGGAGCTCGTCGACCACGTTGGCGAGGTCGGCCCCGGGCCGGTCCATCTTGTTGACGAACGCGAGCCGGGGCACGTTGTGTCGGTCGGCCTGACGCCAGACCGATTCGGATTGGGGTTCGACCCCGGCGACCGCGTCGAACACGGCCACCGCACCGTCGAGCACCCGCAGCGAGCGTTCGACCTCGACGGCGAAGTCGACGTGGCCGGGGGTGTCGATGAGGTTGAGCTGGTGGTCGTCCCACGTGACCGAGACGGCGGCGGCACCGATGGTGATGCCGCGACGACGTTCGAGGTCGGAGTGGTCGAGGGCGGTGTCGCCGTGATGCACCTCACCGATGCGGTGGATCCGACCGGTGAGGAAGAGCAGGCGTTCCGAGATCGTGGTCTTGCCGGCGTCGACGTGAGCCATGACACCGAAGTTGCGGAGTGCGCGGGCGCGCATGATGAAGGTCCTTTCAGCTGAGTTCTCCGATGGGCTCCACGCGCCAGAAGACGAGGCGCGTGGAGGGCTCAGGAGTGCTTCAGGACCTCACTCGGGAGTGCCCGGCTGACGAGATGACGGAGGGTGAGCGCAGCGCGCATGGCGTCATCCTTTCGTGGTCGGGGACACCAGGCCGCCGAGGATGGCGGTGGGGGAAGGAGCGGTCAAGGGGAATTCCTCGCACCCGGATCGTTGCGATCGAGGAAGATGTTCAGGTGGGTTCTCGACTCGACCGTGACGAGCTGGTGTCGCACTTCGACGTGCGAGAACTGCCCGACGGCCGAATCGGCCCGACGGATCTCGATGGGTGGGCGCGCTGCCTCGACCTGCTCCGCTCGAGCGGGTGGCAGATCGAGGGCGTCCCGGCGCCTGACGCCGAGATCAGCTCGCTGTTCGACCCGGAGGGTGAGCGAATCGCCATCCGCTGCTTCGTCGATCGGGGACGGGTCCAACTCAACGTCCTGCCGACGGAGCCGGTATGGGTCGACTTCGACTTCGCCGTCGCCGAGCTCGGTGAACAGTCGGCCGTGAACGCCCTTGCCGAGGCGATCCGGCGACTGGCCCGATCGGTGGGTGCGCCGTGTGTACTGAGCCCGGCGGGTGGGGCGGTGCCTGTCGTCCGGTACGACCCGACGACGGACTCGTTCGAGCATCTCGTTCCGCCGGTGGTCGAACCGGCTGCCGGCGACGCAGTCCAGATCACCATCGTGCACACCGAGACCGGGATGTGCCTCACCTCGGCGCCGTTCGCCGATTGGCGGGAGGTCCAGGACTCGTTCCCGGGCTACAAGGCATCGCTCGAGATGCGCAGCCCGGGCGAGACGCTCGACTACCTGCGCTTGGAGTACGGCGACGATCGACCCTTCACCGACGACGAGGTGCGATGGGTGGCGGGTGCCGCCGGGCGGACATCATGGGCCACGTGACGACATCGCCGACCGGCCGATGGGCGGCTCCCGTGCTCGTCGGGTCGCTCGTGACACTGCGCCAACTCGGTGCCGAGGACGCCGATGCCGTCTGGGAGATGGTGAACGACGCCGAGGGCAACGACCTCACGGCGACGTCGGCGACGTTCACCCGAGCGCAGATCGACGACTGGTGCCGGACCCGAGCCGCTCAGGACGAACGCCTCGACCTCGCGATCATCGACAACGAGACCGGCCAGTTCGTTGGCGAAGTGGTTCTCAACGACTTCAATGCCGCCACCGACTCGTGCGACTTCCGGATCTCGCTCCGTGGGCTCCAGTGGTTCGGCCGGGGCTTCGGCACCGAAGCGACCCGGCTCATCATCGACCACGGTCTCGACGGCATGGGGCTCGCCTGGATCTCGCTCGAGGTGTTGGCCCGCAACCCGCGCGCTCGTGCGGTCTACGAGAAGGTCGGGTTCACGACGGAGGGAACGTTCGACGAGGACGGCGAGGCGTGGGTCCGGATGCGGATCGCACGCTGAGCCAGCGGCTGCGGCGACCTCAGGGTCGTGCGGTCGCCAGTTCGTCGTCGACTCGGCTGATCAGGCGGTCGGCGGGCACGACCGCCCGTGCCCGGATGCGTCGGAACGGGCTGCCCCGGGCTCGACGTAATGCTCACACATCGGCGCCTTGCGGCGCCCGAGGCGCTGCAGAACGATGTTCGCGAGCGTCCGTTCGTGGCCCGACGGTGTCATCTGCTGCGGCCACACCATGAACTCGATGAGCACGCCGTCGTCGAGCACGTCGACGACTGTGCAGGTCTTGCCTCGGGTGCGATCGGTGGGCGTCATGCCCTGCTTGGCCGGGTAGTTGTGGCGGGTCATGACGCGGTGGGTCGCGCCGACGACGATCTCGTGGGAATCCATCGGGTGCCTGCTTTCGCGGATGCGAGAAGGGAACTGCTGCGCCGAATGGCGCAGGGACAGGTGCCGGGTCGAGGCGGATGACCGCCGACGGGCTGCAGGAACGTATCGACCTCCGGCGAGTCCCCGCAGCGAGGGGTCAGACTTCGCCGCGGCGCCTGCGGAGCCGTCGCCGCCCGACGGCTCGTCCCGGGCCTTGGCTCGGCGCCGGTCACCACCACCTACTGTGGCCCGATGTCCTCCTCGATCGAGCGCACCGTCCTGGCCAACGCAACCGTCTTCGATGGGACCTCGGCTTCGGTGAGCCCGAACACCGACGTGGTGCTCGAGGGTGATCGCATCGTGGCCGTCGGTCCGGGGCTCGCCGCTCAGTCCCGGGGCGCCGACGTCGTCGACTGCGCCGACAAGTTGGTGACGCCCGGCCTCATCGACTGTCACGTGCACTTCCTGGCCGACGGCGACTTCGGCCCGAACACGCACGCTCAGACACCGTTCTCGCTCAACTTCTTCCGGGCCGCCGAGCGCATGGAGCGCACGCTCACCTCCGGCATCACGACGGTGCGTGAAGCCGGTGGTGCCGACCTCGGTCTCAAGGAGGCGCAGGAGGAGGGGCTCATCGCCGGGCCCCGGATGCAGATCTCGATCTCGATCCTCTCCCAGACCGGCGGCCACGGCGACACCTGGGAGGTGTGCGGCGCCCACATGCCGGGGATGCTCGACGCCCACCCCGGCCGGCCCCACAACATCGTCGACGGACCCGACCAGATGCGGATCAAGGTGCGCGAACTCATCCGGGCTGGCGCTGACGTCATCAAGGTGTGCACCTCCGGCGGCGTGCTGTCACCGCGAGACGATCCCCAACACCCGCACTTCGTGGCCGGTGAGCTCGATGTGCTCGTGGAGGAAGCGACCGCAGCCCACCGGTTCGTCATGGCCCACGCCCAGGCGACCCAGGGCATCAAGAACGCCGTTCGGGCGGGCATCCGCTCGATCGAGCACGGCATCTACCTCGACGCCGAAGCCATCGAGATGATGCTCGAGGCCGGCACCTATCTCGTGCCGACCCTCATCGCCCCGATGGGTGTGATCGACGCCGCCGAGCGAGGCGTCGACCTGCCGGCGACGGTGCTCGACAAGGCCAAGGCCGTGGTCGACGTGCACCGGGCATCCGTCGCCGCCGCGATCGAGGCCGGGGTCAAGATCGCGATGGGCACCGACTCGGGCGTGACGCCACACGGCCAGAATCTGCGGGAGCTCGCCGAGATGGCGTCACTCGGCATGACCCCCGGTGCGGTGCTCGAAGCGACCACCCGTGTCGCCGCCGAACTCATGGGCATCGAGGACGAGATCGGCACGATCGAGCCCGGCAAGGTCGCCGACCTCGTGGTGTTCGACGGGACCGAGCTCGCCGTCGAGGACCTCGGGTCCCGCATCGACGGCATCTACCAGTCGGGGCGACTCGTTGGGCGGTGATCGGGTGAGCCGCGAACGGCGGTGGCGACGCGGGGTACGTTGATCTGCATGGGCTCGGCGAACGACGGATCACCGGAATCGGAGGAAAGGCGGCGCCTCGATGCCTTCCTGGACGAGCTCGACGCTGCCGTCGGTCCGGTTCCTGCTGAACTCGTCGATGTCTTCGATCGGTCCTGGCCGCAGGCGCCGCAAGACACCCGGAACTAGCGTCGGCCCATGGCCCAGCAGGCGACCGGACGTGGATTCACCGACGACTTCGGGATCACCGGGCCGCTGCCGGCGACCGACGGTCAGCGCATCCCGCTCGGTGAGGACGACCCGACCGGGCCCGAGATCGGCACCCGCCTGCCCGACTTCACGCTGCCGAGCTCGCTCGGTCGCACGGTCTCGTTCCACGAGGACCGGGGCGAGTCGAAGGCGGCGGTCGTGTTCTACCGGTCGGCCGTGTGGTGACCGCCGTGTATGACGCAGCTGGTCGAGCTGCAGAACGCACTGCCCCTCTTCGCTGACGCAGGCATCAAGCTCTACGCGATCTCCTACGACGACGTCGCCGCCCTCGAGGCCTTCGCCGAGGCCCGAGGCATCACCTACGACCTGCTCTCGGACGAGGGGTCGGCGACGATCCGCGAGTTCGGGATCCTGAACCACCACATCCCCGAGACGGAGGTGCCCTTCCACGGCATCCCGTTCCCCGGCACCTACCTCGTCGACGAGGACGGGATCATCACGGCCAAGGCCTTCCACCGGCACCTGGCCCAGCGGGAGAGCCCGGAGGGGTTGATCGACGCCGCGCTCGGCGAGGTGTTGCTGCGGGGGAGCGAGCCGTCGACGGCGAACGAGGCAGATGGCTCGGGCATCTCGTTCTCGATGGCCTACCGGGGTGGTGGTGGTGTGAGCCGGGTCGGCCAGATCCGGCATCTCGTCGTCCGGGCGGAGCTGCCCGATGGCCTCCACATCTACGGCGAGCCCGTGCCCGCCGGCATGCAGGCGACGACGTTCACGCTGGTCGGGCCCGATGGCTTCCAGATCGAGCCGATCGAGGCGCCGCCGACCGAGCCGCTCGACCTGCCGGGTGTCGGTGAGCTCCAGGTGTGGAGTGGCACGGTCGACTTCGTCATCCCGATCTGGGCGTCGAGCGACGCGGTCTCCGAGACCGCCGACGACGGCACGAAGCGGGCGACGATCGAGCTCGACGTCGCGTACCAGGCGTGTGACGACGAGGCCTGTCGACTGCCGACCACCACCCGGTTGAGCGTGACCGTGCCGGTCGACCCGGTGCTGACCTCCACGCCCGACGTCGACGCCGAGCGCCCCCGCTTCGACCAGCGCAAGTGGATGACCGAGAAGGTCGTGAAGGCGCTCGAGACGACCTCGGACGCCGACGCCGCCATGGCCTTCCTCGCAACGACGAACGAACACCTCCAGGCGAACCGCGAGATGTTCGACAAGCGTGTCGACCGGGGCTGACCACTGGTTCTCCTCCTCCGAAAGTAGGAGGCACGACGCTCGAAGGCTGGCCTCCGGGGGGACGACCGCCGGCCGGCCGGTGGCTACGTTGACGATGTGAACCTCCAGCTCCGTGATCGACTCGACGCCGTGGCCGTCGTCGAGCCGATCCCGGCCCGGCGCCGACGCGACTGGGTGCTGACGGCCGTCCTGGCGCTCATCGGCGTCGCCTCGGTGTCGGTCGAGGGCGGTGTGCCGCTGTGGGTCGCCATCGTGCCGACCGTGGTGGGCCTCGGGTTCATCCCGTTCCGCCGGCAGATGCCGTTGCTGGCCGTCGTGAGTGTCGGCGTCGCTGCGGTGCTGAGTGTCGCCGTGGGTGCCCGGGGGTCCGAGGCCGTCGATGCGGCGATCCCGGCAGGCGTCGCCGACATCGTGCTTCTGTACGCGCTCTGCCGCTGGGCCAGCCCCCGGCGAGCCGCCGTCGGGTTCATGGCGAGCCTCGTCGGCATGGTCGTCGTCGAAGCGTTGCTCGGCACCTTCGAACTGAGCAAGCTGCCACTCGGGCTGCCCTGGTTCCTCGTGGCGGCCGTCGCGCTGGCCATGCGGTACCGCGCTCGGGCCATCGCCATCCGGCACGATCAGATCCGGCTCCTCGAACGCCACGCACTCGCCCGCGACCTGCACGATTCGGTCGCGCATCACGTCTCCGCCATGGCCGTGCAGGCCCAGGCCGGGCAATACGTCATGCGCTCCGACCCCGAGGCCGCGGCGGAGGTGCTCCGATCGATCGAATCGGCGGCGAACTCCTCGCTCGACGAGATGCGGCGCATGGTCGGCATCCTCCGCAGCGACGACGACCTGGCCCGCTCGACGACGCCGACGAGCCTCGACTCCCTCTCGGCCCCCGACGCCATTCCGGCCGTCGAGATCCGGGACGACGCCCGACTCGACGACTTGCCGCTCGGGGTGTCGGCCGCCCTGTTCCGCATCGCACAGGAGTCGATCACGAACGCCCGCCGCCACAGCCGAGAGGTCTCGTTCGTACGGATCGCGGTGGAGCGCAGCACCGACCGGGTGCGCATGATCGTCGAGAACGACGGCACCCCCACGACGCGCCACGCCGGCAGCGGCTACGGCCTGCTTGGTATGCGGGAACGAGCCGAGGCCCTCGGCGGCGAGTTCGAGTCGATCGCTCGCCCCTCGACCGGCTGGCGCACGACGACGTCGATCCCACTCGCGAGGAGCGACGGATGATCCGCGTCGTGATCGCCGACGACCAGGCGATGGTCCGCACGGGGTTCCGCATGATCCTCGACGGCACCGACGGCATCGAGGTGGTCGGTGAGGCCGACAACGGGCGAGACGCCGTCACGAAGGCACTCCACCTCCGCCCCGACGTCTGCTTGTTCGACGTGCGCATGCCCGAACTCGACGGCATCGAGGCGACCGCCCAGCTCGCCGGCCCCGGCGTGGCCGACCCGCTCAACGTCGTCGTCATCACGACGTTCGACCTCGACGACTACGTCTACGGGGCACTCCAGGCCGGAGCCACCGGCTTCCTGCTGAAGAACGCCGGCCCCGACCTCCTCGTCGCCGCCGTCCGAGCGGCGGCCAACGGCGACGCACTCATCTCGCCCGAGATCACGACCCGCCTCCTCGAGCACCTCGTCGTGCCCACGGCCACCGCCGAACAGGGTCCGAACCCCCTCACCGAGCGGGAGACCGAAGTCGTCGCCGCCGTGGCCCGTGGCCGCTCCAACGCGGAGATCGCGGACGAGTTGTTCGTCTCGGTCAGCACGGTGAAGTCGCACGTCGCGGCGGCCATGTCGAAGCTCGGCGCCAACAACCGGGTCGAGCTCGTCATCTGGGCCTACGAGCATCAGCTCGCGGGCTGAGCCGACCTCGTCCGAAGGACCGACCACACACATCGGAGGTCTGGCTCCGAGACCGATGTCGCCGGTGGGCCGATTCCCGACGATCGGGGCATGAACGAATCCCTCCATCCCACCCCTTCCCGACCCCGTTGGCGGCTCGCCGCGATCGCCCTCGCCGCCGCGATGCTCGCGGCGGCGTGTTCCAGCGACAGCGCTGACGACGCAACCACGACGACCGAAGTCGAGACCACCCAGACCACCGAATCCTCCCCGTCCATGACCGAGGCTGCGGCCGAGGCCGAGCCGCAGGACACCGTTGCTCCCGAACCCATCGAGGAGACGACGACCGGCAACGAACTGGCCGAGGCGCTCGACGCACTCGAAGCCCGGGGCTTCGATGGCGTGGTCAGCGTCCGCCAGGGCGCCGACATCACGACCCGGGCCTTCGGTGAGGCCGACCGCGAGGCGGGCACTCCGAACGACGCCGAGACCGTGTTCGACATCGGCTCGATCTCCAAGCAGTTCACCGCCGCCGCGATCCTCCGACTCGAGATGGACGGCCTCCTGTCGGTCGAGGACACCATCGGCGACCACGTCGACGGACTGCCCGACGAGCTCAGCGGCATCACGCTCCACGAGCTCCTGACCCACACCGGTGGGTTCGCCGTCGGCTACGGCGCCGACGATGACCCGATCGGCAGCGACGCCTTCCTCGAGCTGGCCGGCATCGTGCCGCTCAACGCCGAACCGGGCGAGCGCTTCGAGTACTCGAACGTCGGCTACACCCTGGCCGGCATCGTCGTCGAGGAGGCGTCGGGCCAGTCGTACGAGTCGTACCTGCGCTCAGCGATCTTCGAGCCGGCCGGCATGTTCGACACCGGGTATCTCCTGCCCGACTGGGACGACCACACCATCGCCGTCGGCTACATCGACCCCGAAGGCGAACGCTTCGGCCGCCCCGCCGAACAGAACTGGGCCGACGATGGTCCGGGCTGGCACCTCCGAGCCAACGGCGGGCTGCTCTCGACCGCCGCCGACATGCTCCGCTGGGACGTCGCCCTCCACGGTGACGAGGTACTCGACGCGGAGGCCAAGGCGAAGTTCTTCGCACCGCACATCGAGCAGACCGACTTCGGGGTGCCCTACGGCTACGGCTGGATCGTCGTCCCGCGGACCACGGGTGACCCGCTCATCTTCCACGGCGGCAGCAACGGCGTGTTCTACGCCGAGCTACTCCGTGTGCCCGACGCCGACGTCGGCGTCTTCATCGTCACCAACTCCTCCGTCGACGCCGACGCCGACGTGGCGTTCGCACTCGCCGAGGCCGTCCTCGGCGACCTTGCCATCGATCCGGCCGTCGACTCGGTGGACGAGCAACCGATCGAGTCTGCCGTCGTCGATGTCTGCGGGTTCGACCGCCTGAGCGTCGACACGTTCCCGGAGTACCCCGAGATCGCGGCGCTGCCCGACACTCCGGCCGGCTCGACGGCGGCGATGCTCCTCGACCTCCTCGCCGAGAGTGACACGGCCAGCCGGCTCGCCTTCGTCGCCGACCACGTCACCTCCGACCTCGTCGCCGGCAATCCGGCTGGCCTCGCCGCCACGATCGAGATCCTCGGCGCCGAGTTCACGGACGTCGAGGTGCTCACGATCCTCCAGGAGAGCGACACCCGGTTCCATCTCCCCGTCGAGGGTCCGTTCGGTGAGGTCTTCGTGTTCTCGCTCGGCTTCGACGAGACCGACCCCGAGCGGCTCGCCTGCCTGGGCATCGCCGACTGATCACTGCGCCGGTGGGCGGGGGCACGAGCCTCCGCCCGCTCCGGCGATCGTGATCACCCGACGGCGATCGACCGGTGCCGGCGCGTCCCGCGGGCTCAGGCGGCGTCGCAGCAGACGTCGTCGACGCAGCGGCAGACCGCGCAGTCCTGGGGCTCGGTCACCCCGCAGTGCTCGAACATCGCCGCCCGGAGCGCCTTACGGGCCCGGTGGAGGCGGACGGCCGCGTTGTTGGCGGAGATCCCGAGCGTGTCAGCAGCGGTCGGCACCGCCATGCCATCGGTGTCGACGAGCTGGAGGATGGTTGCGTAGGCCGGCCGAAGCCGCCGCGACTGGGCGACGCTGCAGTCACACGATTCCGTGATCGGCGGCTCGGCCCTCTCGGGCACGTGCGCCGTCGACTCGATTCGATCGGTGGTGGCCGCACCGCGGCGCCAGGTGTCGATCACGAGATTCCGATGGATCCGATAGAGCCAGGCGACGACACGTTCCGGATCGTCGAGCGACTCGGCCCGTTCGATCGCTCGCATGGCTGCGGTCTGCAGCACATCGTCGACCTGATCCGGCCGCACCCGGGAGCGAACGAACGCCTCGAAGTCCGAGCGCCGCTCCCGCAGCGCCTCGCCAACGGCGTCGTTGCTCGCCGCGGCGTCGGTCCGGGTCATGCGGCGATCCTACGAATCCGCAGTCGCGGGGCAGGCGCAGCTCGGCGCACACGAACAGGCGTCGCCGCAGGCGCACGTCGGCCCGCAGCAGCAACCGTCGGTGGTCTTCGCACAGGCGCAGGGTGTGGGGCAGGTGCAGTCGTTCATGAGTGATCTCCTCGATCGTCGGAGGGGCTGACGATCGAGACGTCGGATCCCTTACACCTTCGGGAGAAATCACCCGGATCCTGAGACGCTCCGCCCCTACGACCCGTCGGATTGGCGCTCGTCCAGCGTCTTGACGGCCCGCTTCAAGGCGGTCGCCCGGAAGCTGTCCTCGAGCAACTCGGCGATTTCGGTCCAATCGGTGTCGTCATCGAGGTCGATGCCGATCCAGCCATAGGGACCCCAGTAGGCGGGCACGAAGGAGCGGTCGTCCTCGAGGAGTGCGTGCCGCTCATCGTCATCGGCGAGCACCACGATCGCCTGCGGATGCTGCACCCATTCGCCGGCGTCGTCCTTCAACGAGGCGCCGAACATGCAGAAGATCTTCTTCGTGTGGAACGCCGGTCGACCGTGGCTGACCTTCTCGGCCGCCTCGGGGAAGCCGAGGGCGATCTCCCGCACACGGGCGAGCATCGGATCGTCGTCGTCGAACATCTGCGGGTGCGCCATCGTCACTCCTCGGTCTGGTGTTTCGGTGTGGGCATCACAGCGCCGACCACTCGGGCGGACGCTTCTCGGCGAAGGCCCGGCGAGCCTCGGCGGTGTCACCACTCGAGCTGCACATGATCTGGGTCCGGTTCTCGATGTCGAGGGCATGACGAAGCGACGGCGCGTCGATGGTCTGCCACATCGTCTCCTTCGTCATCCATGTGGCGAACGGTGCGTTGCCCCGGATCAGCCGGGCCGTCTCGAGCGCCCGCTCGACGACGGTGCCGTCGTCGACGAGATCGACGATCAGCCCGATCCGGTCGGCCTCCTCGGCATCGAAGATCCGTGCGGTCAGCATCAGCTCGGCTGCCCGGGACGCACCGACGAGACGGGGCAGGAAGTAGCTCGTGCCCATGTCGCAGTTCGACACGCCGATCTTCAGGAACACGGCGCCGAAGGTGGCCGAGGTGGCAGCGACCCGGATGTCACAGGCGAGCGCCATCGCGAACCCGCCACCGACACAGGGACCGTTCACCGCGGCGATCCACGGCTTGCGGGAGCGATGGATGTGCTCGTGGAGGGTGGCGAGGTGGTCCTACCACATGAAGCTCCGCACGGTCGGGCGGACGTCCTCGGCGCCCGGGGCGACACCCTGCTCGCCGAGGTCGAGGCCGGCGCAGAACCCCCGCCCGGCACCCGTCAGGATCACAGCTCGGACGGCCGGGTCGAGATCGACCGCCGCCACCACCTCGTCGAGTTCGTTGATCATCGTCGAGGTGATGGCGTTCAACCGGTCCGGCCGGTTCAACGTGACCAGCACGATGCCGTCCTCGGGATGCTCGACCGTGATGGTCGTCGTCTCGAGATCGGTGAGGTCGGAAGGGGCCGTCATGCGCCGAGTATCGATCACCGGCGTGTGACGTCCAAGACGCTCAGCCGGTGGCGGCGTCGATGAAGGTCGCCAGCTCCCGCTCGATGTCGGGCCCGGCCGGCTGGTAGGCGATCTCGGTGATCCCCGCCGCTTCCTGCTGGGCGAGCCGTTCCCGGAGTTCGGCCGGTGTCCACACCACCCCGGCGGCCGCGGTCGTCTCCGGGGTGACCACGGCACGGTCGCGCTCGTTGACGTCGATGAGGTGCAGGTCGTGGATGGAGAGATGCCGCACCTCGGTGGGCACGGCTTCGTAGGCGGCCACCCACTCGGCCCCGCCCGGGATGCGTTCGATCCCGAGCTCGTTCTCGGCCAGGAAGTGATAGCTCACCGCAGCGGCATGTCCGGCCGCGGCGTACGCCCGTTCGGACGTCGGCACCTCGCCGTCGTCGAGCACGGTGCCCATCGTGAGCGATGCCTGCCAGCCGATCCCCGGCTCGGGGGCGCCACCGGCGAGGATCATGCCATCACCCACCGCATGGGCGACTGCCCGACCCTTCGGGCCGGCCGCGCCGATCACGAACGGCACCTCGATCGGCCGGGCCGATCCGAAGCCCTCGGGCTGCAACATGGCGATCCGGGCGCCCTCCCACTCGGGTGTGCCACCAGCGAGGAGCGCCTGGACACATTCGACCCACGCCTGCACCTTCGCCCACGGCAGTGGCTTCTGGCCGAGAGCGAACCGACCGGTGAACCCGCTGCCGACCCCGACGTGCACCCGCTCCGCCCCGGCGAGCCCGACGAGGGTCGCGATCGCGGCAGCCGTGGTCATCGGGTGCCGCAGTGAGGGGATGAGGACGCCGGGGCCGAGACCGATCCGGGAGGTGCGGTCGGCGGCTCGGCAGAGCTGCACCCAGACGTCGGGGTAGAGCGCTGGCGAGTCGTAGAGCCAGGCCCGTTCGTAGCCGAGCCGTTCGGCGATCTCGACGTGCTCGGGTGTGTCCATCGACGTCGCGAACGCACAGGAGATCGTGAGGGCCATCGACTCTTCCTAGCGGAGGGTCGGCAGGCGGTGCCCGGCCGACCATCAGCGGGTGGGCGCGAGGACCGTTCTCAGCCACTCGGCCAACTCGGCGCCGACGACCTGGAGCGGCTCGGTCGATCGTTGTGATCGGGTCAGCAGCATCGCTCCCTCGAACGCCGACAGGATGACGAGTGCGGTGCGTTCTGCCCGGTCTGGCGCCAGTCCGGCATCGGTCAGCCCGTCCGTGATGGCCCGCCTCCACGCGGCGAACGCATCGGCGCAGGCGTCGCCGATCGGCAACGAGTCGTGAGCCATCTCGAGGGCCACGGTGGCGACCGGGCACCCTTCGGCCCAATCGGTCGACTCGAGCTGGTGCGCCGCGGCAGCGGCCCACAACTCCACGGCCGCCGCCGGGTCGCCGCTCTCGAAGGCACCTCGCAGCAGGCGTTCGTAGCCGGCCCCGCTGCGCGCCAGTGCGTCGACGGCGAGTTGCTCCTTGCCGCCGGGGAAGTGGTGCGACTGCGAACCCCATGGGGTCTCGCTCTCGGCCACGACCTGGCGCCATCCGGTGGCGGCGTACCCCTGCCGCTGGAACAGGCGGCTGGCCGTTCGCACCATCTTCGAGCGGGTGTCGGAGCTCCGTGCCATGCGAGCAGACTAGATCCGCTCTTACGACTGTCCTAGTATGACAACTGTCCTAATCGGCGGTGATGGAGATCGTCATGCAGCAACTCGTCTTCCAGCAACCCGGCGTCGTGCGCTGGGAGGAGGCACCCGACCGGACACTCGATGAGCCCGGCGGTGCGGATGCCGCCCTCGTTCGTGCGGTCGCAGTGGCGTTGTGTGACCTCGACACGGGCGCGCTCCGGGGTCGCTTCCCGATGGTCGGCCCCTACCCGTTCGGGCACGAAGGGGTGGCCGAGGTGCTCGAGGTCGGGCCCAACGTGACTTCGGTGCAACCGGGCGACCTCGTGATCGTGCCGTTCCAGATCTCGTGTGGTGCGTGTCGTTCGTGTGCTCGCCGCCGGACCGGCAACTGCCAGGCGCACCCGCCGCTGTCGACCTATGGGCTCGGTCAGATGGGAGGGGTCGGCTGGGGTGGCCTCCTGGCCGACCACTCGTTCGTACCGCATGCCGACGCCATGCTCGTGCCGCTGCCCTCCGGCATCGATCCGGTCGCGGTGGCGAGCTTCAGCGACAACGTGCCGGATGGCTGGCGGTGTGTCGGCCCGCAGCTCGCGGATGACCCCGAGGCCGAGATACTGATCGTCGCCGGCGACGCCGGCCCGAACTCGATCGGTCTCTACGCCGCCGGCCTGGCCGTCGCCGCTGGTGCGACGCGGGTCGTGTATCTCGACCGACATCCGGAACGCCTCGCGATCGCCGAAGCCCTCGGTGCCGAAGCGGTCGACGGTCCGCTCGACGCGAAGGTCGGCAAGTTCGGCATCACGGTCGATGCGAGCGGCGAGGAGACGGGTCTGCGGACCGCCATCAACGCCACGGCCTGGGACGGCACCTGTACGAGTCCGTCGGTCTACTTCTCCGACCCCGCCGTGCCGATGCTGCAGATGTACTCCCGGTGTTGCACGCTCCACACCGGCCGGGCCCACGCCCGTCCGGTGATCCCCGAGCTCCTCGATCTCGTCGCCGGCGGATTCGACCCGGCTCTCGTCACCAGTGACGTCGTGGAGTTCGCTGATGCCGAGACGGCGCTCGCCGACCCGTCCATGAAGGTCGTGCTCCGCCGCGATTGAGGCCGGGCGTCACGCCATCGAGTGGAGGCCGATCATGTTGCCCTCGGTGTCGCTGACGATCGAGACGAAGCCGTGCTCGCCGATCGCGTACTTCGGCCGCACGATCGAGCCGCCGGCGGCCTCGACCCGGCCCTGCTCGACCTCGCAGTCGTCGCAGGAGAAGTAGACCATCGAGCCGCCGGGGCCCGGCTTGGCGAACTCGAGCTTCACGAGCGCGCCGCCGGCACCGTGTGACGTGAAGTCGTCACCGAACGCCCGCATCTGGACCGTCGGATCGGTCGGGTCGTCCATGGGCTGCAGGGTGGTGTCGAGCACGGTCTCGTAGAAGGCCTGGGCCCGGTCGATGTCGTTGACGTAGATGTCGAAGAAGCCGATCTTGCGCATGAGCGTGTCCTTTCCGCTGCGAAGGCCGTGTGCCTTCGAGAACCACTCAAACCGAGATCGGCGCTGCGGGATTGTAGAAATCGGACACGTCGCGAGCTCAGACCTCGAACGTCTTGGCGAAGGCGCCCGGTGTGTAGCCCGTGACCCGCTTGAACGAGTGCGTGAAGTGCGACTGGTCGGTGAAGGTGAGCTGGTAGTCACGCCGGAACGACTGCTGGATGCGCAGCACCTTCAGCAGGTCATGCGGTGAGAAGCCGGTGGTCGCCTTCAACGTCCGCTGCAGTTGCCTCGGCGACAACGCCGCCACCTCGGCCATGTCGGCCACGCTCTGGATCTCGTCGAGCCGGGTCAGGATCGCGGCGGTCACGGGGTTCGGTGCCACGACCCCGTCGGCGAGGAGTCGGTCGACGAAGGCCGACAGCAGCGGCGCCTTCTCCGCGAGTGTGAGCCCGGCGGTCGCTCGGCCGAGTTCGACGAGCGGGAGGTCACCCTCGTAGTCCTCGCCGACGTAGTGGTCGACGGTCTGGTCGGGGTCGCCCCGCCACACGCCGGGGAAGAACTGGATACCGGCGTAGTGGAACGACCTGCCGAGGGGGAGCGTGACGTACTCGGTCTGGAGTTGGGTGATCCCGGCGATGCTCGGCTCGAGCTGGTTGAGGAGCACGTTCACGCAGGCGTCCGGCATGGCGTGCAGCGTCACGTCGTCGTCGAGCACCCGCTCGGTCCGCAGATCCCAGAAGCAGTGCACCAGCTCGGCCAGCCCGGGCGGTGGTGTCACCTCGTCGTAGGCGACACCATCGACCGAGCGCTCGAGGCCGTCCTTCACCGGGTCGTACAT
>JAHDBV010000019.1:18567-64596 GCA_020630195.1 Acidimicrobiales bacterium
GTGATCCGCCACATCGTGTTGACCAAGTTCGCGCCCGGCGTCGACGACGCGACGATCGCCGGCATCTACGACGGTCTCGCCGCTCTCGTCGACGATCTGCCCGGAGCGGGCGGCTTCACCGGCGGCCGATCGGAGAGCCCCGAACAGATCGAGCGTGGCTACCTCCACGGCTTCGTCGTCGACTTCGACTCCTGGGACGCCCTCGCCGCCTACGCCGAGCACCCCCGCCACCGCGAGCTCGGCGGGCAACTCGTGGCCAACGCCGTCGGCGGGAAGGACGGCATCCTCGTCGTCGACCTCGACGTCTGAGGTAGACCGTCGCACATGACTCCCGCCGACGCCCGGGCCGTGATGCACACCTACCTCACCGAGGTCGCCCAGAAGGGCCGGCTCGAACTCATCGAGGAACTCGCACATCCCGACGTCGTCGACGACGCCAACGTCGCCTTCGGTGGTCCCACCGGGGTTGCCGGGTTCGTGGCCCACGCCAAGGGGTTCGCCCGCAACGTGACCGACCCCGAGATCACCATCCATCGAATCATCGGCGACGAACAGTCGGTGATGGGGCAGTGGTCGTTCCGAGGCACACACACCGGTCCGTGGCTCGGCCGGGCCCCGACCGGTGAGACGATCGAGGGCACGGTGTTCAGCTTCTTCGATCTGATCGACGGTCGGATCAGTCGGTACTCGCTCTGGCTCCACACGACCGTCGACGGTGGTGTCGTGTTCGACTCCGATCGGCCCGGGTCGGTCGTCGACGGGCGCCTCGTCTGAGCCGATCTCGGGGTTCGGCGTGCGCCGGCCAGCGTTGTCGGGGAGGCTCAGTCCATGCGAGCCGTACGCAACACCGACGAAGGCATCCGGATGGTGGAGGTGCCCGACCCGGACGGCGACGGTGTGCTCGTCGAGCCGATCGCCGCCGGCATCTGCGGCTCGGATGCCCACATGATCGCCAACGGCCTGAAGGACGTGACGCTCGGCCACGAGATCGGCGGGCTCGTTGACGGTCGACCCGTCGCCATCCAGCCCTTCGCCTTCTGCGGTGACTGCGAGGCCTGCCACGGCGGCCGCTCGCATCTGTGCGTCGGCATCCGCAACGGCCACGGCATCACGCTCGACGGTGGCATGGCGGAGTCGTTGCTCGTCGACCCGGGCTGCATCGTCGAACTGCCCGACGGGATCGACGCCACCTCGGCTGCACTCGTCGAACCGATCGCCGTCGGCGTGCACGCCGTCAACCTCGCCGACCTCCAGCCCGGCATGCGGGTCGCCGTGATCGGCGCCGGACCGATTGGCATCGCCACCGCCGTCGGCGCCGCCCAGCAGGGCGCCGAGGTCGCCATCTCGGCCCGCCACCCGACCCAGGCCACCGCCGCCGAGCGCCTCGGCCTGACCGTCGGCATCGATGGGGCGATCGGCAAGCGACCCGGTTACGACGTCGTGTTCGACGCCGCCGGCACCGACGCCTCCCTGGCGGAGGCGATCGCCATCACCCGGCCGACGGGCACCGTCGTGGTGCCGGCCATCTACTGGGACGACGCGACGCTGCCCGGCATGGCGTGGGCGATGAAGGAGATCCGGCTCGTGCCGTCGATCTTCTACGGGCACCACCACGGCGTCCGCGAGACCGAACTGGCAGCGTCGCTCCTCGCCGCCGTGCCCGACCTGCCCGACGCACTCATCACCCACCGGTTCCCGCTGGAGCGGGCCGCCGAGGCCTTCGAGACCGCGGCCGATCGCGAAGGCGGCGCCATCAAGGTGATCTTCGAGCCACAGACCTGAGCGGCCGGACCGTCAGGAGTCGATCAGGCCCTGCACGTCGGCCTCGAGCTGGCCGTAGGTGCCGATCCGCATCGAGCCGTCGTCGTTGATGAAGACGTAGGTCCGCTGCTCGAACACACCGAAGCGTTGCCAGAGCTCGCCGTCGTCGATGAGGTGATCGAAACCGTCGACGTCCTGCTGATCGATGAAGGTCTCCATCTCGGAGACCGACGCCAGACCGGGCACACCGACGAAGGCGACCCGGTCGCCGTACTCCTGCTGCACCTCCACGACCGTGGGGGCTTCACCACGTCAATGCGGTCACCACGGGGCCCAGAACCAGAGCACGACGTCGCGGCCCTGGAGGTCGCCGAGATCGATCGAAGCGCCGCCGATCGTCGCGAACTCGCCGTTCAGCGGGCTCGAGGGATCGAGCGACGACTCGTCGGGCTCATCGGCCGGTGTGGTCTCCGCGGCGGGCTGGGCCGCCGGTGCGTTCGGGTCGGGCTCGGGATCCGGATCGGCGTCGGCGGTCGGGTCCGGCGACTCGGTGGACGCCTCATCGGCGGGAGCGACGGCGGCAGCTCCCGTTTCCTCGCCGCCCGAACCCGCACATGCCGATGCGAACAGCATCGAAGCGAGCACCAGTGCGAGGGTGATCCGGGGGCGGGGCACGAAGCGGAACCGTAGAGCGTCGCGCTCACGCCGTGGGCGCGGGTCCGATCTCGACGATGATGGGCGTGATCCGGAGGGACCCATGACGACCGAGCTCCACCCCGCCCGTGCGCTGTGGCACGCCATCGAGCCGCTGCACGCCGTCACCTACTTCGCGCCCGACGTCATCGACGCCGCCAAGGCCACCGGGCTCCGAGGGTTCTGGATGACCTACTTCGCCTGCCGGGCCTGCCCGATGGGTGCGGTCGGGCCGGGTGTGGTCGAGGCGGCGTTCGCGAACTTCGCCCCGCACATGGTGCAGCGTGCGCTGCCCGACGCCTGGAGCTTCGCCGAGCCCGAGGTGATCGTGCAGGTGCGGGCCGAGGCCGCCGCCGCCGAACTCCGCCGTCATGTCGACGAACTCGAGGCGCTCGCCGCCGAGGTCAACCCGCTCCTCGCCCGGATCATCGAGTCGGCCGACGGCATCGGCCGACCACTGTTCACCGCCAACCGCGACGTGGCGTCGTTCGACGACCCCGTCGCGCAGCTCTGGCAGCACGCGACGACCTTGCGGGAGCACCGCGGCGACGGCCATGTGATCGCCCTCGCCGCCGCCGGCCTTGCGGGCTGTGAGGTGCACCAGGTGATGGCCGCGGCCAACGGGCTCACCGATCAGCTCTTCCAGGAGAGTCGGGGTTGGACCGACGAGGAGTGGGCGGCCGGGGCCGCCCGTCTCGCCACCCGTGGTCTCGTGTCCGACGGTGCGCTCACCGACGCGGGTCGGGCACTCAACCGAGACGTCGAAGCCCGCACCGACCAGCTCGCCGCCGTGCCGATCGTCGCGGCACTCGACGACACCGAACGCACCGACCTCATCACCACGTTGCGGCGGGCGTCGCTCGCCGTCGCCGCCGCCGGGGTGATCCGGTTCCCGAACCCGATGGGCCTGCCCGAACCGACCGCCTGACGGCCGCCGATGGACGCACCGCTCAGCGACTGTGTGAACCGTCGCACCGGGGCATCCGCGCCGAGCGCCCGCACACGCAGTCGTGGATGCCCTTCCCGGCGAGGATCCGGTCGAGGTGGCCGTCGACCCGCTTCGCCCGTGTCGCCGCCTGTTTCGCCCCGGCGATGTGGAGCACGAAGCCCCGTTGACGACCGGGCGTGAGCGCGAGGAACGCGGCCTCGAGACCCTCGACATCGTCGAATCGAGCCGCGAGCTCGACGGGCAGCTCGAGCTCGTCCTTGGCCGTGAACTCGACCCGAGTGCCGGCTGCCGCGTGGCGTTTCGCCTGTCGGAGGAGACGTCGGATCTCGGGCTCGAGCCGTTCGACGTCGTCGACCGAGACGACCCGGAGTTGCCGGGCGCTCTGGGAGTTCGCCCCGGGCGTGGTGAGTACGCCGTCAGGGTCGTCGAGGAGCACACCGGCGAAGAACGACAACGAGGCGTGGCGGGTGAACGTCGAGATCATGGCGACGTTGGTGTCGGCGTGCACGTAGCACGGCTGCTTCCACTTCCAGGTCTCCTCGAGGCCCGCGTCGAGCACGATCGCCCGCAGGGCCCGGGCCTCGTCGCCCCAGGGTCGGAGGCTGGCGAAGTGCTCGTCGATCCGGCTTCCCATCGGCGCGCACTGTAGAGCAGGCCGGTCAGAGCGGAGCCGGTGGACAGACGCCGTGCCACCGAACGGTGTCGACCACACGTCTCCCGGGCGCGGCCCGAACCACGGTCACGGTTGGCGGCGCACCCACTCGGCCACGATCGAGGCCAGCTCGTCGGGCCGGTCTTCCATGATCAGGTGCCCCGCACCGTCGATGAGGTGGAGTTCGGCGCCGGGGATCATCTCGGCCAGCCGGTGGGCGCGATCGACGGGAATCCACGTGTCGTCGGTGCCCCAGATGACGGCGGTCGGGATCGTGAGCTCGCCGTAGCGCGGTTCGATCTCGTCGGTGAACGCCTCGTCGGCCTGTGCGATCTGGCGGTAGAACGCGGCCTGGCCCTCGGTCGAGGTCCACGGTTCGACGAGCGCCTCGAGCACGTCGGGCTCGAGGCCGGGCGAACTGGCTCCCGAGATGTACTCCGCCACCAGCGCCTCGTGCAGGTTCGGTGGGAGTCGGGCGAAGACGTCGGCCTGCTCGTGCACCAGGGTGAAGAACGGCGATCCCCACGGGCGGAGCGCCACCACGTCGATGAGGGCGAGTGAGGCGAACGCCACGTCGTGGAGCAGGTGGGCTCGAAGCGCCACCGCCCCGCCGAAGTCGTGGGCCACGACGTGCGGTCGATCGAGTCCCCAGCTGTCGACCAACGCCGCGAGCAACTCGCCCTGGGCACGGAGCGAGACGTCGCCGTCGGACATGTCGGATCGCCCGTAGCCGGGCATGTCCCACAGGTGGACGGTGTGGGTCGTCGCCAACTCGGCGGCCACGCGCCGCCACACGACACTCGACCACGGGGTGCCATGGCACAACACCACCGCCGGACCGTTGCCGAGCGAGGTCCACCGCACGGAACGACCGCGATGCTCGAGGGTCCGCTCGAGCTCGAACACGGGGACGTTCATCGCTGGTGCATCCCGGTCACATGTGCCCCCTCGTCGTCGGCGATGCGCAGCTTGTCACGGGTGCCGCGCTCCGGGGTGTCTCCATTCGGGCATCCGTGCCCGAGTAGGTTCGTCGATCGGCTGTTCCGCGACCGGCCGGGAAACACCATGTCGACATCGAAGTCCACGCGCGCCGACCATCCCGGCGCGCACTACGAGTACCGCGTCTGGGGGCGGCACCGCGCGGCCCGCCGCAAGCTCGCCCAGCTCGCCACCCCCACCGTCGAGCAGGACATCGAGGACTGCTACTTCCTCGGCGACGACCACGACTGGAACGCCAAGGTCCGCAACAGCACGCTGAAGGTCAAACGACTCGTCGGCGAGGAACGTGGCTTCGAGTTGTGGGCGTCGCAGAAGCATCGGGTCGTCGACGCCGTGCCGGAGCCGTTCGATCAGCTCTTCGACGATCTCCACCTCGATCGGGTCGCCCGAGGTAAGTCCTTCTCGATCGAACGGGCCGTCGACGATCTCGACGAGGGCCAGGCGACACGCCCGGTGTTCGTCACGAAGCACCGACAGCGATACGAGGTCGGATCCGTGACCGCCGAGATCACCGACATCACCGTGACGGCGACCGGCGAGGAACTCCAGACCCTCGCCATCCAGGGCGACGATCTCGACGAACTCGTGAAGCTCCGCAAGCAGCTCGGGCTCAAAGGCGAGGAGAACGTCGCCGTGCACATCGCCATCGACCCGGAGCGCGATCAGCCCGGCTGAGAGCGAGCTCGAGGCTCAGTCGTCGATGTCGTCGCCGAGGGTGTGTTCGGCGGCGTTCGGCACCGGCTCCGACGAGGCCCGCACGATGCCGACCAGGTTCGCCAGGATCCGACGGACGTAGCGGTCGTAGATCGCGAGTGGCACGACCTCGTGGCCCGGCCGATCGGAGGTCATGAACGAGTCGATGCGCTCCTGGAGTCCGTCGGCCTTGGCCGAGACCTCGTCGGCGAACGCCGAGATCTCCTCGTCCGTGACGTCGGGGTCGCGCATCAGCGCACCGGTGCGGAGGAACAGATCGGACACGACCTGGCGCTCCTCGAGCAGACGAGCGGCTTCGGGGCGGCCGGCGAGATCGACGCCGTTCTCCGACAGCTCGAGGATGTTCTTCGCCTGGTCGCCGACGCGTTCGATCTTCTTGAGCAGCAGTGTGAAGCCGAGCACCGACCCGATGTCGGCGGTGCCCTGGACGCTCACGTGCACGACGAGATCCGAGCGGAGCTCGAGTTCGATCTGATTGATCCGCTGGTCGGTGTCGCGGATGTCCTTGCCGACCGTCGCCGGGTCGGCCTCGGTGAGCAACGCCAAGGTGGCGAGGTCGAACGAGTGCCGGGCGTCGCCCAGCATCGACACCGCCTTGGCGACGATGTGGTCGAAGCCGCCGTCGTCGGAACTGCTCCGGAAGAATGCGAGAACCATGGTTCAGCTCCTCAGCCGAGTACCGCCACACCGATCAGCGGCAGGACGATGAACATGAAAGCAACGTAGGCGACGGCGCTCGTGCGCCGTTCGACGGCGACGTCGGCGAGCTTCTCCGCGGCGCGGATCGGCACGTCACGGGCCAGCGGGATCACGTACAACACGAGGATCCCTGCCACGTTGAAGGTGGCGTGGGCGAGCGCGACGGTGAGCGAATCGGGGCTCGACGCAGCGAGTGAGGCGAGCAGCGCGGTGATCGTCGTGCCGACGTTCGCGCCGAGGGTCACCGGATAGGCGTTGCGCAGCGTGATGACCCCGGCGCCGGCCAACGGAATGAGGATCGAGGTCGTGATGCTCGAGGACTGCACGGCGATCGTGATCACGATGCCGAGCAGGAGGGCGACCATGCCGCCGCCACGGCTGAGCATCGCGTTGATCGAGCGCTCGACCCGGTCGGCGACGAGCGTCCGCATCGTCTTCGTGATGAAGGTGAGCGCGAGCAGGATGATGACGAGGCCGGTCAGCACCATCACGATGCCCTTGGGGTTGCCGTCGAGTCCGACCGCTCCCCAGAAGTCCTGGAGCCAGCCCACCGGCTCCTTCACCCACGCCTTCACCGGACTCTTCCATTCGGTGCCCGAGGCGCCGACGAGGCGTTCGCTGATGCCCTGGGCGATGCTCGAGATGACGCCGGTGAGCAGTTCGACCGGCAGCAGGATCGACACCGCCAGCACATTGAAGAAGTCGTGCACCGTGGCCGCGGCGAACGCCCGGCGGAACTCACCCGACTGGCGGATGTGGCCGAGGGACACGAGTGTGTTCGTCACCGTCGTGCCGATGTTGGCGCCCATCACCATCGGGACGGCGTCGTCGACCCCCAACGCTCCCGAGGCCACCAGTCCGACGATCACCGACGTCGACGCCGACGATGACTGGACCAGCACGGTGCCGAGGATGCCGATGCTCAGGGCGGCCAACGGATTCTCGGCGGCGGAGAACAGCCGTTCCTGGGTGTCCGACCCCATGATCTTGATGCCCGTCTCGAGCGAGGAGACCCCGACGAGGAAGACGTAGATCAACGCCACGACGGTGGCCGATCGGAGGGGGGCGGGGAGATCGGCGAACGAACGTCGAACGGTCACGGGACCGGAGCGTAACGGCGGCTCGACCGTCCCGCCCGGGAAGCTCGTCGCGCTCCGCCGGTCGGCGGAACCGCCGATCAGATCGGTGCTGGCAGTCGCACGCCGCGTCCCCGGACGATGTCGATCGGGGGCGCCTCGGGGCTCGTCTCGGCGAGGCGTGATCGCAGGCGCTTGATCAGCGCCGTCACGGCGTCGTCGGAGACGCCGTCGGCGGCCACGTCGGCCCACACCTCGGCCACGATCGTCGGTCGGTCGACCACCTCGCCCTCGTGGACGAGCAGCAGACGGAGGAGGTCGAGTTGGCGAGCCGACAGTGGCGGCTCGAGTCGGATCGCATCGACCCACACGGCATCGGTCGCGGGGTCGACCCAGACGCCGGTGAGTCGCCCGAGGCGTGGGCCCGGCCGGGTGGCGAGATCGTCGAGGAAGGTCAGCGTGGCCACCCCTCCGAGCACCACTGCGGCGCCGTCGCGGAGCACGACACCGTCGTCGCCGGTGTCGGCACCGTCGACGAACGTGCCGTTCGTGCTACCCAGGTCGTGGATCCGCCAACGGTCGCCCTCCGCGACGATGCGGGCGTGCGAGCGCGACAGGCGATCGAGCGCGAGGTGGATGTCGGCGTCGGGCGACCGACCGATCACACATCCGTCGTGCACGGTCCAGCCGGGATCTCGTCCGTCGAGCAGGAGACGGGGCGCCATCGGGTCAGCTTGGCACGGCTCGGGTCACGGCGGCGGCGACCGCCCTCAGCCGCCGACCAGCTGATCGACACACGGATCGCTCCGGTCGGCGACGACGAGCTCGTCGGCAGCCACCACCCCGACCGATTCGCTCTTGCCGATGACCGCGACGAGCCACCGGGTGCCGTCGGGAGCGGGCGGGGTCCGAAGCGTCAACCGGCCCCGACCGTGATCGGTGATGGCGAACTCGGCGTCGCCGTCGAGGGGTTCGAACGCCTCGTCGAGCCACGACACCCGCATCGACGTCTCCTCGACGGTCGACCCGACGTCGAGCCAGGCGCTGAAGGCATAGGCACTCCCCGGTGAGGCCGGCACCCGCTCGCCGTAGAGGCTGTACCCGTCGCCGGTGCCGACGACGAGGCCGGCGGTGCCGTCGAGGCCCACACCGGCGATCACGTCGTTGCGATCGGCCAGTTCGATGAACCAGCTCTCCGGCAGCACGAAGTCGTCGAAGCCGTGCCCGGTCAGGGTGTTGCAGGCCAGGCCGCCGGCCGTGCCGGCGACGAGATCCGGCCCGGGATCGAGGCGGGCGACGAGATCCGCCGCCGGCTCGTCCCCGCTGCGGACCAGGATCGCCCCGACAACCACCGCGGCGATGACGGCCGGCACGGCGGCAGCCGCGGCCACGATCGGCCACCGGGCCCGCTCGGGTGCGGCCGGGACCGGACGGAGTGCGGCCACCAGCTCCCGGACGATCTCGTCGGCCGAGGCCGGTCGATGTCCGGGATCCTTCGCCAGGGCCTGTTCGAGGACGGCGTCGACCGCGACGGGAAGGTACGGATCGATCTCCGACGGTGGCGTCGGCGTGGCGTGGAGCTGTTGGTGGAGCAGCGTCGCCGGCTGATCGGTGGCGGGGAACGGCGAGCGTCCCGTGAGCAGCTCGTACACGATCGTGGCGAAGCCATAGCGGTCGGCGGCGGGGCCGGGCGTCGCACCCGCCGCCACCTCCGGCGCGACGTAGCGCAACGTCCAGGCCGTCGTGTCGGCCCGGGCGGTCACGTCGCTGCGGTGGCCCTGTCCGAAGTCGATGAGCGTCACCTCGTCGTCGGGGGAGACGAGCACGTTCCTCGCGCCGAGGTCGCCGTGCACGACCCCGGCGGCGTGCACGCCGTCGAGGGCGGTGGCGAGCTGATCGGCGAGATCGACCAGACGGGGGCGGGGGAGCGGGGCGTTGTCGATCACTTCGGCCATCGACCGTCCGACGACCCAGCCGGTGACGAGCGCCGACGTCCCGTCCAGATCGATCACGTCGAGCAACCGCGCGACGTCGTCCCGGTCGAGCCGCTCGAGGATCGCCCGCTCCGCAGCGGCGACGGCCGCATCGTGATGGACCTTGACCGCCACCGTCGCGGCGTCGGCGACGCGGTCCGCCCGCCAGACCCGGGCGTCGCCGCCGTGCAACGGCGGCGCCGACACGACGTAGCCGGCGGCCTCGAGGAGGTCGCGAACGCGATCATCGGCGGGTGGCGCCACACCGAGACGGTAGTGGTGCCACCCGCCGACACCGGCGGCGATGCCTCGCCGCCGGAACCGTCGAGGTCCGACTCAGCCCAGCAGGGCCTCGACGAGGTCGTCGTCCCAGCTGCCGGCCGTCACGTCGTAGACCGGGAACGAGCCCGACATGTCGAACACCGACCAGCCCACGCCATGGGCCTCGGCGGCCTCCCGCACGGTCCGGGTCCAGGCGATCCGGGAGGCCGGGTCGGTCCGGGTGCCGTCGGGCGGGTCGATCACGCCGAACTCGCCCAGGTACAGCGGCACACCCTGGGCGGCGGCCCACTCGGCGGCGCCGGCCACGAGCTCGGTCAGGGCTTCGGCGTTGGTGAGCACGAGCTCGTCACAACCGGCCGCATCGCACAGACCGAGTCGGGAGATCGAGACCGTGCTCGTCCCGGCCCCGACGTGCTGGAGGGCGAGGCTGTCGATGCCGCCGCAGGCGTCGACGTCGGCCCGGGCACGGGTCCCGTCGACCGACAGCGGGATCTCGATCGGGTCACCGTCGACGTAGTTGCACAGCACCACGAGGTCACCCGGGCGATCGACCGTGACGTGCAGGGTGTCGTACCGCTCGCCGGTTCCGGCGAGGCCGAAGCCGGCGAACGTCGTGTCGAAGGCGACCGTGAGTGCGTCGGCGGTCGGGTTGACCGTCGCCGACCAGGACTGCTCCGACCAATCGAAGGCGATCGTGCGGAGGCCGGCGTCCCAGATCTGCCCGGTCGGGGGAACCGGATCGGCCCAGACGGCGCCCTGGTGGGTGAACGACGACGGGTCGTAGGTGTGGAAGGTGGCGACGAGGTTCGGATCGTCGGGCAGCACGAGCTCGCCGAGCCGGCTGGCGTGGTTCCACTCGACCGAGCCGATCACCACGGTGCGGGTCGGGTTCGAGGTCCGCACGACGGTGAGCGCCTCGGCGGCGAGACGGTTCCAGGCGTCGGGGTCGTCGACGAAGCGGCCGACGGGCTCGTTGAGCAGTTCGAAGACCACATGGTCGCCGGCTGCGGCGTAGCGCTCGCCGAGCTGGCGCCAGATGGCGAGGAACTCGGCCTCGTGTGCCGCCGAGTCGTCGAGGTCGGTGAAGTGGTGGACGTTGATCATGATCGTGAGCCCCGCGGCCTCCGCGAGACGGATCTGCTCGTCGACCTCGGCGGCGAAGTCCTCGTCGAGGACGAAGGCCGGGGCGTCACCGTTGTGGGCGTGCCAGGCGATCGGCAGGCGGACGTGATCGAAGCCCCGTTCCGCTGCGAGGGCGTACCACTCCGCCCGGATCGGGGTGCCCCACTCGCCACGTGGCACGACCTCGAAGTCGCCGGCGAAGTTGATGCCCCGACGCAGGCCGACCGGGATCGTGGTGTCGACGCCATCGGCGGCCGGTGGCACATCGGTCTCGGGCGCCGGGTCGTTGCCCGCTGACGGTGCCGGGCAGGTGCAGGTGTCGTCGGTCGGGGCGACGCCGAACGGGGCGAACCAGAGATCGACGATCTCGTCGCAGGTCAGTGGCGGGGTGATGTCGGACGTCGGGGCGAGCACGTCCCAGGCCACCTCGGTGAACGAGGCACCTTCGTCTTCGAGCCGCCACCGGCACTCGGGGTCGACCCATTGCGACTGGCCGAACAACAGCACCCAACCGGCCTCGTTGTCGGCGATGGTGACGAGGTCGATGCCGTCGGTGCGCTCGGTATCCGCCGAGACGTCGGTGGGATCGAGGTCGGTGCCTGGTGCGGGTGTCGGCATCGGGCTGGCGGGCGCCGGGCCGGTGGCGAGCACCGGCTGGGGTGCGCCGGAAGCCGGCGCGATCCGCCACACGGCGAGACCGGTGACGATGGTCAGGAAGGCGAGGAACGTGATGGTGGGTCGGCTGAGTCGTTGCATGCCCCGATCGTCCGCTCCCCGGCCGGGCGCAACCGGTCGTCAACCGGTCGTCAACCGGACGCCTGGTGGTCGATCGGGGGACGGCACCCGATCGCCGTTGCGTGGCCCGCCACGAATCCGGGGGCGGGGTCGGATGCGCCCTGTCAGACTCCGGCGATGACCCCGCCAGCCGGACCCAAACGTGTGCTGATCACGGGAGCGGGGCGTGCCATCGGCCTGGCCACCGCGCACGAACTCGTCGAGCGGGGCCATGAGGTGATCGCCACGGCCCGGGACAGTTCCGTGATCGACGAACGACCGGGACTGCGCCGCCACGACCTCGACGTCACCGACGACGCATCCGTGCGGGCCTGCCTCGCCGCCATCGGCGAGGTCGATGTGCTCGTCAACAACGCCGCGCTCGCCGACGGCGGGCCGCTCGAGTCGTTCCCGCTCGACGGTGTCCGTCGGATGTTCGAGACCAACACCGTCGGCCCCCTCCGGATGGTGCAGGCCGTGACCCCGTCCTGGCGGGAGCGAGGCAGCGGTGTGATCGTCAACATCTCGAGCGTCCAGGGCGCCGTCGGTGCACCGCTCGACGGTCCGTATGCGATGACGAAGTTCGCACTCGAGGCCATGTCCGAGACGCTCCACTTCGAGCTGCGGCACTTCGGGATCCGGACGGTGATCGTGCAGCCCGGCTACATCGCCCCCGGCATGAAGGCCGGCGAGCGCCATCCGGGCCCGGCCGTCTACGACGAGCTCCGCCGCCAGTGGGACGGGACCGACGATGTCGTGACCGGTGGTGGCCGCACCGCTCCCGAGGCAGCGGCGGCGGTGATCGCCGACGCCATCGAGCGGGACGACACCCCGCTGCGGGTCCGGATCGGGCCGGACGCCGAGATGGTGCTCGGAGCCCGGGCGCAGCTCGACGACGCGGCCTTCGAAGCGGCGATGCGTGAGGTGCTCGGCCTCACCTGGTAGCCGGGATCAGCCGAGCGGGATGTCCAGATCCGGGTCGGCGAGCTCGAACCCGTCGAAGCGGAAACCGGGGGAGACGGTGCAGCCCACGAGGGTCCAGGCACCGGTGGTCCGGGCCGCCTGCCAGTGACCGGTCGGCACGATGAGCTGCGGTGCCTCACCCGCCACGAGGTCCGGTCCGAGCACTCGCTCGAGGGCCGGGCCTTCGGTGGTCGCCGCCGTCGCCAACACCAGCGGTGCGCCGGCGTAGTGATGCCAGATCTCGGTGGCGTCGACGCGGTGCCAATGGCTCCGCTCGCCCGCGGCCAACAGGAAGTGGATGGCCGTCCCCGCCGGGCGTTCGCCGTCGGCCGCCTCGGCCACCCAGGTCTGGCGGTAGTGCCCGCCCTCGGGGTGCGGCACGAGCCCGAGCCGTTCGATGATGTCGGCGGCGGTCGGTTGCTCAGCCATGCCCGGCATCCACGACACAGAACCGGTTGCCCTCGGTGTCGGCGAGCACGACGAAGTCGGGATCGTCCGGGTACGAGTCCCACTCGACCCGAGTCGCACCCAGCTCCACGAGGCGGGCGACCTCGGCGGTCTGTTCGTCGGCGGAGTCGACCACGAGATCGACATGCAGCCGGGGATGTCGCTCGGCCTCACCGTCGGCCCGCTGGAGCGCGACCCGTGTTCCCTCGCCGTCGGGTGGCACGAGGATCGTGAACCCGTTGTCCGCGTCGGGGAAGTGGTGCGGTCGGTAGCCGAGCGCGCCGGCCCAGAACGCGACAGCCCGTTCGACGTCGGCCGCCCCCATCACGATCGTGCCCAGTCGCAGCATCTCGACAGTGTGGCGCGGCCCGCCCGGCCGGGTCGGGCTGTTCCGCCGCTCCGCCCACACCTACGATCCGGCCATGGCCGATCCGACGATCACGATCGAACCGATCTCCGGCGTGCTGGGCGCGGAGATCGGCGGCGTCGACCTCGCCGGCGACCTGTCCGACGGCACGATCGCCGCCATCCGGGCGGCGCTCGTCGAGCGCCACGTCGTGTTCTTCCGAGACCAGGAGCTGAGCCCCGAGGCACACATGGCCTTCGGTCGACGCTTCGGCGAACTCGACACCCACCCGTTCGTCGAGGGCAACGCCACGCACCCCGAAGTGCTCGACGTGATCACCGAACCCGACGATCGGGCGAACTTCGGTGGGGGCTGGCACATCGACGTCACCTTCCTCCCCGAACCCGACATGGCGTCGATCCTCTACGCCCTCGAGGTGCCACCGGCGGGCGGTGACACCCTCTTCGCCGATCTCCACACCGCCTACGACACCCTGAGCGACACGATGAAGGAGATGCTCGACGGCCTCGTCTGCGTGCATTCGGCCGGACCGCAATACGGCGCCGGTGGGTACTCGACGAAGTCGAAGGCGATGGCGACCCGCAACGAGATCGAGTCGCACAACGAGGTGCGGCACCCACTCGTCCGGACCCATCCCGAGTCGGGCCGCAAGGGGCTCTACGCCAACCCGGCCTTCACGACCGGGATCGACGGGCTCCGCCGGGACGAGTCCCGGGCGCTGCTCGAGTTCCTCTACCGTCACGCCACCCACGAGCGCTTCACCTGTCGGTTCCGTTGGCGGCCCGGCTCCTTGGCGATGTGGGACAACCGCAGCGTCATGCACCACGCTCTGTTCGACTACGTCGGCCAGCGACGGGTGATGCGTCGGATCACGGTGAAGGGCGACCGACCGGTCTGAGCCCGATGGGGCCTCCAGCCCCGGGGCCCGTGTGTCGATGCATGGACATGGCACGTCGCACGACGATCTTCGCGGGCATCGCCCTGGTCGCACTCGTCGCCGTCTGGATCAGGTCCGCCGGGACCGTCGACCGACCGCAGGATCTGCTGGTCGATGAGATCGGGGTCGGTTACGACCTGGCGTCGTCATCCGGCGACGGCGCGACCTGGACCAAGGTCTTCGTCGATCCGGAGGGATCCACCATCACGCTCGGCGTCCTCGTGGACGGTGACACCGACGACGCGATCCGACGGACCGCGCTGTCGCTCGGCCATGCCGAGGCATCAGGCGTGATGGTCGGACTCGACTCGAACGGTCGGGGGGTCCTCGACGCCGAACCGGGCGTGGTGGTCTCCGAAGCCTCCGGCTCCGAGGGCGTCGTCCGGATGGCCGTCTACGTCGAGGGCACACACGGGTACGTGGTGCTCGGTGGTGGGGCGACAGGCGACGCCGTCGACCGGGCCCTCGCCGTCCAACTCGAGCACAGCGTCGGGGAGCGTGCCGAGTTCCGCCTCGACGAGCCCGAACGTCGCGCCGCCGAGCCATCGGGGCGCCTCCTCGATCCGACACGCGTGCTCCGAGTCCTCGCAGGGCTCCTCGTCGTGGTCGTGATCATCGTGGCGGTCCGGACCTCCGACAGCGCGACGTCGCTCGAGGGTGCGGAGGCTCCGGAGTCGGAACTCGTCTGAGCCCGTCGGGTCGGCTGCCTAGGCTCGCCGTGTGACGATCGCCGACACCGCCGAGCGTGGCTGGGCCGCCGTCACCGCCCTCGGGTTCGTCACGATCACGTCGTTCGGTTCGTGGTTCTACGCCTTCGGCGTGTTGCTCGAACCCATCTCGGTCGACACCGGCTGGTCGACCACGGCGCTCGGGTTCACCTACGGCCTCGCCCAGGTGCTCACCGGTGTCCTCAGCTTCGTCGGTGGTCGGCTGCTCGACCGGTTCGATGTGCGCGGCCCGTTCCTCGTGCAGGCCGTGGTCGGCTGCGGGCTGATGTTCGTCTCGAGCCGGGCTGGCTCGGTCGAGGTCTTCGCCGCGACGTACGCGATCGGCTCCGGCGTCATCGGGGGCACGGGCTTCTACAGCGTGACCACTGCCGCCGCGGCCCGCCTGCACCCCGACCGACCCGAGAAGGCCATCGCCCGGCTCACCGTGCTGGGTGCGCTCTCCTCGCCGATCTACCTGCCCGCCACGGCCTGGTGCGTCACGGCGTGGGGGTGGCGGCCGACGATCCAGGTGCTCGCCGCGGTGTCGGCCGTCAGTGTCCTCCTGGCGGCGGCCGTCGCCGGTGGTGCCGCATCGGCCAGTCGGGGTGGTGCCTCGGCGCACCCGCTGACGGCCATGCGCCTGGCGCTCGGCCGTCCCGTCGTGCGGCGCATGCTCGCCGTCTACGTGCTCGGCGGGATCGCGTTCTCCTCGGTGCTCGTCTACCAGGTGCCGATCCTCACCGGTGCAGGCCTGTCGCTCGGCGCCGCCGGTGCCATCGGCGGCCTCCGCGGGTTCTGTCAGATCTTCGGTCGGGTCGGCCTCACGGGTCTCGTCGAGCGGCTCGGGATCGCGACGCTGCTCCGAGCGGCCTACGGGATGGCGGCGATCGGCGTCGTGCTGCTCCTGGTCGGGACGGTGCCCGCCGGTGTGGCCTACGCCGTCGTCGCCGGCGCCGGGCTCGGTGCCACCACACCGCTGCAGTCGATGTACGCACGGTCGGTGTTCGACGAGGCCGACCTCGGACTGCTGATGGGTCTCCAGGGCGCGGCGCTCGGTGTCGCCGGTGGCGTGGGACCGTTCGTCGGCGGGTTCGCCAACGACGTCACCGGATCATGGACGCCGATCGTCGTCGTGTCCGTCGTGGCGTTGCTCGGGGCATCCCTGCTGCTCCGCTCCGACATCGAGACGCCGGTGTCACGCTGAGGCGTGCCGGAGCCCCTCAGCCGTCGACGGTCGCGGCGGTGACGATGTGCTGGGCGAGCAACGGTCCGTCGATGGCGAAGCGCTCGTCGTCCACCAGGCCGTGCGCCCAGCTGAACAACACCCCACGGAACCCGTAGACGATCAGGCGCACGACCTCGTCGGCATCGTGACCGTCCCGGAAGTCGACGCCGTCGAGCAGCGGCGAGAGGAACTCACCGAGCCCCCGATGGCCGTCGAGGTCGATGGGGCCGAGCTCCCGCATGACGGCCCGGAACGGCGCCGGGTCGGCGAGGATCGCCTCGATGGCGAGCCGGATGACGTCGACGACGGTCGGGTCCGACGAATCGTCATCGGGCCGGAGCCGGGCGGCGAGCGAGCCCACGTACCGGTCGAGCACGGCGACCAGGACCCGGTCCTTCGAGCCGATGAGGTTGTAGACGGTCGCCACCGAGACGCCGGCCGACTCCGCGATGTCGGCGACCGCGACCTTGTCGGCCGAACGGTCGCGGAGGAGGTCGATCGTCGCCTCGACGATCGCATCCCGGCGCAGCAACGAGCCGCGTGACGTGCTCGGTCGGCTCGCGTCCGAGCTCACTGCGGTTGGATCCCGAGCTGTTTCGCGGCCCGACCCTCGATGCGGGCCCCCTGGGCGGCCAGGTGCGGGCCGATCTCGTTCCACAACGCCCGCAGCTTGTAGTGCGGCACGGTCGGCCACAGGTGATGCAGGAGATGGTGGTCGTGGCCGCGGATGAGGAACGTGCTCCCGGGGAACGTGAACACCCGGGTGTCGCGGTAACGGCCGATCTCACCGTGGGGGTGATGGGGTAGCCAGCCGAACACGAGCGACAGGAAGAACCGACCCAGCCACTGGGCGAGGTAGAAGAGCAGCCACACCTCGACGGCGAAGCCGGCCAGCGTGCCGACGAACAGCAGGGCCAGGTGGCTCCAGGTGACGATCATCGTGGCCCGGCGGATCTCCGGCGGGCGGAACGCGGCGGCGGCGCCCAGGCGCTGGAGCAGCGGTGCGGGCACGAGCTTCATCCCGCCGGGCACGACGGCGAGGATCGGCAGGATCGGGAACAGCACCGCGCCGAGTGCCACCCGGGTGGCGATGTCGCGCGGCGTGCCCTTCGCGTTGAGTAGGTCGGGGTCGCCCTCGTCGTTCGTGTGGGTGTGGTGGAGCAGGTGGATGTGGCGGTGCTCGACGAAGCTCATGTGGAGCATCCACGCGCCGAACGAGCCGACCACCCGGTCGAGCCACTGCCACTGCGACCGGCCGGCCGAGATGGTCCGGTGCACCGACTCGTGCACCGGCATGTAGAACGCCTGGAGGAACACCGCCGCGAGCGGGATGGCCGCCCACAGCGCGAGCCGGTCGGTGCGATACAGCGTGAGGACCGTCAGCCAACCGGCGAGAGGCCATAGCACGTTGAGCACGCTCCGCCAGCCGAAGGCCTGGGTGTAGTGCTCCACGATCGACCGCTCGTAGTTGAGGCGTTCGATCCCGGCGAGCGGTTGATCGGGGATGGTGGTCATCGCGGGCTCCACTGGATTTGGAATGCTCTCCAAATCTCTCATGTGGCGTTCAGTGCGTCAATCCGAGCCGATTCGCAGCACCACCGCGCCGACCCGTTCCTCGGTGTCGACGAGGCGATGGGCCTCGGCGGCCGCCTCCATCGGGAGCACCCGGTCGACGATCGGAGCGATGCGGCCCTCGTCGGCCAGGGCGGCGAGTTCGGCGAGGGCCGTGCGTGACTCGTTCGCGAACGCCACCGACATCCGCTTCGAGGAACGACGGTTGACCCAGGGCGCTCGCACCATGGTCGACAGGCGCGGGTTGCCGTGGACGAAGCGGCCGCCGTCGACGAGCAGATCGAGCATGGCCGGCACCGACGACCCCGGCACCATGTCGATCACGGCGTCGAACCGCTCGGGGAGCTCGGTCACCTCGACCCGTCGGTAGTCGTGGAAGTCGCTCGCGCCCTGTCGTCGGACGAAGTCGGCCTTGTGGTCGGCATCGACACCGGTCACGGTGGCACCCCGGTCGACGGCGAACTGGACGGCGAAGGCACCGATGACCCCGCCGGCACCCGTCACCAGGACCCGGTCGCCGGCGCCGATCTCCGCCTCGTCCACGAGGTGCCGTCCGTTGATCGCGCCGAGCGGCATCGCCGCCGACTCCGCCGCGCTCCATCGGGTCGGTGCCGAAGCGATCAGCGCCTTGGCGGGAAGTGCGACGTATTCGGCGTGACCACCGCGGCGCAGACCCGTGGTGCCGTAGACCCGATCGCCCACGTCGAAGCCGTGGACCTCCACCCCCACCTCGGCGACCTCACCGGCGAGGTACATGCCGAGCACCGGGCGTCGGGGGCGCCGGACGCCCAGGGCGATCCGCATCGGGAGCGCGTACCACTGCACCGGGAACCGGGCCGAGCGCATCTCGGTGTCGGTCTTGGTGACCTCCGCCGCCTCGACCCGGATCAGCAGCTCGTCGTCGCCGGCCACCGGACGCGGGATCTCCTCCAACCCGACCACGTCGGGGCCGCCGAACCGGTGGTGGGTGATCGCCCGCATCGTGGCCACCACCGATGTCTACACCCACCGTCGTCGGCGGGCGCCCGACCGTGCGACGATGGATGCCATGAGCGAGGCGATCCGGGAACCAGAACTCCGAGCGAGCGCTGGCGCAGCCCACGGTCGGGCCCGGCGGAGCCTCTGATGCCCCGTTTCTCCGCCAACCTCGGCTTCCTCTGGCTCGAGCACGATCTGCCGGCACGGATCCGCGCCGCTGCGGCCGCCGGCTTCGATGCCGTCGAGTGCCACTTCCCCTACGGGGACGAGCCGGCCGCCATCCGGGCCGCACTCGACGAGACGGGGCTCGGCATGGTCTCGCTCAACACCGCGCTCGGCGCGAACGGCGCCGACGACTTCGGCGTGGCCGCCCGGCCCGACCGGGTCGCCGAGGCGCGCCGGCTGATCCGAGACGCCGTGGACTACGCCGAGGCGATCGGCTGCGCCAACGTCAGCGTGCTCGCCGGTCGCACCGGCCGGGCCGACGGCTGCGAAGCGACGTTCGTCGACAATCTCCGCCACGCCGCCGAGCTCGCGTCGGCGGCGGGTGTGGGTGTGCTCGTCGAGCCGATCTCGGTCGTGGCGGTCGACGGGTACCACTGCCACACCGTCGCCCAGGGGCTCGACGCCCTCGACGCGGTCGATCGCCCCGGTGTCCGCCTGATGCTCGACACGTTCCACGTCGGTGTCGCCGGCGACGACCCGATCGCCCTGCTCACCGATCACCTCGATCGGATCGGCCACGTGCAGGTGGCGTCGGTGCCCGACCGATCCGAACCCGACCACGGCGAGGTCGACCAGGACGCCGTGTTCGCGCTGCTCGACCGTCTCGGCTACACCGGCACCGTCGGCGCCGAGTACCGCCCCGCCACCACCACCGAAGCCGGCCTCGGCTGGTTCGCCGCCCACCGGAGCACGCCATGACCCCAACCCCTCGCATCGCCGTCGTGACGGGAGGTGGACGTGGGATCGGCCGGGCCGCCGCCCTCGGACTCTCGGCCGCCGGGTGGACCGTCGTCGTCGCCGGTCGGACCACCGCCGACCTCGACGACACCGTCGCCGCACTCCCCGGCGACGGTCTCGCCGTCACCACCGACGTCGCCGACGAGGGACAGGTCGAGGTGCTGTTCGACACCACGATCGAACGCTTCGGTCGTGTCGACCTGTTGTTCAACAACGCCGGGATCTTCACACCTGCCGCTCCACCCGACGAGATCTCCGTCGACGACTGGGATCGCGTGGTGGCCGTCAACCTGCGAGGTGCCTTCCTCTGTGCTCGGGCGGCGTTCGCCCGGATGCGTCGCCAGTCACCCTCGGGCGGGCGCATCATCAACAACGGCTCGGTGTCGGCCACCACCCCGAGGCTGCACTCGGCGCCCTACACCGCCACCAAACACGCCATCACCGGCCTCACCAAGTCGTTCGCACTCGATGGACGCGAGCTCGGCATCACCTGCGGCCAGATCGACATCGGCAACGTCGAGTCCGACATCGGTGATCGGATCGCCGGCGGCGCCCTCCAGGCCGACGGCTCCACCCGACCCGAACCCGTGATGGACGCCGACGCCGTCACCCGGGCGATCGTCTACATGGCGTCGCTGCCGCCCGACGCCAACGTGTTGACGATGACCGTGATGGCCAACGGCATGCCATACGTCGGCCGGGGCTGAGTCGCCGGCCGGTCAGGCTCGTTGGTGGTGGACGTCGTCGTAGGTGTCGATCCGCCGCAGTGACGGGACGAACGCCGCGAACAGCCCCACGATCGCGATCGTCGCGACCCCACCGCCGCTCACCGTCCACGGCACGCCCACCCAACGGGCGGCGACGCCGCTCTCGAACGCTCCGAGTTCGTTCGACGCGCCGATGAACACGCCCTCCACCGCACTGACGCGACCCAGCTGGGCATCCGGCGTGGCGAGCGGCACGAGCGTCGAGCGGATGTTGACCGACACCATGTCGGCCGACGCGGCGAGCACGAGGGCGCCGAACGCGACCGCGTAGCTCGTGGTGAGGCCGAGCACGATGTGGAACGCGCCGAACACGGCGACGGTCACGAGCAACGTCGGACCGACCCGACGCGACACCGGCCGCGCCGCCAGGGCGAGGCCCGTGAGCCCGGCCCCGATGCCCGGCGCGGCCCGCAGCCAGCCGTAGGCGATGTCGCCGACGCCGAGTCGTTCGGTCGCGATCACGGGCAGGAGCGCGATGCCGCCACCGAACAGCACGGCGAACATGTCGAGCGAGATCGTCGACAACACGATGGGGGATCGCCGCACGAAACGCAGCCCCTCCATGGCGAGGCGGAACGACGGCCGGTCGGTGACGACCTCGGGCGTGACGGCGTAGACGACCCGCAGCATCGGCGGAACCGAGGCGAGCCAGATGAGTGCCGCGACGACGTAGGCGACCTCGGCGCTGCGCGAATAGAGCACCCCGCCGAGCACCGGCCCGACGATGCTCGACAGCACCCGGGTGGCCTGCGAGGCCGAGATGAGCCGGGGGAGTCGGGTTCGTTCGACGACGAGTGGTGTGACCGCTCGCCGCGCCGGGATCGAGATCGCGTCGATCGAGCCGAACACCACGGTGATCACGTAGATCGGCCAGACCGCAGCGGTCGACGTGGCGACGTCGCCGACGCTGCGGCTGTAGGCGGCGAAGGCGAGGGCGCAGAGGAGTCGGCCCACGGTCATGAGTGCGGTGACCCGGCGACGGTCGAAGCGGTCGGCGACGTAGCCGCTCACCATCACCAGCAACACGGCGGGGACGAACTGGAGCAGGCCGATGATGCCGATCGTCAGCGGGTCGCCGGTGAGGTCGAAGACCTGCTTGAACAGCACTGCGAGCAGCAGCGTCAACCCGATGGTCGACAGTGACCCCGAGACGAGCACGTTGCGTACGGAGTGGTCACGCCACAGCGAGTCGTCGGGCACGGGCCGCACGCTACCGAGACGGCCCGACGGCGGCCGGGGCCCTCGTCAGCCGGATGGTGCGGTCGTCGCGACGATGGCGGCGAGGAGGTGCTCGATGATCGACGTGGCGAGGTGCTCCGCCGGGGCGACATCGAAGATGTCGACGTGGATCGGCAGCGACACGGCCCCGTGCACGCCCGCCCACAACATCTGGGCGAGCTCGGCGGATTCGTCGTCGACGGCGAGACGGCCCGCCGCTGCGGCCTCGGCCACCGCGTCGTGGAGGAGTCGGTGGAACGGCAGGTCGTCGGCGGGTTGCACGTCGGGGGCGGCGGCGTCGTGGGGGCGGACCCAGAGCACGGCGCCGCGGAACACCTCGGGGCGTTCGGCGGCGAAGCGGACGTAGGAGTGGAGCAGTGCCCGGATGCGCTCGACCGGGTCGTCGATCCCGGCCGCCATCGCCTCGAGCGCCGCCCCGACCTCCGCGACCGGCTCGGCCCACAACGAACGGAGGAGGTCGTGCAGGTTCTCGAAGTGGCGGTAGATCAGGCCGGGTGAGACCCCGGCCTCGGCGGCCACGGCTCGAACCGTCACCCCGGGCAGGCCGTGCTCCCGGTGGACCGCCGCAGCCGCGGCGCGGATGCGGTCGCGTTGCGCTCGACGTTCGTCGTCGGTGGCTCGGGGCCGGGCCATCGCCCGCACGGTAGCGGTGTTGCGTGAACACGTTCGCCGAACCGGGCTCAGTCGGCGGCGCGCACCCGCAGCCCCGCCTTGTCGACCTTCCCGATCGGGAGCATGGGGAGTTCGTCGAGCACCTCGATGCGCTTGGGCACCTTGTAGTTCGCGAGCCGCTCGGCCGCGAAGGCCCGGAGTTCGTCGACGGCGAGCCCCGACGTGCCCATCACATAGGCGACCCCGACCTCCTGATAGGTCGGGTCGGGCACGCTCACGACGGCGGCCATCGCCACCTCCGGGTGCTCCTCCAGCGCCAGCTCGACCTCACGGGGATACACGTTGTACCCGCCGCTCTTGTACATCTCGGAGAGACGCCCGACGATCTGGTAGTACCCATCGGGCCGGAGCACCCCGAGGTCGCCGGTCCGCAGCCAGCCGTCGGGCGGGATCGCCGCAGCGGTCGCCTCCGGGTTGCGCCAGTACCCGGCCATCAGGAAGTCGCCCCGGGTCTGGATCTCACCCGGCTCACCGACCTCCGCCACGCGGCCGTCGGGATGCCAGACCCGGATCTCCTGACGGTCGTCCGGCAGTCCGATCGTGGTGCAGAGCAGTTCGACGGAGTCGGTCAGTCCGGCGTAGGTGATGCCGCCGGTCATCTCGGTCATGCCGTACCCCATCGTGCAGAACGGCGCCCCGGTGGCCTCCTGCCACCGCACCAGCAGTTCGGCGGGCATGGCCGCCCCGCCCCACGCGATGAGCTCGATGGAGGACAGGTCGGTGGTCTCGAAGTCGGGGTGATCGGCGACCAGTTGCAGCATCGTCGGAACCCCGCCGACGGTGTCGAGACGCTCTGCTTCGATGGTCTGGAGCATCCGGGCCGGATCGAACCGTTCGTGGAAGAACAGCGTGCCGCCGCCGGTCATGACCCGACCGCTGATGTCGCCGATCGCGCCCACGTGGTTCACCGGGAGGTTGTTGATCATCCGGCGGTCGGCGAGGTGCTTGCGGTCGACGGCGATGGCGTTGCACAGGTTCGATCCGCGGTGGGTGATCAACGCGCCTTTGGGGCGGCCGGTGCTGCCCGAGGTGTAGACGAGGAAGGCCGGGTCCATGGTGTCGACGTCGGCCCGTCGGGCGGCGAGGTCGTCGGCCGAGACCGGCGCCGCTGCGCCACACCAGAGGTCGAGCTGGTCGTCGTCGAGGAGCACGGGGGCGGCGATGCCGGGGTGGTCGGCCCGGATCTCCTCGAGGCGGGGCAGCGCCGGTGCGCCGTCGACGACGGAGGCCGAGAAGAGCCACGACGGTTCGGCGTCGCCGACCACGTGGTCGAGCTCGGCCGGTGTGTACTTCGGATTGAGGCCGAGCCAGATCGCCCCGACGCTCGTCGTGGCGAGGAAGTGGATCCACCAGGCGGCGGAGGGGTTGCCGTAGTAGGCGACACGGTCGCCCCGGGCGATGCCGTGGCCCACCATCGCCGCGGCGAGCCGATCGACCCGACGCTTGGTGTCGGCGTAGGAGAGACGCAGCTCACCGTCGACGAGGAACTCGGTGGCGGGGCGACCCGACGCGTGACGGTCGAGGTGGTCGGAGATGAGCCGGAGCACGGGCGTGGTCATGCGGCTTCCTCGGTGAGCTGCAGGAACGCCAGCCATTCGGCGACCACCGCGGGCCGCTCGGACGTGTCGCTCTCGATGGAGGCACCGAACGTCACGAGCGCCGCCGCCGGCCCGCGTGTCTCGAGGCCGGCCACGGTGAATCGACCACGGATCCGACTGCCGGTCGGCACGGGGGTGATGATCCGGACCCGGTCGAAGCCGTAGTTCAGACGGAACGCGACGTCCGGCGCCGGTATCCGCAGCGACTTCGCGAAACCGGTGAAGTGGGAGAGCATCAGGAAGCCCTGGAGGATCGTTCCGCCGAACGGCGCGACGGCGGCCGCCTCGGCGGGGTCGGTGTGGATCGGACCGTCGTCACCCGTGAGCCGAGCGAAGGCGTCCACCGTCTCCTGGTCGATGGTCTTCCAGTCGCTCACCCCGACCTCGGAGCCGATGAGGTCCCGGAGCTCGTGGAGTCGTTCCAACACGTCGGTCATGGGCGGAGCTTGGCAGATCCGCCGAACGGCGGCGATCGCAGCTGTCTCCGGCGAGCGGGCGGGTCTAGGTTGTCGCCGCCGAACGACAGGGGGATCCGATGGCGGCGACACACGACGGGCTGCGGCTCGACCGGCACGACTCGACCGTGGTGATCACGCTCGACAACCCGGAGGCACTCAACGCCGTGACGCCGACCATGGTGGACGGTCTCGGTGATCTGCTCCGCGACGCCGCCACCGACCGGTCGTGCCGAGCGGTCGTGCTCACCGGTGCCGGGGAGCGGGCGTTCTGTGCGGGTATCGACGTGAAAGGGGTCGCTGCGCGTGATGCCGCCGCCGGCACCGACGGTGAGGCCCTCGACCCGGTGCTCGCCGGCTTCGAGAACCTCCACCACCACCTGTCGTCGATGATCCGCACCGTGCACCAGCTGCCGATCCCCGTCATCGCCGCCGTCAACGGTCATGCGATCGGCGCCGGCTTCGCGCTGGCCGCCGCCGCCGACCTCCGGATCATCGGGACCGGCGCCCGCTTCACCGACGGGTTCGTGAGCCGGGGGATCTCCGGTTGTGAGCTCGGCCTGTCCTACTTCCTCCCGCGCCTCGTCGGTGCGGCCAACGCGTTCGACTGGATGCTCACCGGTCGCCGTGTCGGCGCCGACGAAGCCGCGGCTGCCGGGTTCGCACCCACGCCGGTCGCCCCCGACGCCGTCCTCGCCGCCGCGCTGGAGCGGGCCGCCGCCATCGGCGCACTGGCTCCCGCCGCGGTCTCCATGACGAAGGAGGTGATGTGGGCCAACCTGCATGCGGCCTCCCTCGACCACGCCCTGTCGATGGAAGCCCGCACCCAGGCGCTGGTCCGCACCTCAGCGGATGCCGCCGAGGCTCGCCGCTCGTTCCTCGAGAAGCGGGATCCCGACTTCGCCAACCCGACCACACCCCGGAGGGTCCGCTGATGACCACACCCGACGAACTCCGCACCGAGATCGAGACGTTCTTCGCCGACGTCCTGCCCGACGCGCTCGACGGCGTCACCGGGTCGGTCGCCCGGGCCAAGGCCTGGCGTTCCGCCCTCTTCGATGCCGGCCTCGCTGGTCTCGACTACCCGGTCGAGTTGGGTGGGCGCGGGCTCGACCGCGAGCACATGGCGGTCTGGCGGGAGACGACCCGGGGCCGCATTCCGCGGGAGGACACGATCTTCGGGCTCGGTGTCGGCATGGCCGTGCCGACCATCCGCGACCACGGCACCGAGGCGCTCGCCGAGCGGTTCGTCCGTCCCGGACTCCGGGGCGAGGAGATCTGGTGTCAGATGTACTCCGAGCCCGGCGCCGGTTCCGACCTCGCCGGGCTCACCACCCGTGCGATCCGTGACGGTGACGAGTGGATCGTGACCGGCCAGAAGGTGTGGACGTCGAACGCCCACCACGCCGATCTCGCCGTGCTGCTCGCCCGCACCGACTGGGACGCACCGAAACACGCCGGCATCTCGATGTTCGTCCTGCCGATGGACCAGCCCGGTGTCGACGTGCGACCGCTCGTGATGATGACCGGGGAGGCGGAGTTCAACGAGATCTTCCTCGACGAAGCCCGGATCCCGGCCGACTGGGTGATCGGCGAGGTCAACGGCGGCTGGTCGATGGCCGTGGCGCTCCTCGCCCACGAGCGGCGACAGACGGGCGTCAACTCGATGCAGGGCGACACGTCGTCCCGCAGCCGTGCCGGCCGCGCGCCGATGCCGTTCGGCTTCGTGCGGGATCAGGCCGAGCGCCACGGTCGCCTCGATGATCCCGTGATCCGCCAGGACCTCGCCCGTCTGCACAGCGGTGAGCGCATCGTCAGCTGGCTCGGTGCTCGGGGTGCGCATCCGTCACTCGGCAAGTTGTGGCGGACCCGTCAGGGTCGGCTCGCCGCCGAGGTGGCCATGGCCGTCACGTTCTCCCAGTCGCTGGCGTGGTCGGTCGACCCGGACGACGAGGGTTCACTCGACGACGATCACGTCGCCTTCCAGTTCCTGAACGGGCGGGGCATGAGTCTCGGTGGGGGCACCGACGAGATCCAGCGGAACACACTCGGTGAGCGGGTGTTGGGCCTGCCCCGGGAGCCGGGGCCCGGCCGCAACACGCCGTTCAACGAGTTGCCGAGGAACTGAGAGCGCTCAGCCGCCCGACGCCGCCGCCGGGCAGGTGGCGTAGACGTCCCAGAGGGTGTTGGTGACCGCGACCGTGTCGCCGTCGCCGACACCGTCGATCGACTGGCCGCACTCCCCGTTGAACGCGGGTGCCCAGCGGCCGGCTTCGTCGTTGTCGAACAGCTCGGCGACCGAGCACGTGGTGTTGGCGGGCTGGAGTTCGACCGTCTCCGACTCGCCGGCGGCGAGGCTCACGATCCGCTCGGTGCCGTTCGAGCAGGCGACCGCGAAGCGGAAGGTCGGGATCGTCGCACCCTCGCCGGCGTCGACCGTCTTCGAGATGGTGAAGGTCCCCGGCGGCGGCGTGTAGCAGTAGGTCGCCCGCACGCTCGCCGTGAGGTTGGTCGTGTGGTCGAGCGAGGCCTGTGGGCCAGTCTGATAGGCGACCGTGCCTGCAGCGGAGAGCTGCCAGTCGATCGTCCCGCCGACGAACGGAGCCGCAACGGCCTGCGTGTCGAAAACAGCCGATCCCGTGCCGAAGCTGTTGGTGAACTCGAAGGGGGCGCTGACGTCGAACGCGACTGGGCCGAGGTTCAAGCCGAGATCAGCCTGTTCGGCGACCGAGATGTTTGCATGACCCAGGGTGTTCTCGAGACTTGCGGTGACGCTCGCGAAGACCTCAAGCGTCGCCGAACCGCTTGGATCCGTGTTGGTAAAGGTACCGGAGCCCCTCACGCCGATCGTCGTATCGAATCGGGCGGACTGAAGCGTGCCGAGCGAGCTATCGAAACCCTCGACCGAGAGCGTTGCCTCGCTGCCGAAGAACTTGAGCGCGTCGGCGTAGGTGTCGGTCTCAGCGGAGAACAACTGGCCGCTGGGGCAGACCGGCGCTTCGACCCGGGGCGCCACGGCCCGCAGTGTCGTCGACAACACCTGCGGCTCGGCCGCCGGGGCCGGCTCGGCGTCGACGAGCTCGACCGACGCACTCACGGCGCTCACGCCCACCGTGACGACGAGTGTCGCGATCACGACACCGGTCATCCATCGAACCAGTCCAGAACCGTTGCGCTTCATCAGAGCCTCCTGACAACGACCGTGGCCCCACCCCGTCCGCAAGTGCGCAACGTAGGCGGGGCCACACCCAGAGTGGTTGATCCCCCGGCAATGGGGGTCGCGGTGAGGCTCGGTCGGTCGGCTCAGGCTTCCTCGTCGACGCCCTCCACCTGTTCGAACCAGGCATTCGTCTTGATCGTGTTGCCGTCGATCCAGGCCTTGAACCAGTACTGGTGCTCGCCGTTCGTGAAGTAGCCCTTCACCTGGTCGCCGCCGTCGGAGACCATGACCCGGTCGAAGCCGTCCATGACCGACGTCACGGCATATGACAGCGTCCATTCGTCCCGCTCGACGACGATCTGGCCGACTTCGGCGTCGATCTCGGCTCGGGTCTGGACCTCGACCTCGGGCTCGACCTGTTCGTGCCAGGCACGGGTCTTGATCGTGTTGCCGTCGATCCAGGCCTTGAACCAGTACTGGTGCTCGCCGTTCGTGAAGTAGCCCTTCACCTGGTCGCCGCCGTCGGAGACCATGACCCGGTCGAAGCCGTCCATGACCGACGTCACGGCATATGACAGCGTCCATTCGTCCCGCTCGACGACGATCTGGCCGACTTCGGCGTCGATCTCGGCTCGGGTCTGGATGTCGGTGGGTTCGTCCTTCTCGGACGGCTCGTCCTTGTCGTGGTCCTCGTTCTGCTTCTCCTCGGCCTTCTCGAACCACGAGCGGGTCTTGATCTCCTCGCCCTCGATCCAGGCCTTGAACCAGTAGGTGCCGGTGTCGTTCTGCAGGTAGCCCTTCACGTACTCGGCCCCGTTGGCCCAGGTGTGGTGGGTGAAGCCGGCGTCGAGCCGGGTGAGCGAGTAGGTGAGGACGTCGCCGTCGCGCTCGATGACGACATCGCCGACCTCGGCGTCGATCTCGGCCCGGGTCTGGACCTCGGCTGGTTCGTCGGAGTCGAGGTGGTCGGTGTCCTTCTTCTCGTCGGCCTCGTCGACGTCCTTCTCGTCGATGTCCTCGTCGGACGACTCGTCGTCCTTCGACTCGCCGCCGGCCTCGAGCTTCTCGGCCTCGTCGATGGCCACCGGCTCGAGCGCCGGCTTCGGCGCCACGGGCTCCGGATCCCCGACCTCGATGGCGAGCTCGTCGTCGACCCCCGTCGTGGCGATGTGGGCGGTGATCTGCTCGTCGTCGTCGGCCAGCGTCACCCGCATCGCGCCGTCGGCCTCCATGGCCAACTCGGTGACCGACCAACCCTCGGCCACCTGCACCTCGCCGAGCACGAGCACCCCGTCGGTCTCCAGGATCTCGACGGTGCCGAGCTCGCCGAGGTCGACCACGTGGCGCACGGTCTCGTCGGCGTCGTCCATGGCGAGCGATGCCGGGGCGTCGGCACTGCGGACCTCCACCTCTCCGCCCGAGCCGGTGGCCATCCAGAGACCGGCGACGGCCAACGGGACGGCCACGGCGCCCGCGAGTCCGGCCTGGAAGCCGAACCGGCCGAGCCCACCGGTGCGGGGTGTTGACGACGACGGGGTGATGGACACGGCGACCTCGGAGTGTCGGGGGTGGGACCACCCCGTTCGGGGTGGTGGGACGAGGGAGTGCATCGGCGCGATGGGTCCCCCGGCCTGAAGCCGGTGGCCGAGGTCGGGCCCTCCGGCCTTCGAGTCGTGGGCCGAACGGCCCACTCGATCCGTCGGGCGTCGCGCTTCACGGATTCTTCAGAGACTCCGTCGTACAACGACGCCATGCCCATCGAGCCCACCCTCCGCAACGCCGCCCACCTGCTGCGCCGTGCCGGTTGGGGTGGCACGCTCGAGGAGATCCGGGCCGCCGCCGACCGTGGCATCGACGCCACCGTCGAGGCGCTGCTCGATCCCGCCGATGCGCCGCTGCTCGTCGAACCCGCACGCTCGCCGGGGGTCTCGCCCTACGACCTGGAGACCTTGCAGCTCTGGTTCGTCCGTCACGCCGCGACCTCGCCGACTCCGCTGCTCGAGCGGCTGTGCTGGTTCTGGCACGGCCACTTCGCGACCTCCATCGAGAAGGTCGAGCTCGGCGATCTCATGTTCCGCCAGCTCGCCACGCTTCGGGCCAACGGCGCGGGCCGGTTCGACGATCTCCTGCTGTCGGTCGTGCACGACCCGGCGATGAACACCTACCTCGACCTCGGCCGGTCCGTCGTCGGCCAGCCGAACGAGAACTTCGCCCGTGAACTCATGGAGCTGTTCACCCTCGGCGTCGGCAACGGGTACACCCAGGCCGACGTGGTCGAGGTCGGTCGGGCGTTCACCGGCTACCTGCTCGACTGGGACGCCGAACTGGATCGCCCCACCGGCACCCGCCTCGTCCCGGCCCTGCACGACCACGGGGAGAAGCGAATCCTCGGGCGGGTCGGCCCGTTGGACGGTCACGACGTGGTCGAGCTGCTCGCCGCCCGACCGGAATGTCATCGATTCATCGCCCGCCGGTTCTGGCTCCGTCATGCGGGCACCGATCCCGTCGAGGCCGTCCTCGACGACCTCGCTGCGGCCTTCGCCGACCGGTTGGTCATCGCCGACCTGGCCCGGGCCACGTTCACCCACCCGGCCTTCTACGCCGACGATGTGCACCAGGCGCTCGTCGCCCAGCCGGTGGAGGTGGTCGTGCGCACTGTCCGCGGGTTCGAGCTGCCGCTCCCCGATCCGGCGGCCGGATCGATCTGGGAGCTCGACGACGAGGTCGTCTCGTTCGGGCCGATCGAGTGGCTCGAGACGCTGGGCCAACGCATCGGGTTGCCCCCGAACGTGGGCGGGTGGCCGCACAACGGACCGTGGCTCGACACCAACCGGGCGGCCGGTCGGCTGCTCGCCGGCACGTCGATCGGCGACGCCATCATCGATCACAGCCCGCACGCCGAGGCACTCCTCGACCTCGTCGGTCGGCCGGCCGCGATCACCGAGGCCCTGATGGTCCGTTTCGGGGTCGTCGAGTGGTCGCTCGCCACCGAGGAGGCGATCGGCGCGGCCCTGCGCACCGGCGAACCCGACCTCGATCTGCGAGCGGCGATCGCCCTCGCCTTCACGTCACCGGAGGTGACCCTGTCATGACCGCCCGACCCGACCCGACCACTCGTCGTCGGTTCCTCCGCCTCGCCGGTGGGGCCGGCGTGGGGATCGCGGCGCTCGGCGCCGGCGGGGGCGTCGCGGCGCTCGGCGCCGGAGGCCCCCGCCTCGCCGCCGCCCTCGACCGGGCCGCCGTCGCACCGGTCGTGGCCACCGGTGGTGGCCCGATCCTGATCACCATCCAGCTCGCCGGCGGGCTCGACTTCCTCGACACCGTCGTGCCGGTCGGCGACGACTACGAACGTCTCCGGGGTCGTGGCGCCATCGACCGGAGCGGCACCCATCGCCTCGACGACTCGTTCGCCCTGCATCCGTCGCTCACCCATCTCGCCGAGCGGTGGCACGCCGGTGAACTCGCCGTCGTCCACGGTGTGGGCACCCCGGGGTCGTCGCTCTCCCACTTCGTCGACACCGAGATGTGGGAACGGGGCACCACCGACGAGTCGGTGCGCACGGGGTGGCTCGGTCGGAGTCTCGACCGGCTGAGCCCCGGTCGTCCCGATCCACTCCTGGGCCTGGCCGTCGGTGAGCTGAGCCCGTCGATGTGGGGGCCGCGGTGGAACCCGGTGGCGTTGCCGGACGACGGGCGCCTGCCCTGGTCGGCGTCGTTCATCGACGAGCACCCCGGTGTGGTCGCCGCCTATCACCGGCTCCAGACCGCCTCGGGCGACCCGGGGGCCAGCCTGGCCGATCGGGTGCGGGCGAGTCAGGGAGTGGTCCGCGGCGTGGCCGACACCCTCGGTGGGGCCACCGATCTCGACGCGCTGGCCGAGGCCGCCGAGTTGTTCGGCGACGACGACGGCGACGAGGCCCGCGGCACCGGCCCCCTCGCCCGAGGTCTCGAGCTCATCGCCGACCTGATCCTCGGTGGGCTCGAGACCCGGGCCTTCCACGTCCGCCACGGCGACTTCGACACCCACGCCGATCAGGCGTCGAACCTCCCGGCTCGCCTCATCGAACTCGACGGGGCGATCGACGGCCTCCGCCGCAAGCTCGGCGCCCGGTGGAGCGACGTGGTCGTCGCCACCTGGACCGAGTTCGGGCGGCGGCCCGACTGGAACGGCAACGGGACCGAGCACGGCACCGCCGGCACGCAGTTCGTCATCGGCCCGTCGGTGGCGGCCGGCCACCACGGTGAACCGAGCCCCCTCGACCGGTTCGATCGGGACGGCAACTTCCTCGTGACGACCGACTTCCGGAGCTACCTGGCCGGCCTCGCCGCCCACACCCTCGGCGTCGGCCCCGACGTCGTGGCCCCCGGCGTCGAGCCGATGGAGGTCGTCGCATGACCCCGCATCGTCCACGAGCCGGGGCGTTCGTCGTCACGGCGGTGCTGCTCGGTCTCGGTCTCGGCTGGGTCGCGACCCGATCGGTGCTGGCCATCCCGGGCGACGCCGAGGCCCCCGCCGGAGCGTCGCCGGCAGCGGTCGTCGAGGCGGCCGCCGTCATGGCTGACGAGGGTGACGCAGGGACCGACCCGGACGCCGCCGCCGACCTCGCCGCGACGCTCCGGGGCGAGTCGTCGGATGACGGTGCCGCCCACCTCGTCGAGTTGTGCGACTCGGCTGCGGTCGAACTGTCGGCCCGGGAGGAGTCCGGCCGGTTCGAGTTCGAGGAGGGCGCGGATCTGTCCGAGGAGGAGCTCGATGCCCGGCTCGTGCCCCCGGGCCCGTTCGAGGCCGGTGTGCGGCCGCCCGACGATCGCCCGACCTTCGACCGGTTCGATCGGGCGCCGTCGATCGCCGAGGTCGACGATCACGACCTCGTGCTCGTCGTCGAGCACTGCTTCGAGTCGGGGGTCCTGATCGACCACGAGTTCGACGACGAAGAGGACGGCGAGTTCGACGAGGACACCACCGCCGATCCCGACGACCTCGACGAGGACACCACCGCCGATCCCGACGACCTCGACGAATAGGCTCCGACGCATGCGGGTGCTCGTGATCGAGGACGACGACGACATCCGCCTCGGTGTCGTCCGGACACTCCGGGCCGACGGGTTCGCCGTCGATGACGCCGCCGATGTGGCCGCCGCCGATCTCGCCGTGTCGGTCAACGACTACGACGTCGTGGTCGCCGACCGCATGTTGCCCGACGGCGACGCCCTCGAGCTCGTGGCCGAGCGGCGGCGTGGCGGCTGGACCGTGCCCGTGCTCTTCCTGACCGCACGCGACGCCGTCGCCGATCGGGTCGCCGGCTTCGAGGTGGGTGGGGACGACTATCTCGTGAAGCCGTTCGCCATGGACGAGCTGGTGGTCCGGGTTCGTGCGTTGGCCCGCCGTGCCGGCCGTGACGCGCCGAGTGCGATCCGGGTCGCCGGTGTCGAAATCGACCGGGCTCGGGCCGAGGTCCGTCGCGACGGAGTGCTCCTGCCGCTCACCTCCAAAGAACGCGGCATCCTCGAGCTGCTCGCTGATCGGGCCGGCACCGTGGTCTCCCGAGCCGAGCTGATCGAACACTGCTGGGACGAGGCCCACGACCCGATGTCGAACGTCGTCGACGTGCACGTCAGCTCGTTGCGCCGCAAGCTCGGTGATCCCCAGCCGATCACCACGGTCCGGGGCGCCGGCTTCCTCCTCGACCCCGATCGATGACCACCCCCGTGGCTCCGAGTCCGGCCACGGCGCGCCGCCTCCGGCAGATGCGTCGGCGCCTGACCCTGCTGCTGTCGGCGCTCGCCGTGGCGATCGTCGCCGTGTTCACCCTCGTGGTGCTCCGTGTCGACGCCGACCTGCGCGACGAACGGATCGACGCCGCACTGCTCCGCAAGATCGAGGCGGCCGACCGGGCGATCGCCTTCGACGGCCAGCGCCTCACACCCGCCGATCCGACTCGGCTGCTCGACGACGACGTGGCCGTCGCGGTACGTCCCGCCTTCGAGGACGTCGTCGCCGACACGGCCGAGCAGATCCCCGAACCTGACGAAGACGAGCTGTTCGAGATGGCCGAGTTCGTGCTCGACGAGTTCGAGGACGACGATCTGCTCCAGCTCCTCGAGTCGTTCCGGATGGAGGAGGGCACCCTCGACGAACGGCGCGAGGTGTTGCTCGAGGAGTTCCCCGACGACCTGCGGGCCGAGGCCTACCGCATGTGGGTGCTCGAGACGGCGGACGATCTCGTGACCGAGCTGGCAGAGGAGACCCTGCTGTTCCGGCCGGAGGCGACACTGCTCGACGACGAGGTGGTCCGGGATCTCGCCGCCGCCGTGATCGACGACGGTGCCGACGGCCGGCTCGAGACCGAGGGACTCGACGGGCGGACCGTGCTCGTCCAGGCCCGGGCACTCCGCGACGGGGTGGAGACCCGGGGTGCCGTCGTGGCGGCGATCGATCTCACCGGGGAAGCCGCCGACGAGCGTGACTTCCGCACCCGCGTGATCCTGCTCGCCGTCGCCCTCGTGGCCGGCGGCACCCTGGCGGCGTGGATCCTGGCCGGGCGATCCATCCGCCCGACGGCGGTGGCGCTGGCCCAGCAGGAGCGGTTCCTCGCGGACGCCGCCCACGAGCTGCGCACCCCGATCGCCGCCATCCGGGCCACGGCCGAAGCCCCGCTCGATGCGGAGGAGGTGGCCGACGACCGGTTGGCCCGTGTGTCGACACTGGCCGCCGGCGCCTCCCGCCTCACCGACGATCTCCTCACGCTCGCACGGATGGATGCGGATCGGCTCGACCTCGACCGCCGCCCCACCCGCGTCGATCTGTTGGTCGAGCAGATCGTCGACGACGACCCGGCCGTGCGGCTCGAGCTCGCGCCACTGGTGGCCCGCATCGACCCGGGACTGACCGAGCGGGTCATTCGGAACCTGCTCGACAACGCCCGGGCGCACGGGGCGGCCACACCGGAGCAGCCCGTCGTCGTCGCCGTCGACGGCCCGGCGCTCGTGGTCAGCGATCAGGGCCCCGGGGTGTCCCCGGAGCTCGCCGCCACGGTGTTCGAACGATTCCGGTCCGGTCCGGCCAGCCGGGGGCACGGACTGGGCCTGCCCCTCGCTCGGTGGATCGCCCGTGCTCAGGGCGGGGACCTCACCCTCGAACCCGGGGCCGGCGGAGCGACGTTCCGCCTGCGACTGCCGACGGCGTCGCAGGACTGAGCCGGTTCAGTCCTGGTTGAAGCGGGGCGGGCGCTTCTCGAGGAAGGCCCGCATGCCCTCGGCGGCGTCCGGCGTGCCCATCGTCGCGTGCACGGCGGCCCGCTCGGCGGCGAGGAGATCGTCGAGGTTGCGTCTCGAGGCGTCACGGAGCGCCTCCAACATGGCTCGTACGGCGAGGCGGGGCTGGGCGGCGAGGTCGGCGGCGAAGGCGACCGCCCGATCGCGCAGCTCCTCGACGGGCCAGACCTCCTGGACGAGACCGATCTCGAGCGCTTCGGGGCCGGTGAGGGTGCGGGCCCGCAGGATCAGCTCGAGCGCCCGGGTCGTCCCGACGGCCTTGGCCAGCCGGGCGCTCCCACCCCACGCCGGCGTCGACCCGAGATGCATCTCCGGCAGCCCGATCGACGCGCCCTCGGCCGCGGCCACCCGGAAGGTGCAGCCGAGCGGGAGTTCGAGACCTCCACCGAGGCAGTGGCCGAACAGGGTCGCGATCGAGGGCTTCGGCATCGTCTCGATCCGATGGATCAGATCGAGTCGTTCGTCGAAGAACGCGTCGATCGAGCCGGCGGCCTGGATGCCCGGGCCCAGCTGCTTGAGGTTCATCCCGACCGAGAAGTTGGTGGTGCCCTCGGCGGTGATCACCACGGCTCGCACGGAGTCGTCGGCCGCCACCTCGTCGATCGCCTCGGACATCGCCGCGACCCACTCGAGCGACATCCGGTTGAGCGGGTCGTCGTTGTTCGACAACACCACCACGCCGTCGGCGGGGCGGGTGATGAGCAGTGGTTCGTCGGCCATGCGGGCGAACCTAGATCCCGGGATCGACCCCGGTCAGTTCGATCGACCGCTCCCACAGGCGCCGGCCGAGTTCGGGATCCCGCGCCCGATCGATCGGCTCCACGACGACGGCCGGGCCGGCGGTCTCGCCCCGCTTCGACGGACCCACGTAGGCGCCACCCGGCAGGTCGGCCGTGGCGGCCATGAGCGTGGTCCAGGCACCGGCGGCGGGAGAGTTGAAGAACGGACGGACCACCGGGAGCAGCACGGTCGCCGCGGGACCGAGGTGGCGGCCGAGCTCGGTGGTGGCGATGCCCGGATGGCAGCAGATCGACCGGGTCGGCGCGCCGGCGGCCCGCAGGCGGCGGTCGAGTTCGAGGTGGTGGACCATGTTGGCGAACTTCGACTGCTGGTACCGCTCCTGGCGTTGATAGCCGGCCGTTGCGTCGAGATCGTCCCAGTGGATCCGGCCGGCCCGGTGGGCGAGGGACGACGTGATCACGACCCGGCTGTCCGAGCGCTCGAGCAGTGCGGGCAGGAGCAAGCCGGTGAGGGCGAACGTGCCGAGATGGTTGACCCCGAACTGGGCCTCGAAGCCGTCCGTCGTGAGCGTCCTCGGCGGCATCATGATCCCGGCGTTGTTCACCAGGACGTCGAGGCGCTCCTCGGCGAGCACCCGGTCGGCGGCCGCCCGCACGCTGCCGAGGTCGCCCTGGTCGAGTTCGACGATGTCGACCTCGGCGGTCGGATGCCGGGTCAGGATCCGGTCCCTGGCCGCCTGTGCCCGGTCGATCGACCGACAGCCGAGGAGCACCCTCGCCCCCCGTCCGGCGAGGACGAGTGCCGTCTCGTAGCCGAGCCCGGTGTTGGCCCCCGTGACGAGCACCGTCCGTCCGATCTGGTCGGTGACGTCGTCGGCGGTGAATCCCCGGGCCATGGATCGACCCTACGGATCCCGGCCCGCGGTCCGAACCGACTTGCCCGGCCAGCCGACGCACTGCTCACATGCGCCGGTGCAGGAGGCCGCGAGCGACGACGATCGGATCCTGACGCCGTCGTTCGTGCTCGTGTTGGTGTCGTCGAGCCTCTTCTTCTTCGGCTTCGGCACGATGAACGCCCTCGTGCCCACGTTCGTGGTCGACGAACTCGGTGGAACCGAGGCCACCGCCGGGTTCGTGATGGGATCGTTCGCGCTCACGGCGCTGCTGACCCGGGTGCTGTGGGGGCGGGCCAGCGACCGCCGTGGGGCCCGCCGGGTCATGATGATCGGCGCCGTCTTCGGTGCCGTCGCGTTCGTCGTGATGGCCGTCGTCCCGACCCTGCCGGGCACCGTGCTCGCCCGGCTGCTCTACGGCACCGGGGTGGCGGCGATGGTGACGGGTTCGACGTCGCTCGCGCTCGGGCTCGCCCCGGAGCACCGGCGAGGGCAGGCCTCCAGTCTCGTGCTGGTCTCGTTCCACGTCGGCCTCGGCCTCGGGCCGGTCGTGGCCGTGCAGCTCGTCGATGTCCTCGACTACCGGTCGGTGTGGCTGCTGAGCGCGGCCTTCGCCGCGGCGGCCGGGCTCGTCGGTGGCCGGTTGCCGCACCGGCCGGGCGACCCCGATGCGCCACCGGCACCACTCATCCACCGGCGGGCGATCGCACCCGGTGTCGTGACGGTGTTCGGCGTCGCCGGATTCAACGGGTTCCTCGTCTTCGCTCCGCTCTACGCACGAGATGTCGGGATGAGCGACGCCGGACTGCTCTTCCTGGCGGCCTCGATCACGCTGGTGCTCGTGCGGGTGCTGTTCGGTGCCACACCCGACCGGGTCGGTCACGTCCGGGCCTCGACGGTCGCGATCGTCGTGTCGATCGGGGCCACCCTCGTCGTCGCGTTGTGGGCGACCCCGACCGGGCTGTTGCTCGGTGCCGTGCTGCTCGCCCTCGGTCTGTCGCTCCAGTCGCCGTCGCTGATCCCCCTCGCGATCGAGGGTGTGCCCGATGCCGAACGCGGCGCGGCGATGGCGACCTACACCTCCTTCTTCGACATCGCGAACGCCGCCTACGGACCCCTGCTCGGACTCGTCGTGGTGTCGGGTGGGTATCGGCCGGCCTTCCTCGCCGCCGCGTTCGGCGGTGTCGTCGCGCTCGCCGTCCTGCACCTCGTGGTGGTCCCGAACCGGCCCACCCCCGTCTGACCGACTCGCCCGAGCCCGGGCGTCGCGTCATCATGGGGGTCTCGCCGACGGCAGGGGGAACGCCATGAGCGAACACGAGCTGGTCATCCGCAACGGGACGATCATCGACGGCAGCGGCACCGATCGCTTCCACGGCGACGTCGCCGTCTCGGATGGGATCATCACCGAGGTCGGCGACGTCGAGGGCGGCGGCCGACGTGAGGTCGATGCCGACGGGCGCCTCGTCCAGCCCGGGTTCGTCGACATCCACACCCACTACGACGGCCAGGCGACGTGGGACTCCCAGCTCGCTCCCTCCTCCTGGCACGGTGTCACCACGGTGGTCATGGGCAACTGCGGGGTCGGCTTCGCGCCGGTGCGGCCCACCGACCACGAGCGCCTCATCCAACTGATGGAGGGTGTCGAGGACATCCCGGGCACGGCGCTGCACGAGGGGCTTCCCTGGACGTGGCAGAGCTTCGAGGAGTACCTCGACGTGCTCGACTCGATCCCGCACGACATCGACCTCGGCGCCCAGCTCCCGCATGCGGCCCTCCGCCTGAACGTGATGGGGGAGCGGGCCACCGCGCTCGAACCCGCCACACCGGACGAGATCGCGCAGATGGCCGAGCAGGCCCGCCGGGCCATCGCCGCCGGTGCACTCGGGTTCACGACCTCCCGGACCCTCAACCACCGCAGCTCGCTCGGCGAGAACACCCCGACGCTCAAGGCCGAGTTCGATGAACTCGTCGGCATCGCCGAGGCCGTGGGCACCACCGGCAAGGGGGTGCTCCAGATGATCTCCGACTTCATCGACGAGGACTCCGAGTTCGAGCTGGCCGTGGCCATGGCCGAACGATCGGGTCGTCCGATCTCGATCTCGATCGGCCAGAGTCCCCGCCGCCCCGACCAGTGGCGGACCCTGCTCGACGGCATGGAGGCCAACACCGCCCGGGGTGTGACGATGCGGGGCCAGGTGGCGGCACGCCCGATCGGGGTCATGCTCGGCCACCTCGGCACGATCAGTCCGTTCGTCTTCAGCGACACCGAGAAGGCGCTGCGCCGCCTCCCGATCGAGCAGCGGATCGTCGAGCTCCGCACGCCCGAGGTCCGGGCGGCGATCCTCGCGGAATCCGAGCTCGACCCGACCTCGCCGATCCTGGCGTCTCGGCTGATCCACAAGTGGTCGATGATGTATCTGCTGGGTGACCCGCCGGTCTACGAGCCCGACCCGTCGAACCGGCTCGATCGAGTGGCGGAGCGCAACGGTGTCTCGCCGCTCGAGGTCGCCTACGACGCCCTGCTCGAACGTGACGGTCGAGCGATGCTCTACATCCCGTTCGCCAACTACGCGGACGAGAACCTCGACGTGGTGCGGGAGATGCTGCTGCATCCGGCCGCCGTGCCGGGGCTCTCTGACGGCGGCGCCCACGTCGGCACGATCTGCGACGTGAGCTTCCCGACCACCCTGATGCAGTGGTGGGGCCGGGACCGGCCCGACGGTCGGATCCCGCTCGAGACCATCGTGCACAAGCAGGCCCGGGCCACGGCGCTGACCGTCGGCATGACCGACCGTGGGCTGCTGGCGCCGGGCATGAAGGCCGACCTCAACGTGGTCGACTTCGACTCGCTCGTGCTGCACTCCCCGGAGATCGTCGGCGACCTGCCCGCCGGCGGCAACCGCTTCCTCCAGCGGGTGACCGGCATCGATCACACCTTCGTCTCCGGCGTGGAGATCGCCTCGAACTCGGAGTCGACCGGCGCGACCCCCGGCCGACTCGTCCGTTCGAGCTGACCGGCCGGCCCGCCGGGCCTCACCGTCAGAACGGCAGCGTTGCGGGCGCGGCCCGCCGCCGGCCTCGAGACCTGCGCCTCGGTCGGGCCGTCGCCTGGGTGCTCGACTCTCCGCTCGGGCTTGGGTCATGCGGCGTCGGGCTGGAGTCGTCTGGCGTCGGGTTCGATGCGGTCGAGGTCGCTGCGAGATCGGGCGCGCCTGCATCGGGAGCTCGAACGGGTGGGTTGCTGTTCGCTGGTGCGCCGCGAGGCACGGCTCGGTCCCGGTTCGTCTCGACTGGCTCCGGTTCGGAGTTCGTTGGCGCCGAGGTCGGTCGTCGCCGCTGGCGTTGTTCCTGGTCGGCCTGTGCGGGTGGGTTGGTGGTTTGCCACAGCGAGCCGTCGGGACGGCGGTAGGCGACCCGGTTGCCGGGGAGGACCTGCATGGTCCAGCCGCCTTCGTGCACGTCGTGGTGATGCCGCACACACAGCGGTCGGAGGTTCGACAGGTCGGTGGGGCCGCCGTGTTCCCACTCGTGGAGGTGGTGGATGTGGGTGGCCCGGAACGGTTGATCGCATCCGGGCCAGCAGCATCCGCCGTAGAGGGCTTCGAGGGCGGCTCGTTGCGCTGGTGTGGCGTCGCGGACCTTGCGGCCGACGTCGAGGACTTCGCCGTCGGTGTCGAGCACGACTCGTCGCAGGGTCGAGTCACACAGGAGCCGTCCGGCGGTGGTGGGTGGGAGGTCGGTCGGGCCGAGCCGGCACACGCCACCATCGGCAAGCTCTCCGGTGGCTGCGGTGTCGGCGTCGACGACGATGATCCCGGCGTACCGGGCAGGGCCGGACTCTCCTGTCGCTCCGCGCCGCATGAGTTCGTAGAGGGCTTCGGCTCGGAGGTTGGGTGACCACTGCCGGGTGCCTTTGTCGGCTCGTTTGAGGATGGAGCGGCATTCGTCGTCGAGCATCTTGTCGATCGTGGTGCCGCGGACTTCGTCGAACTCGGCCCGCAGACACGTCATCCCCGACGACGCATCGGTCCACGTCTTGGCCTGACTCTTCGCTTCCCGATCTGCGAGTTCTCGGGCTCGGCGGTCGGTGTCGATCTGGTCGGCGATCCCGTTCACCCACTTCGTGAACGATTCGGGCGGCATCTCGGACGCCCGGTCCGTCGCACCGGCCGACACCAGCTGTTCTTCGAAGACCGAACGATCATCGTCGGAGAGTGATCCGCCGGCACGGGTGATCGCGTCAAACGCAGTGGATGACAGGTCACCACTTCGGGTCTCATCAGCCAGGGTGTCGTAGTCGCCCAAGGCGTCGGAGCGGCGGGCGTACTCCGCTGCCTCACGACGAGACACCGCACCGGCGGATCGGATCACATCCGCCGCCGGCGCATCCGACACGGCCGACGCCATCTCGGCGCAACGGGTCAACCAGGTGCCACACAGTCGACGAAGGGCATGCAGGTCCGCCACGAACGCAGCCAGCGACGCCTCATCGAGCCGGCCGGCATCCGCCTGTTCGATTCCGGCCCGCACCCGCTGTGCGAGGTCCACCACCTCCGCCATCACCACACGCTATCGAACACATGTTCGATGCGCAACGTGGCGATGGCGGAGGTCGATCAGCCGCCGTGGCTGTGGGGTGGCACGTTGCCTTCGGCCGGCTGCACCACGACGATGCCCTGGCCGGCGAAGGCGAGCTGGAACGCCTCGCCCGAGCCACGACCGACGAGGGCCTTGGCCTTCACGGTCCGGTTGAGTGAGGTCTGGAGGTTGGAGCTCCAGGCGATGGCCGCGTCGGGGTCCGCGTAGGTCGGCTGGTCGGTGCGCAGCACCACCGGATCGCCGTTCGAGGTGATCGCCACCCAGCCGTGGCCCTGGAGGCGCGTGTTGAACAGCCCGCCCGAGACCATGCCGGCACCCTGCACCCGCTCGACGTCCCACTCGAGGCTCGGCTCGAACGCCAGCACGTTGCGGCCGTTCACCGTGAGGCCGGCGCCGGCGAGATGGAGCACGTGGACCTGGTTGCCGTGTTCGGCGAGGAACAGCTCGCCCTGGCCGCTGCACCGCATGAGCGGCACACCTTCCCCGGTGAGGGCCTTCTTCATGAACTTGCCGACCGAGCCGGAGCCTTCGTAGTCGAAGTCGATGGCGCCCTGGAAGGCGACCATCGAGCCCTGGCGGGCCAGCACGTCGGGCCCGAGCGTCACCTTCAGCATCCGGCTGTTCTGGCGGATCACCCGCTGACCCCCGCCGACCTCGGCGTAGCGGTCGTCGGAGAGGAGTTCGGTGGTGATGCCGGCCACGGCGCCGCCGCCCATGGGGGCCGGGGCGGGCGCCGCCGCGGGTGGTGGTGCGGCGGCCGGCGGGGGTGGCGAACCCGCACCCGGAGGTGGCGGCATGCCAGGCGGCGGTGGCGGGGTGGCCCCACCGGGGGGCTGGGGCGGCGTCGGGGGCGTCGGCGTGGTCATGCATCGAACCTACGTCACCCGAGGCGGTCGGTCGGTCCGGCAACGATCTCCGGGCGGTGTGTCGAACGTCACGAACAAAAGGTGAGTGATCGGGAAGTCGGTGCCGGGTCGAGGCGTTCAATCACTGCACATACGAAACGTAAGTGATCGCCGCGACGGCGGCCCGAAAGGCACTCCCATGACCACCATCCTGCGACTCGACTCCTCCGCCGGCGGCGACGCCTCGGTCACCAACGGACTGAACGACACGGTCGTCGAGCAGCTGCTCACCACACATCCCGACGCCACGGTCGTGACCCGGGATCTGACGGTCCTCCCCGTGCTCGATCACGTCCGGCTCGTCGCGAACAACACACCGGATGACGGCCGCTCGGCGGCCCAGGCCGACGTCGGTGCGCTCGCGGACGAGGTGATCTCGGAGCTCGAGGCCGCCGACGTCCTGGTCATCGGCGCACCGATCTACAACTTCGGCGTGCCCGGCTCGCTCAAGGCGTGGATGGACCTCGTCGCCCGTGCCGGTCGCACCTTCTCCTACACCGAGCACGGCCCGGTCGGTCATCTCCCCTCGAGCACGCGGGTCTTCGTCACCGTCGCCTCCGGCGGTGTGCCGGTCGACTCCGACGCCGACCATGCGACGCCCCATCTGCGGACCTTCCTCGGGTTCCTCGGGTTCACCGACATCACCGTCATCGACGCAGGTGGGCAGCTGTACGACCCCGAGAAGGTGGAGCGCACCCGTGGTGGGATCGCCGAGCTGGTCGCCGCCTGAGGCCGCCCGCCCCGCACCCGTCTACGGTGGCTGTGTGTCTGACATGGCCACCGGGACGGGTGACGGCGGGGGGTACTGCCCCTTCTTCCAGCACGCGATCGAGGTGATCGGCCGCCGCTGGACGGGATCGATCCTGCGGGTGCTCGCCGCCGGGCCGGCCCGCTTCTCCGAGGTCCGATCGCAGGTCCCCGGTCTGTCCGATCGGCTGCTCGACACCCGACTCTCCGAGCTCGTCGACGAGGCCATCGTCGAGCGAGCGGGTGACGGCTCCTACGCACTCACCGGGAAGGGTCGGGATCTCGAACCCGTCATGGTCGCCGTCGCCGAGTGGGCGTCGTCGCATGCCGGTGCCGCGCCGGAGCGGGTGCCGGGACGCGTCGGGGGTGGGTCGACGCGCTGCGGGTGAGGGTGGCCCCACCCGATGGCGATCAGGCCGAACGTTCGAGGCCGTCGAGGATGAGATCGAGGACGAGCTCGAACGAGCTCGTCGGTTGATCGTCCTCCGGCTCGAGGTGCTGCTGGATGTGGTGGAGCATGTGGGCATGACGCTCGCGGTCGAGGCGGGCCACGAAGGTCTCGATCATCTCCTCCGCATCGTCGTCGCCGGGCATCTGTTCCGCAGCGAGTGAGTAGCCGAGCAGGTGGTTGTTCACGGCGTGGAACGCATGGTGGGCGATCGGCTCGGGGAGATCGCTCGAGGCGAAGGTGGCGAGTTGCCACTCCATCTGCTCGATGCGGTTCGGGCCGGGCAGGCGGCTCGCCACGAGAGCGGCGGCCCATGGGTGGGCCTGGTACACCTCGTGGACGCCGAGGGTGTTCTGTTTGATCGCATCCCGCCAGCCCGTGTCGGGGGCGGGGTAGGGCACGCGGCCGACGATCTCGTCGACCATGCCGTCGAGCAGGTCGCCCTTGTTGGCGACGTGGTTGTAGAGCGACATCACCTCGAACCCGAGCGCCTTGGCGAGCTTGCGCATGCTGAGTGATCGCAGTCCGTCCCGATCGGCCAGGTCGATGGCCGCGTCGAGGATCCGCTCCCGGGTGAGTGGCGTGCGATCGGGGGTGGGTGTCATCGGCGGCGAACGTAGCGAGAAAAAGTGGGTTGCCAGGAACGTACATCGTACGTAGAGTGCGACGTACAGCGTATGCGTACACCGTACGCCGCCATCCTCGCGGGTGACCAGCCCGCTCTCGCCCGCCGACATGGAGACCCCGATGACCGTGACCATCCCCACCACTTCGTCCGCCCCCACCGAGCAGCCCACCACCCTCATGACCGCCGTCCGCCAGCGTCGCTACGGCACCCCGGCGGAGCGGCTCACGGTGGAACAGGTGGAGGTGCCCCGCGCTGCGACCGGCGAGGTGCTCGTCCGGATCGAGGCCGCCTCGGTCAACCCGGCCGACTGGCATCGCATCACCGGTGAACCGATGATCATGCGCCTGTCCGAGGGTCTCCGGGCGCCGAATCGGCCGATCCCCGGATCCGACGCCGCCGGGACCATCGTCGCCCTCGGCGACGATGTGGTCGACCGTGCCGTCGGTGATCGGGTCCTGGTGTCCCGAGGTGGTGCCTTCGCCGAGTACCTCGCGCTCCCGGCCGCGGCCACGGTGCCGATCGCGTCCACCACCTCGGCCGTCGAAGCCGCCGGGTTGCCGATCGCGGGGGTCACCGCGTGGCAGGCCGTGGTCGAACACGGGGCCGTGCAGCCCGGCCAGCGGGTCGTGGTCAACGGGGCCTCCGGCGGCGTCGGCCACTACGCCGTCCAACTCGCGCACGAACTCGGCGCCCACGTGACCGCCGTCTGTTCCGGCCGCAATGCCGACACGGTCATCTCCCTCGGCGCCGATGTCGTCGTCGACTACACGACCACCGATCCGGCCACCGCGATCGACGGCGCCGACCTCGTCATCGACCTCGTGGGCCTCCGAGCTCCCGACGCCGCCGCGATGCTCCACGACGACGGTGTGTGGATGGTGCTCGGGATGCCCAAGGACGGACGGATCGCCCGCCCGATGCTCCGCGTCGGCTGGGCCGCGCTGCGGTTCGCGTTCCGCAAGCCGTCGTTCTCCTGGTTCGTGGCCGAGGAGACCCCCGAACGCCTCGCCGCCCTCGTCGAACGCCTCGAGGACGGCCGACTCACCACCGTCGTCGATCGCGAACTCCCGCTCGCCCGGGTCCACGACGCCTTCGAGCATCTCCAGACGGGTCGCACCGTCGGGAAGATCGTGCTCGTCCCCTGATCAACCGACGATCCGGGCCGATCGGAAGAGATCGGTCCGGATCGTTCTCCGGGAGGACGACGCCGTCGTCCCGGCTCGACACACTGACCGTCAGACGGTCGCCCCGGTGGGCGGCCACACACGAGGAGTCCACCTCACATGTCCCACGCCCTCTACCGCCTCGGGCGCTTCTCGGCCCGACGACCCTGGGTCGTGCTCGGCCTCTGGCTCGTCACCGCCATGGCCGTCATCGGCGCTTCCGTCTCGTTCGGCAAGGAGCTCGAAGACAGCTTCTCCGTGCCGGGACTCGACTCCCAGATCGCGATCGACGTCCTGTCCGAAGCGCAGAACGATCGAGCCGGGTTGTCGGCCGAGATCGTCGTCACCCCCCTCGACGACGACGCCTCGTTCTTCACCGACCCCGAGCTGGTCGCCGAACTGGCCGAGATCCAGGCCGAGGCCGCGGCCCTCGAGAACGTCGTCGGGGTCTCCGACGCCGCCGGCGCCCTCGCCGCCGGGCCGGAGATCGCCGCGATGAGCGGCTCGGTCTCGCCCGACGGTCGGATCGGGGTGATCCGCGTGCAGTACCCGGTCCTCGAGGAGCTCTCCCTCGCCGACCTCGAACGGTTCAAGGAGCTCGGCGAGGAGCTGCGCGACGGCGAGACCATGCTCCAGATCGAGCAGGGTGGCGAACTGTTCCAGTCGTTCGAGCAGCCCGAGACCGGTGTCGGCGAGATCATCGGCCTGTTCATGGCCGTGATCATCCTGCTCGTCGCCTTCGGCTCCGTGATCGCCATGGGTCTGCCCATCGGCATGGCGCTGTTCGGCCTCGCGCTCGGCATCTCCTCGATGTCGCTCATCAACTACCTCGTCGACATCCCGAGCTGGGCGCCGCAGATGGCCTCCATGGTCGGCCTCGGTGT